>NZ_CP081966.1:300000-600000 GCF_019823065.1 Pseudomonas mosselii
GCCAAGCGCCTGATGGACTACGGCTTCCATGCGCCGACCATGTCGTTCCCAGTGCCGGGCACGCTGATGGTCGAGCCCACCGAGAGCGAGTCGAAAGCCGAACTGGACCGTTTCGTCGAGGCGATGCTGGCGATCAGGGCCGAGATTGCCCAAGTTCAGGAGGGCAACTGGCCGGCCGAGGACAATCCGCTCAAGCATGCGCCGCACACCCTGGCCGACGTGCTCGCGCCCTGGGACCGGCCGTACAGCATCGAGCAGGGCATCGCCCCCAGCGCTCACGCGCGTCAGCACAAGTACTGGCCGGCGGTGAACCGGGTCGACAACGTGTATGGAGACAGGAACCTGTTCTGTGCGTGCGTGCCGGTGGAGGCGTATCGCTAGCGTCTGGCGTGGGAGGGGAAACTGTCTTGCATTGGGGCCGCTGTGCGGCCCATCGCCGGCTTGCCTGCGATGGGCTGCAAAGCAGCCCGGGACTTACTCGGCCACGGCGTTCTTGGCCAGGATCGCGTTGGCCAGTTCCATGTCGCTGGCCTGGACGCCCGGGTTGTCCGCGCGTACCTGGCGAATCGCGGCTTCCAGGAACGGACCGCGGATGGCGCCCTCACTGGCGACGAAGCTGCCGGCGTCGTCCTGGGCGGCGACGATCAGTTTGTGGTCCTTGAAGGTCAGGTAGGTCGAGGCAGTGGTGGCACCGGAGGAGATGATGTTGCGCCAGAACGTGTCGGCCATGGCCGAGCCGAGGGGCAGCGAACAGAGGACGGTGGCTGCGATGGCTGTTTTGAAACGCATGATGAATCACCTCGGTCGATGAGGGCTGTCGGAATGCCGGTTTGATCCGTTTTACCGCGGCCAAGTTCCCGACCACACGGGAGATTTCTTACTTATCCACAGACCCGTAGCACCTCCTCGATGGAGGTCAGCCGTTGCTCGGCCAGGCGGCTTCCGCTGCGGCGCAGGTCGTGCAGGCCATCAGCGATCGCCTGCTGGCGCAGCACTTCCAGGTCGGCGCCTGGGGTGATGCGCTGGCGTAGCGCGCTGTCGACCCGTAGCAGCTCGAACAGCCCGGTGCGGCCATGAAAGCCGCTGCCCCGACAGGTCTGGCAGGCGGGGCGATCGGTGTGTTCCATGCCTTGGCAGGCAGGACACAAGGTGCGCACCAGCCGTTGGGCCATGACCCCCAGCAACGTGGCCCTGATCAGGTAGTCGGCCACCTTCAGCTCCTGCAGGCGGGTGATTGCCGCGCAGGCATCGTCGGTGTGCAAGGTGGACAGTACCAGGTGGCCGGTCAGCGCCGCCTGTACCGCCACTTGGGCGGTTTCCTGGTCGCGGATCTCGCCGATCATGATGATGTCCGGATCCTGCCGCAGCAGAGCGCGCACGCCATCGGCGAAGCCCAGGCCCAGGCCGGGTTGCACCTGTAGCTGGTTGATCGCCGGCTCCAGGCGCTCGATGGGGTCCTCGATGCTGCACAGGTTGACCTGGGGCGTGGCCAGGTGGCGCAGGCTGGCGTAGAGGGTGCTGGTCTTGCCCGAGCCAGTGGGGCCGGTTACCAGCAGGATGCCCTGGCGCCGTTGCAGCAGGGTTTTCCACTGGGCCAGCAAGGGCGCCTCCAGGCCGAGGTGCTCGAGGGTTTCATGGCGTAGCTGCGGATCGAACAGACGCAGCACCAGCTTCTCGCCGAATGGCGTGGGCAGCGTGGACAGGCGCAGCTCGATCTGCACGCCATCCGGCAGGCGGCTTTTCAGGCGACCGTCCTGGGGCCGACGCTTCTCCGCCACGTTCATCCGACCCAGGTGCTTCAGGCGGCTGACCATGGCCAGTGCGACGCCCGCCGGGAAGGCGTAGACAGGGTACAGCAGGCCATCGATGCGCAGGCGCAGGTGGCCCAGTTCGCGGCGCGGTTCCAGGTGGATATCACTGGCACGCTGCTCGATGGCGTACTGCAGCACCCAGTCGACAATGCGCACCACATGCTGATCCTCGGCGCCCGCTTGGGCCTGGCTGGCACCCAGCTCCAGCAGCTGCTCCAGTTCGCCGAGCCCGGGCGCCGGGGGCTGCTGGGCATTGCGCAGTGAACGCGCCAGGCCGAAGAAGGTGGGCGTCAGTTGGCGGATCTGCCGGGGGCTGGCCAGCACACGTTGCACGCGCTTGCCAAGGCCGTGGCACAGGTCGGCCTCCCAGTCACGTCGATAGGGTTGGGCGCTGGCCACGGTCACGCTGCTGTCGTCCAGCGCCACGGCGAGGATGCCGTGACGTTCGGCGAAGGCCGCTGACATCAGGCTGGCAACCTGTGCCAGGTCGACCTGCAGCGGGTCGATGTGCAGGAATGGCTGGCCCACCTGATCGGCCAACCAGTGGCAGAGCGCATGCAGGTCCAGGTGCTGGCCAGGGTGTAACGGATCTGCCAGGGCCAGCGCGGCGATCAGCTCCAGGGGATGCTCGTCAGGGTGTTGCCTGGCCCGCTCGAGCGCCTTGAGCGCATCGCAGGCGGCGATCCGCTGTTCGGCGAGCAAGGCGTCGAGCAGCCGGTTCAGGTCCAGGTCTTGGCTAGCGTTGGCAAACATGGCGAGATCCCTGCCAGGTGATCCATGACGCTGGCAAGGCTAGTCAGAGGACGCAATGGTGGGGGTGAATAAAGGGTTTCGGAATCTTGCCAGGGGGCGTTCAGGCCGAGGCGGCCTGCGCCAGGCGTGGCCGGCACTCCAGGCTGACATCGGCCACGCAGACCAGGTTGCGCAGCTTCTGCGCGATGACTTCGGCGCGGTGCCAGCTCAGGCCGCCGATGCCGATTTCCATGTCCAGCAGGTCATCGCACTGGTTGACCTGGACGCTATGTGGTGTGAGGAACTGCAGGGCGAACAGGTTGAGCACCCGGCACAGGCTGTCCGGTTCCGCCTCGGCCTGCAGGCGATAGTGGACGGTGCTGTGGGCGGTGTTGGCGGCCCAGGCATCGATCCTGGGCTGTTCGGCTGAGTGCATGGCGTTTCTCCACGAAAGTGAAGAAATTCTTGCACGTTGGCGGTGGTATTTTTTCGCTATGATTTGAGCGTTTTCTATCTATTGAGAATAGTTTAATTCGCAAAGTTGAATTTTGGAGAATTGATAATGCATGGTGGATTGGATGCCTATGATCGGCGCATCCTCGAGCTGCTGCAGGAGGACGCGTCGCTGTCCAGCGCGCAGATCGCCGAGCGCGTGGGCTTGTCGCAGTCGCCATGCTGGCGGCGCATCCAGCGCTTGAGGGAGGAGGGCGTGATCCGCGCGCAGGTGACCCTGCTGGATCGCAAGAAGGTGGGGCTGAACACGCAGATCTTTGCCGAGGTGAAACTCAATGCGCATGGGCGCTCGAACTTCGCCGAGTTCACCGAGGCGATCCGCGGGTTTCCCGAAGTGCTGGAATGCTACGTGCTGATGGGGGCGGTGGACTTCCTGCTGCGCATCGTTACCTCGGATATCGAGGCTTATGAGCGGTTCTTCTTCGAGAAGCTGTCGAACGTGCCGGGTATCCAGGAAGTGAACTCGATCGTGGCGTTGTCGGAGATCAAGTCGACCACGAGCTTGCCATTGAGACCCTGACGAGTCGATTGCGGGGCAAGTCGCAACGGCGCACCGCCGCTCCCACGAAGTGCAGGAGCGGGCAGCGCGGACTCAGGCCTTGAGCAGGTGTTTCCAGGCGCGGTTCTGCTCAATGGCGCGGGCCTGCTCGATACGGGCTTCGAGCAGTTCTTCCTTGCCTTCTTCCACCAGGGGTTGCTCGGCCAGTTCGTGCAGCTTGTTCAGCTCGCCGTAGAGGCGGTCCTGTTGCGGCAGGTCCAGCACCTGGCGGGCGTGGTGCAGCCAGCTCTGCACGCATTCGATGCGTGGCAGCTGTTCGGCCAGGTCTTCCGGGCGCTGCACGTACAGCGGCAGCTTCAGGGCGCGAGACTCCTCACCCAGCAGGTGCTGCAGCCAGCTGGCCAGCTGCGCCTTGCCCTGGCGCTCGCCACGGCCCTTGCGCTCGGCGGTCCAGGCGCGGGCGCTCAGCCAACGTGCGGTCTCCAGGGAGAACTGGCCCCAGCGCGGGTCTTCCAGTTCTTCGGCGAACTGCTCGGGGGCGGCGCGGCGAATGTCCTCGTCATCGTTGCCGGCCAGCACCAGCGGGCGCCAGTCTTCCAGCAGCGCGTCGAGGCTGGCGCGCAGGGCACGGGTGGTCGGGCGCGGCGCGGCCTGGCCGAGGCTTGCGGTGAGGGCGCGCAGTTCGGCCAGGCAGCGAACCCAGTCCTGCAGCAGGCGCCAGTGGCCATTGTGGCGATACTGCTCGGCCAGGCGCTGGCTGCTGCCCAGCAGTTGCCAGGCGAGGGCGGCGTAGGCGTCGTCCAGCGGCATCTCGGCCTGCAGTTCGGTCACCGGCAGGCCCAACTCGTAGCTGTCCGGATCGAGCAGGCGGTAGCCGCGCTCGGCCTTGCTGATGTCGCAGGGCATCAGTGGCAGGCTGGCGGCCAGCTCGGCGGCCAGCTCCAACAGCGCCTCAGGGGGACCTTCACGCAGTTCCAGCTCCAGCTCGCAGATTTCTTCCTTGCGCTTGCCGGCGATCACGAAACCTTGGTCCAGCGCGGCCTCGATCACCACCTTCGCCTTGCCACGGCCCCAGGCGATCTCGGCGTACTCGCGGGTGAAGTCGGTGGTGAACAGCGGCTTGATGGTCTTCTTGTCCAGCTCGGCCAGTTGCTCGGGCCAGCAGGTGGCGTCGAGCTTCTTCAGGTCGAGCTTGACCTTGTCCAGGTGCCACTCGTGCTCGTTGCGCTCGGACAGGCCGGCGACGCTCTGACCACGGCACTTGAGGGTCTGGATGATGACCTCGCCATCACGGCGAAGGCGCAGGGCGACACGGGCGGCGGACAGGTCGCGCTCGGGGGTGTCGAAGTACTGGTTGAGCAATTCGCGGGTCTGCCAGCCGGACTTGTTGCGCTTCTTCAGCAGGGGGTGCTCGCGCAGGGCGGCAAGGGTCTCGCGGCTGGCGCGGAGTTTGAGTTCGGTTTCTTTGTGCATCGCGGGCTCGGAAGGAGGGGCATCGTTACTGGGCAGTCTACAGTACTTGCTCCACGAGGATGCTGTGGATTGCCAGGTGACGGGTCGCCATTGTTATGATGCCTTTCACGCCGTCGAGGAGTCCGCGCATGCCGTTGCCGTCGCTGAAAGACCAGTTCGCCGCCCTGATCGCCGCGCCCTCGGTCAGTTGCACCCAGCCTGCGCTGGACCAGTCCAACCGCGCGGTCATCGACCTGCTGGCCGGCTGGCTGGGCGACCTGGGCTTCACCTGCGAGATCCAGCAGGTCAGCCCCGGCAAGTTCAACCTCCTGGCCAGCCGCGGCACCGGCCCGGGCGGCCTGGTGCTGGCCGGACACAGCGATACCGTGCCCTACGACCCGCAGCTGTGGCGCAGCGATCCGCTCAAGCTGACCGAGGTCGATGGTCGCTGGGTCGGGCTGGGCAGCTGCGACATGAAAGGCTTCTTCGCCCTGGTCATCGACGCGGTCATCCCGCTGCTTGAGCACGATTTCAAGCAACCGCTGCTGATCCTCGCCACCTGCGACGAGGAAAGCTCGATGTCCGGCGCCCGCGCTCTGGCCGAGGCCGGCCAGCCGCTCGGACGGGCGGCGGTGATCGGCGAGCCCACCGGGCTCAAGCCGATCAGGATGCACAAGGGCATCCTCATGGACCGTATCGACATCCTCGGGCGCAGTGGCCATTCGTCGGATCCGAGCTTGGGCCGCAGCGCCATGGAAGCCATGCACGCGGTGATGGGCGAGCTGATGGGCCTGCGTCGTACCTGGCAGGAGCAGTACCGCAACCCGCAGTTCACGGTGCCGACGCCGACTCTGAACTTCGGCTGCATCCATGGTGGCGACAACCCCAACCGCATCTGTGGCCAGTGCGCCCTGGAGTTCGACCTGCGCCCGCTGCCGGGCATGGATGTCGAGCAGCTGCGCGCGGCGATTCGTGGCAAGATCGCGCCTTTGGCCGAACGCCACGACGTGCGTATCGACTATGCGCCGCTGTTCCCCGAAGTACCGCCATTCGAGCAGGACGCCGACAGTGAACTGGTGCGCCTGGCCGAACGCCTGACCGGTCACCGCGCCGAAGCGGTGGCCTTTGGCACCGAAGCGCCTTATCTTCAGCAGCTCGGTTGCCAGACCATCGTGCTCGGCCCGGGTGACATCGCCTGCGCGCACCAGCCCGGCGAATGCCTGGAAATGTCACGAATCGAGCCTACTGTGCGTCTACTCCGTGACCTGATCCGGCACTATTGCCTGAGCCATTGATCTTTCCCTGACCAGAGGAGACCGCGCGTGACCGCAAGCCTGTTCCGACGATGACTTTCGAACGTTGTGCGCCTTTTCGTTCTCCGTTCACTTATCCACAGGCCCTGTCATGCCCGATTACGTCAACTGGCTGCGTCATGCGTCTCCCTACATCAACGCCCACCGCGACTGCACCTTCGTGGTCATGCTTCCCGGTGATGGCGTCGAACACCCGAATTTCGGCAACATTGTCCACGACCTGGTGCTGCTGCACAGCCTTGGTGTGCGGCTGGTGCTGGTCCACGGCTCGCGCCCGCAAATCGAAAGCCGCCTGGCCGCCCGCGGCTTGACCCCGCACTATCATCACGGCATGCGCATCACCGATGCGGCAACGCTCGACTGCGTGATCGATGCGGTGGGCGCCTTGCGCCTGGCCATCGAGGCGCGCCTGTCGATGGATATGGCGGCCTCTCCGATGCAGGGCTCGCGCCTGCGGGTGGCCTCCGGCAACCTGGTCACGGCGCGGCCGATCGGCGTGCTCGAAGGGGTCGACTACCACCACACCGGCGAAGTGCGCCGGGTTGACCGCAAAGGCATCAACCGCCTGCTCGATGAGCGCTCCATCGTGCTGCTGTCGCCGCTGGGCTATTCGCCGACCGGCGAGATCTTCAACCTCGCCTGCGAGGACGTGGCCACCCGTGCCGCAATCGAACTGGGCGCGGACAAGCTGCTGCTGTTCGGCGCTGAACCTGGCCTGCTGGATGCGCATGGCCAACTGGTGCGTGAGCTGCGGCCACAGCAGATCGCGCCGCACCTGCAACGCCTGGGCAGCGACTACCAGGCCGAGTTGCTGGATGCCGCCGCCGAGGCCTGCAAGGGGGGCGTGGCGCGCAGCCATATCGTCAGCTATGCCGAGGACGGTGCGTTGCTGACCGAGCTGTTCACCCGTGGCGGTGGCGGGACGCTGGTGTCTCAGGAGCAGTTCGAAGTGGTGCGCGAGGCGACCATCGAGGATGTCGGCGGCCTGCTGGAGCTGATCAGCCCGCTGGAAGAGCAGGGCATCCTGGTGCGTCGCTCGCGCGAGGTGCTGGAGCGGGAGATCGAGCAGTTCAGCGTGGTCGAGCGCGAGGGCATGATCATCGCCTGCGCGGCGTTGTACCCGATTGCCGATTCCGAAGCCGGGGAGCTGGCGTGCCTGGCGGTGAACCCGGAGTACCGGCATGGCGGGCGTGGCGACGAACTGCTCGAGCGCATTGAGGAGCGGGCGCGGGCGCTGGGGCTGAACACCCTGTTCGTGCTGACGACCCGCACCGCGCACTGGTTCCGTGAGCGTGGCTTTGCACCCAGTGGCGTGGAACGGCTGCCGGCGGCGCGGGCTTCGCTGTACAACTACCAGCGCAATTCGAAGATCTTCGAGAAGCCGCTCTGATGCCATCGCGGGTCAAGCCCGCTCCCACGGTGTACACGGGCTGGCACACGTGGGAGCGGGCTTGACCCGCGATGCGATGGCAAAGAAAAACGCCGCCCTTGTGGGCGGCGTTATCGTTTACACGGTATGCAGGTACCAGTTGTACTCGAGGTCGGAGATCGAATGCTCGAACTCCTCCAGCTCGCTCTCCTTGCACGCGACGAAGATGTCGATGTACTTCGGATCGATGTACTTGTTGAGGATCTCGCTGTCGTCCAGCTCGCGCAGGGCATCGCGCAGGTTGTTCGGCAGGCTCTGCTCCAGCTGCTCGTACGAGTTGCCTTCAATCGGCTCGCCCGGTTCGATCTTGTTGGTCAGACCGTGGTGCACGCCGGCCAACACGGCCGCCATCATCAGGTACGGGTTGGCGTCGGCGCCGGCCACCCGGTGCTCGATGCGTACGGCGTCCGGCGAGCCGGTCGGCACGCGCAGGGCCACGGTGCGGTTGTCCAGGCCCCAGCTCGGTGCGTTCGGCACGTAGAACTGCGCGCCGAAACGGCGGTACGAGTTGACGTTCGGGCAGAGGAACGCCATCGAGGCAGGCAGGGTCTCGAGCACACCGCCGACAGCGTGACGTAGCGCGGCGTTCTGCTCGGGATCCTCGCTGGTGAAGATGTTGTTGCCATCCTTGTCCAGCACGGAGATGTGTACATGCAGGCCGTTGCCTGCCTGGCCCGGGTAGGGCTTGGCCATGAATGTGGTGTCCATTTCATGGTCGTAGGCGATGTTCTTGATCAGGCGCTTGAGCAGCACCGCGTAGTCACAGGCCTTGAGCGGGTCGGGGACGTGGTGCAGGTTGACTTCGAACTGCGCCGGGGCGCTTTCCTTGACGATGGCGTCGGCCGGGATGCCTTGCTCCTTCGCGCCTTCGAGGATGTCCTGCAGGCAGTCGGCGTATTCGTCGAGGTCGTCGATCAGGTAGACCTGGGTCGACTGCGGGCGCTTGCCCGAGATCGGCGAGCGCGGCGGCTGCGGACGGCCGTTCACGTTCTCCTGGTCGATCAGGTAGAACTCCAGCTCGAACGCGGCGCAGATGGTCAGGCCCATCTCGGTGAACTTGCTCACCACCTGGCGCAGTACTTCGCGCGGGTCGGCGAAGAAGGGCTCGCCTTCGAGCTCGTGCATGGTCATCAGCAGTTGCGCGGTCGGGCGCTTCTGCCAGGGTTCGTTGGAGAGGGTGCCGGGGATGGGGTAGCAGATACGGTCGGCGTCGCCGATGTCCAGGCCAAGGCCTGTGCTTTCGACGGTTGAACCGTTGATATCCAGGGCGAAGAGGGAGGCAGGCAGGTTGATGCCTTTCTCGTAAACCTTGTGGAGGCTGGTGCGCTCGATGCGCTTGCCACGCACCACACCATTCATATCTGCAATCAGAAGGTCAACGTAGAGAACCTCAGGATGTTCCTTAAGGAACGCGTTCGCTTCGTTAAGCTGAACGGCACGCGGGGGTACCGACATGATGCAACACCTTTGTTGTTAAAAATATCAATCAAGGGGGGCTTGCAACCTCAGTCAATCGGAAAGACCAGGTGAAGTCAAGCCAACCCCATGATGCCCTTAAATGGCACATCTACGGCAGATTTGCTGCATATCGGGGCGTGCCATTATCCGCTATTTTTGCCCTGAAGGGTTATCCCGAGCGGGGCGTGTTTTATTTTTTACGGAGAGGTTGTGTAAAAAAATGAACGAGGATAAGCTCGGTCACAACCCAGAACACAATAATACGAGGGTCACATGGTCCGCTTGCCGAGACCTGTCAGCGCCGCATGCACGGTGCGTTCAGGTACATCTCCCGGTTGCCGTCCGGTCATCGCACGCCTGTATCAAAGGGGCGCCGCGCTGGCCGCAATAATTGACGGTTCGCGAAAAAAAACCATACCTCGTAACGCTTTACCGCAACACCTCCTTTCCTTCTGCCCTTCGCTTTCTGTCCGGACGCGCCGTCATGGCGTGCCTCCACTGTCGTCCTGCGCGAGGGTTTTTGCTTTAGCCATGCACAGCATCCAGAATCAAGGCGCGGGCCTTTCCAGGCCCCTCGGCGCCCTGCGCGCCGACTTTGCCCGACGCCTGGCGTCAGTGGCCGCCGGTTGCCTTCAATCGCGCCACATTACCTCCTGAGGTATTTATGAGTCACAACCTCGACCAGCTCACCGATTGGTTGAAAGAGCACAAGATCACCGAAGTGGAATGCCTGATCAGCGACCTGACCGGCATCACCCGCGGCAAGATCTCGCCCACCAACAAGTTCATCGCCGAGAAAGGCATGCGCCTGCCTGAAAGCGTGCTGCTGCAGACCGTGACCGGCGACTACGTCGACGACGACATCTATTACGAACTGCTCGACCCGGCCGACATCGACATGATCTGCCGCCCCGACGAGAACGCGGTGTTTCTCGTACCGTGGGCCATCGAGCCGACCGCCCAGGTGATCCACGACACCTACGACAAGAAGGGCAACCCGGTCGAACTGTCGCCGCGCAACGTATTGAAGAAGGTCCTGAAACTCTACGCCGACAAGGGCTGGCAGCCGATCGTCGCGCCCGAGATGGAGTTCTACCTCACCAAGCGTAGCGAAGACCCGGACTTTCCGCTGCAGCCGCCGGTGGGTCGTTCCGGCCGTCCGGAAACCGGGCGGCAGTCGTTCTCCATCGAGGCGGCCAACGAATTCGACCCACTGTTCGAGGACGTCTATGACTGGTGCGAACTGCAGCAGCTGGACCTCGACACGCTGATCCACGAGGACGGCACCGCGCAGATGGAAATCAACTTCCGTCACGGCGATGCCCTGCACCTGGCCGACCAGATCCTGGTGTTCAAGCGCACCATGCGCGAGGCCGCGCTCAAGCACAACGTGGCCGCCACCTTCATGGCCAAGCCCATGACCGGCGAGCCGGGCAGCGCGATGCACCTGCACCAGAGCGTGGTCGACGTGGCCACCGGCAAGAACATCTTCTCCAACGCCGACGGCAGCATGAGCGAGCTGTTCCTGCACCATATCGGCGGCTTGCAGAAGTTCATCCCCGAGGCGCTGCCGCTGTTCGCCCCCAACGTCAACTCGTTCCGCCGCTTCCTGCCGGACACCTCGGCACCGGTGAACGTCGAGTGGGGCGAAGAGAACCGTACCGTTGGCCTGCGCGTACCCGATGCCGGCCCGCAGAATCGCCGGGTCGAGAATCGCCTGCCGGGCGCCGACGCCAACCCCTACCTGGCCATCGCCGCGAGCCTGCTGTGCGGCTACATCGGCATGGTCGAAGGCATCGAGGCCAGCGCGCCGGTGCAGGGCCGTGGTTACGAGCGGCGCAACCTGCGCCTGCCGCTGACCATCGAGGACGCCCTCGAGCGCATGGAGAACAGCCGCGCGCTGGTGCAGTACCTGGGCAAGAAATTCATCACCGGCTACGTCGCCACCAAGCGCGCCGAGCATGAGAACTTCAAGCGCGTCATCAGCTCCTGGGAGCGTGAGTTCCTGCTGTTTGCTGTGTGATCAACCCTGAGGCCGCCTGCGGGCGGCCACCGGAAAATGGAGAGGCACATGAGCGTCAACAACCCGCAAACCCGTGAATGGCAAACCCTGAGCGGCGAGCACCACCTTGCACCTTTCAGTGACTACAAGCAGCTGAAGGAGAAGGGGCCGCGCATCATCACCAAGGCGCAGGGCGTGCATTTGTGGGACAGCGAGGGGCACAAGATCCTCGACGGCATGGCCGGCCTGTGGTGCGTGGCGGTCGGCTATGGTCGTGAAGAGCTGGTGCAGGCGGCAGAAAAGCAGATGCGCGAGCTGCCGTACTACAACCTGTTCTTCCAGACCGCTCACCCGCCGGCGCTGGAGTTGGCCAAGGCGATTACCGACGTGGCGCCCAAGGGCATGACCCATGTGTTCTTCACCGGCTCCGGCTCCGAGGGCAACGACACCGTGCTGCGCATGGTCCGTCACTACTGGGCGCTGAAGGGCAAGCCGCACAAGCAGACCATCATCGGTCGCATCAACGGCTACCACGGCTCCACCTTTGCGGGTGCGTGCCTGGGCGGCATGAGCGGCATGCACGAGCAGGGTGGCCTGCCGATTCCGGGCATCGTGCATATCCCGCAGCCGTACTGGTTCGGCGAGGGTGGCGACATGACGCCGGATGAGTTCGGCGTGTGGGCGGCCGAACAGCTGGAGAAGAAGATTCTCGAAGTCGGCGAGGACAATGTCGCCGCCTTCATCGCCGAGCCGATCCAGGGCGCCGGTGGGGTGATCATTCCGCCTGAGACCTACTGGCCGAAGATCAAGGAGATCCTCGCCAAGTACGACATCCTGTTCGTTGCCGACGAAGTGATCTGCGGTTTTGGTCGCACCGGCGAGTGGTTCGGCTCCGACTACTACGACCTTGCGCCTGACCTGATGACCATCGCCAAGGGCCTGACCTCCGGTTACATCCCCATGGGCGGTGTGATCGTGCGTGACAAAGTGGCCAAGGTGATCAGCGAAGGTGGCGATTTCAACCACGGCTTCACCTACTCCGGCCACCCGGTGGCGGCGGCGGTGGGTCTGGAAAACCTGCGCATCCTGCGTGACGAGAAGATTGTCGAGCGTGCCCGCAACGAAACGGCACCGTATTTGCAAAAACGACTGCGTGAGCTGCAGGACCATCCGCTGGTGGGCGAGGTACGCGGCCTGGGCCTGCTCGGCGCGATCGAGCTGGTCAAGGACAAGGCCACCCGCAGCCGTTACGAGGGCAAGGGCGTTGGCATGATCTGCCGCACCCACTGCTTCGAGAACGGCCTGGTGATGCGCGCGGTGGGCGACACCATGATCATCGCGCCGCCGCTGGTGATCAGTCGCGAAGAGATCGACGAACTGGTGGAAAAGGCGCGCAAGTGCCTGGACCTGACCTACGAAGCGGTCAAATGACAGTCTGCTAGGCTGGCGAGGTGACATTAAGTCGTTACAAGGCCCTGCTTCTGTTGAAACAGCGCCTTGTAACTTGCCAGACTAACGGCTGTTTAGTCGCCCAGCGCGCGTCCCGTGGTACCTGGCTGCTGAACAGATGGCTTGATAATAAATTCTGGAGCATTACGCATGAAGAAATTGGGCAAGACGCTGCTGGCCGCGGCCCTGATGGGTGCCATGGCGACCGCTGTTCAGGCTGACGACAAGGTGCTGCACGTCTACAACTGGTCGGACTACATCGCCCCGGACACCGTGGCCAACTTCGAGAAGCAGACCGGCATCAAGGTGGTCTACGACGTCTTCGACAGCAACGAGACCCTCGAAGCCAAGCTGCTGGCGGGCAAGTCGGGCTACGACATCGTCGTGCCATCGAACAACTTCCTGGCCAAGCAAATCAAGGCCGGCGTCTATCAAGAGCTGGACCGCTCCAAGTTGCCCAACTGGAAGAACCTCGACCCGGCACTGCTCAAGGCCGTGGGCGATGCCAGCGACCCAGGCAACAAGTTCGCCTTCCCTTACATGTGGGGTTCGATCGGCATCGGCTACAACCCGGAGAAGGTCAAGGCCGCGCTGGGCGTGGACAAGATCGACTCGTGGGACGCCGTGTTCAAGCCTGAGAACATCGCCAAGCTCAAGAGCTGCGGCGTGAGCTTCCTCGATGCCCCGACCGAGATGATCCCGGCCGCGCTGCACTACCTGGGCCTGCCCAGCGACAGCACCAAGAAGGAAGACCTGAAGGCCGCGGAAGACCTGTTCCTGAAGATCCGTCCTTCGATCACCTACTTCCACTCTTCCAAGTACATCTCGGACCTGGCCAACGGCAACATCTGCGTGGCCGTGGGTTACTCGGGTGACCTGGAGCAGTCCAAGGCCCGTGCCCACGAGGCCGGCGACAAGGTCAAGCTGAGCTACACCATTCCGAAGGAAGGTGCCGGCACCTTCTATGACATGGTCGCCATTCCGAAAGACGCCGAGAACGTCGAGGCCGCCTACAAGTTCATGGACTTCCTGCTGCAACCGGAAGTGATGGCCGGCATCACCAATGCCGTGCGCTTCCCGAACGGCAACAAGGCAGCCACCCCGCTGGTGGACAAAGAGATCACCAGCGATCCGGCGATCTACCCGTCCGATGAAGTGAAGGCCAAGCTGTACGCCATCAAGGCGCCGGAAAAGACCGCCCAGCGCGAGATCACCCGCAGCTGGACCAAGATCAAGTCGGGCAAGTAAGCCCGATGCAAGGCCCTCTGGGCCGGGGTTTCCCGGCCTGGAGGCAGGTTAAGGCAAATAAGTTTGCGGCATCCACGCCGTGAAGGTAAGTTGCGCGCCGGTTTTGCGTGTGCGGCCGAGGTTTACTGCCCGCAAAGGCACTGATTGTGAGGACCACCCACTTGTCTATTTCTGTTTTTCGCAAGGCCTTGATGGCCGGAGCGGGTCTGACGCTGGCTTGCAGCGTCCAAGCGGCGCCCACGGTGCACATCTACAACTGGTCCGACTACGTTGGCCCCAATACCCTCGCCGCTTTCCAGAAGGAAACCGGCATCACCCCGAAATACGACGTCTTCGACAGCAACGAGACGCTGGAAGGCAAACTGCTGGCCGGGCGCACCGGCTATGACGTGGTCGTGCCGTCCAACCATTTCCTCGGCAAGCAGATCAAGGCGGGCGCTTTCCAGAAGCTCGACCGTGACCTGCTGCCCAACTACGTGAACCTCGACCCGGCGCTGATGAAGCGTCTGGAGAAGAACGACCCGGGCAACCAGTACGCCGTCCCTTACCTGTGGGGCACCAATGGCATCGGCTACAACGTCGAGAAGGTCAAGGCGGTACTGGGCACCGACAAGATCGACTCCTGGGCGGTGCTGTTCGAACCCGAGAACATGAAGAAGCTCAGCCAGTGCGGCGTGGCCTTCCTCGACTCGGCCGACGAGATGCTCCCGGCGGTGCTCAACTACATGGGCCTGGACCCGAACAGCAGCAACCCCAAGGACTACCAGAAGGCGGAAGAGAAACTGCTGGCCGTGCGCCCGTACGTGACCTACTTCCACTCATCGAAGTACATCACCGATCTCGCCAACGGCGACATCTGCGTGGCCGCCGGCTTCTCCGGCGACATTTTCCAGGCCAAGGCCCGCGCTGAAGAAGCGAAGAAGGGCGTGAAACTGGCCTACGCCATTCCCAAGGAAGGCGGCAACCTCTGGTTCGATGTGCTGGCGATTCCCAAGGACGCCAGCAACGTCAAGGAGGCCCACGCCTTCATCAACTATTTGCTGAAACCTGAGGTGATCGCCCAGGTCAGTGATTACGTCGGTTACGCCAACCCGAACCCCAAGGCTGGCGACCTGATGGACCAGGCCGTGAGGACTGACGCCGCGGTTTACCCACCGCAGGAAGTGCTGGACAAGATGTTCGTCAACGCTGAGTTGCCACCCAAGGTGCAACGTTTGATGACCCGCAGCTGGACCAAGGTCAAGTCGGGCAAGTAACAATCCAGGCCCGCCAGCGCAGCGGCGGGCACATAAATCTTGTTGGGAGTTTCACTCATGGCAGTTGCCTCCGGTGCCTATAAGAAAGCCCTCGAGGGTGGCCAGCAACCCAAGCAGGTGCTGGTCAAGATCGACCGGGTCACAAAAAAATTCGACGAAACGGTAGCCGTGGACGATGTGTCCCTGGAAATCCGCAAGGGTGAGATCTTCGCCCTGCTGGGCGGCTCCGGGTCCGGCAAATCGACCTTGCTGCGCATGCTGGCCGGCTTCGAGCGTCCGACCGAAGGGCGGATCTTCCTCGATGGCGTCGACATCACCGACATGCCGCCCTACGAGCGGCCGATCAACATGATGTTCCAGTCCTACGCGCTGTTCCCGCACATGACCGTGGCGCAGAACATCGCCTTCGGCCTGCAGCAGGACAAGATGCCCAAGGCCGAGATCGATGCCCGCGTGGCCGAGATGCTCAAGCTGGTGCACATGACCCAGTACGCCAAGCGCAAGCCGCACCAGCTGTCCGGTGGCCAGCGTCAGCGCGTGGCCCTGGCCCGCTCGCTGGCCAAGCGCCCGAAACTGTTGCTGCTCGACGAGCCGATGGGCGCGCTGGACAAGAAACTGCGTTCGCAGATGCAGCTGGAACTGGTGGAGATCATCGAGCGCGTGGGCGTGACCTGCGTGATGGTGACCCACGACCAGGAAGAGGCCATGACCATGGCCCAGCGCATCGCCATCATGCACCTGGGCTGGATCGCCCAGATCGGCAGCCCGATCGACGTCTATGAAACCCCGACCAGCCGCCTGGTTTGCGAGTTCATCGGCAACGTCAATCTGTTCGAGGGCGAGGTGGTAGACGACGCCGAAGGCCACGCGATCATTGCCAGCCCGGAACTGGAGCGCAAGATCTACGTCGGCCACGGCGTCACCACCTCGGTCGAGGACAAGCACATCACCTACGCCCTGCGTCCGGAGAAGCTGCTGGTCACCACCGAGCAGCCGACCTGCGAGCATAACTGGTCGCGCGGCAAGGTCCACGACATCGCGTACCTCGGCGGCCACTCGGTGTTCTACGTCGAGCTGCCCGGCGGCAAGATCGTCCAGTCGTTCGTCGCCAACGCCGAGCGCCAGGGCACCCGCCCGACCTGGGATGACGAAGTCTACGTGTGGTGGGAAGACGACAGCGGCGTGGTACTGCGCTCATGAAACCACGAAAGCTCAAACGAGCCCTCCAGCGCTTGATCCCCGAAGGACGGCACATGGTGATCGGCGTGCCGTTCATCTGGCTGTTCCTGTTCTTCATGCTGCCGTTCTTCATCGTATTGAAGATCAGCTTTGCCGAAGCTGACGTGGCGATTCCGCCGTACACCGAGATCTATACCTATCTGGAAGGCAAGGTCCAGCTGGTGCTGAACCTGGCCAACTACGGCCTGCTGACCGAGGATGAACTGTACATCGCGGCCTACCTCGGCTCGTTGAAAGTGGCCTTCTTCAGCACCTTGCTGTGCCTGCTGATCGGCTACCCGATGGCCTATGCCATCTCCAAGGCGAACAAGGAATCGCAGACGGTCTTGCTGCTGCTGATCATGATGCCGACCTGGACCGCGATCCTGATCCGCGTCTATGCCTGGATGGGCATCCTCAGCAACAACGGGCTGCTCAACAGCTTCCTGTTGTGGCTGGGCCTGATCGACCAGCCGCTGCAGATTCTCAACACCAACCTGGCGGTATATATCGGCGTGGTCTATTCGTACCTGCCGTTCATGATCCTGCCGTTGTACGCCAACCTGGTAAAGCATGACCAGAGCCTGCTCGAAGCCGCATCGGACCTGGGTTCGAGCACCTTCAACAGCTTCTGGAAAATCACCGTGCCGCTGTCGAAGAACGGCATCATCGCTGGCTGCATGCTGGTGTTCATCCCTGTGGTCGGTGAGTTCGTCATCCCGGAACTGCTGGGCGGTCCGGAAACCCTGATGATCGGTAAAGTGCTGTGGCAGGAGTTCTTCAACAACCGCGACTGGCCGGTGGCATCCGCCCTGGCGGTGGTGATGCTGGCGATCCTGATCGTGCCGATCCTGCTGTTCAACCGTAGCCAGGCCAAAGAGATGGAGGGCCGCGCATGAAACGCTTCAGTTTCTCCAAGCTGATGCTGGTGCTCGGCTTGCTGTTCATCTACCTGCCGATGCTGATCCTGGTGATCTACTCGTTCAACGCCTCGAAACTGGTGACGGTGTGGGGCGGCTGGTCGGTGAAGTGGTACGTCGGCCTGCTCGACAACACCCAGCTGATGGGTTCGGTGATGCGCTCGCTGGAGATCGCCTGCTACACGGCGGTCGCCGCCGTGGCGCTGGGCACCCTGGCGGCCTTCGTGCTGACCCGGGTCACCCGCTTCAAGGGCCGCACCCTGTTCGGTGGCCTGGTCACCGCGCCGCTGGTGATGCCCGAGGTGATCACCGGTCTGTCGCTGCTGCTGCTGTTCGTGGCCATGGCGCAGATGATCGGCTGGCCCCAGGAGCGGGGCATCGTCACCATCTGGATCGCCCACACCACGTTCTGCGCCGCCTATGTGGCGGTGGTGGTGTCGGCGCGCCTGCGCGAGCTGGACCTGTCCATCGAAGAGGCGGCCATGGACCTGGGCGCCAAGCCGTGGAAGGTGTTCTTCCTGATCACCATCCCGATGATCGCGCCGTCGCTGGCGGCGGGCGGCATGATGTCGTTCGCCCTGTCGCTGGATGACCTGGTGCTGGCCAGCTTCGTCTCCGGCCCGGGCTCGACCACCCTGCCGATGGAAGTGTTCTCGGCCGTGCGCCTGGGCGTGAAGCCGGAGATCAACGCCGTGGCCAGCCTGATCCTGCTGTCGGTGTCGCTGGTGACCTTCCTGGTCTGGTACTTCAGCCGCCAGGCCGAAGAGCGTCGCCGCCGGGCGATCCAGCAGGCCATCGAAGAGGGCGCCGCGGCGAACGTCTCGCAGCCGCAGGTGCGTCGTCCGGCCCAGGCCACCGCGCAGGCCTGAGCCAACGCATCGCGGGGCAAGTCGCATCGGCGCACCGATGCGACTTGCCCCGCGATCGTTTCAGCCCTGGTCCGGCCAGTTCCAGGCCGGTTCATCCAGCATGCCTTGTCCGACGATACCGGTCTGCCCCAAGTTTTTCTCCAGGTGGATCGAATTGCAGTCGGCATCCTCCTCCAGCGCCGCCACCAGCCGGGGCGCGTGCGATACCACCCATACCTGACATTGCTGGGCCGCGCGGCGGATCAGGCGTGCCAGTGCCGGCAGCAGGTCCGGGTGCAGGCTGGTCTCCGGCTCGTTGAGCACCATCATGCTCGGCGGACGCGGCGTGAGCAGGGCCGCCACCAGCAACAGGTAGCGCAGGGTCCCGTCGGACAGCTCCGCGGCGCTCAGCGGCCGCAGCAGTCCGGCCTGGTGCAAGCGCAGGCCGAACAGACCGCCGGGCTGGGCATCGACCGCGAGCCGGGCGCCGGGAAAGGCGTCGCCCACGGCGTCCTGCAGGGCTTGCAGGTCGCCGATCTCGTCGATGGTCTGCAGGGCGGCGGCGAGGTCACGGCCGTCGTGATGCAGCACCGGCGTGCGCGTGCCCAGCCGTGATTGCCGGGCAGGGGCCTCGGCATCGGTACGGAAATGGTCATAGAAGCGCCAGCTGCGGATCTGCTCGCGCAGATGCGGCACCTCGGGGGAGCCCTGGAGGCTGCCGACCTGGTCGAACAGGCTGTCGAACTCGGTCATGTGCTGGTGCAGCACCTGCCATTGGCGCCCATCGCGGGCCTTGACCATCCCTGCATTGCGCTGCACCAGCAGGCTGGCGGGGCGGCACAGGGGGCCTGCCCAGATCGTCTCCTGCTTGATCTGCGGGTCCAGGGCGAACTTTGACCGGCTGGGTTCGGGCAGGCCGAGGCTGATCGCGTAGCCGAAGTCTTCGCCAGCGAAGCCCATCTTCAGGCGCCTGGCCTGCTGGCGTGGCCCGCCTTGCACCGGCAGCTCGCCGTTGAGCATGCGCCGGGAGAGTTTCTCGGGACCGGCCCAGAAGGTCGACTCCAGCCCGCCCTCGGCTGCCAGCGCGTTGACCACGCCGCCGCGGGCGGTCTCGGCCAGCAGGCGCAAGGCTTTGTACAGGTTGGACTTGCCGCTGCCGTTGGCACCGGTGATCACGTTGAGCTGCCCGAGCGGCATCACCAGCTGGTTGATCGAGCGGTAGTTGGCAATGGCCAGGGTGGTCAGCATCAGCATTGTCCTTGAGCGTCTGGCCCACAGTATCGCCGATAGCGCTGTGCTTTGTTGAACCGACATCGGTGTCGTTTGTCCATCCCTGATCTACGCTTTCAAACGCATCCCTCACTCCCTTTGTCGAAGCAAGGAGCCTGCATGACGGTAACGCGTCCGCTGATGGTCGTTTGCCTGGGGCTGCTGTTCATGCTGACGGGCTGTGGTAAAGAGGAGGCCGCGCCGGTGTTGCCCCGGGTCGCGGTGCAACAGGTGCAGCCCACCGACTTCGCCGCCCGGGTCACCTTGACCGGAGACGTGCAGGCGCGGGTGCAGACCGACCTGTCGTTCCGCGTGGGCGGCAAGATCATCGCCCGCGGCGTCGATGTCGGCGACCACGTCAAGGCCAACCAGGTGCTGGCGCGCCTGGATCCGAAGGACCTGCAGAACAACGTCGACTCGGCCAAGGCCGAGGTGTTCGCCGAGCAGGCGCGGGTTACCCAGGCCAGCGCCGCGTTCGTGCGTCAGCAGAAGCTCCTGCCCAAGGGCTACACCAGCCAGAGCGAGTACGACTCCGCCGAAGCCGCGCTGCGCAGCAGCCAGAGCGCGCTCAAGGCCGCCCAGGCGCAGTTGGCCAACGCCAACGAACAGTTGAACTACACGGCGCTGGTGTCCGAAGCCGACGGGGTGATCACCGCGCGCCAGGCCGAAGTCGGCCAGGTGGTGCAGGCGACCATGCCGATCTTCAGCCTGGCGGTCGATGGCGACCGTGACGCGGTGTTCAATGTCTACGAATCGTTGCTGGTGAAGTCCCCCAGCGACGAGGGCGTTGTCGTCAGCCTCTTGGACAACCCGGCGATCAAGGCCGAGGGCCGGGTCCGCGAGATCACCCCGACGGTGTCCGCAGAGAGCGGCACGGTGCAGGTCAAGGTCGCGCTGCGCAACGTGCCGGCGGGCATGCAACTGGGGTCGCCGGTCACGGCCACTGGCAACACCCAGGGGCGGCCCAGCATCGAGCTGCCGTGGTCGGCCCTGACCAAGGCGCTGAAGGAGCCGGCGGTGTGGGTGGTGGGCGAGGGCGACAAGGTCGAATTGCGCAAGGTCCAGGTCGCGCGCTACCTCACCGGCAAGGTGGTGATCGCCGACGGTATCAAGGGCGGCGAGACCGTGGTGGTAGGCGGTGGGCAGCTGCTGCATCCGGGCATGCAGGTCGAGAAGGTCAGCGCCAAGGACGGAGGGGCCGCGCCATGAAACGTCAGTTGCTGATACTGTCGGCCAGCCTGATGCTGGGCGCCTGCGGTGGCGATGAGGCGCCGCCTGAGGCGATCCGTCCGGTGCTCTCGACACTGGTCGAGCCGCAGGTACAGTCGCAGCTGGGCCGCTTTGCCGGCGCCATCCAGGCCCGCTATGAAAGCACTTTGGGTTTTCGGGTGTCCGGACGCATCGCCCGGCGCTGGCTGGATGTCGGCGCCCGGGTAAGCCCAGGCGACACCCTGGCGACCCTCGATCCGACCGACCAGCAAAACCAGCTGCGCGCCGCCGAAGGCGACCTGGCCAAGGTCCAGGCGCAATGGATCAACGCCCAGGCCAATGCCCGCCGCCAGCAGCAGCTGTACGACCGTGGCGTCGGCGCCCAGGCCCAGCTGGATATCGCCCAGACCGACCTGAAAACCACCGGCGCCGCGCTGGAGCAGGCACGCTCGGCGGTCAGCCAGGCCCGCGACCAGCTCGGCTACAGCACCCTGCGCAGTGATCATGCGGCGGTGGTCACCGCCTGGCAGGCCGAGGCGGGGCAGACCGTCAGCGCCGGTCAGGCGGTCGTCACCCTGGCCCGCCCGGACGTCAAGGAGGCGGTGATCGACCTGCCGATTCCGCTCGCCGAACAGCTGGACAAGGACCTCACCTTTACCGTCGCTTCGCAGCTCGACCCAGGCATCAACACCACCGCCACGCTGCGCGAGCTCGAGCCACAGGCTGACGCCACCACCCGTACCCGTCGCGCCCGATTGACCCTGACCAGCACGCCCGATGCCTTTCACCTGGGCACCGCGGTCAGCGTCACCCTGACCTCGGCGGTGAGCCCGCGCAGCGAGCTGCCGTTGACCGCGCTGCTCGAGCGGGACGGCAAGACCCAGGTGTGGGTGGTCGATCCGCAGCAGAAAACCGTGGCTACCCGCGATGTCGCGTTGATCGAACGTACCGCCGACAGCATCGTCCTTGCCTCCGGGGTGCAGCCCGGCGAGCGCGTGGTGACCGCTGGCGTGAACAGCCTCAAGCCCGGCCAGAAGGTCACCTTCGACGAGGACGCGCAATGAAAGGAAGCTTCAACCTCTCGGAATGGGCGCTGAAGCACCAGTCCTTCGTCTGGTACCTGATGTTCGTTGGCCTGCTGATGGGGATCTTCTCCTACTTCAATCTCGGCCGTGAGGAAGATCCATCCTTCACCATCAAGACCATGGTCATCCAGACCCGCTGGCCCGGCGCCACCCAGGACGAGACCCTCTACCAGGTCACCGACCGCATCGAGAAGAAGCTCGAGGAACTGGACTCCCTCGACTACGTGAAAAGCTACACCCGTCCAGGGGAATCCACCGTCTACGTCTACCTGCGTGACACCACCAAGGCCAAGGACATTCCCCAGATCTGGTACCAGGTGCGCAAGAAGATCCAGGACATCCGCGGGCAGTTCCCCGCAGGCATCCAGGGCCCGGGCTTCAATGACGAGTTCGGCGACGTGTTCGGCTCGATCTACGCGTTTACCGCCGACGGCCTCACGCTGCGGCAACTGCGCGATTATGTGGAAGTGGCGCGGGCCGAAGTGCGCGAGGTGCCCAACATCGGCAAGGTCGAGCTGATCGGGACCCAGGACGAAGTGCTCTACCTGAACTTCTCCACCCGCAAGCTGGCCGCGCTTGGCATCGACCAGCGCCAGGCCATGCAGGCCCTGCAGCAGCAGAACGCGGTGACCCCGGCCGGGGTGATCGAGGCCGGGCCCGAGCGCATCTCGGTGCGCACCACCGGGCAGTTCGCCTCGGAGAAGGACCTGCAGACGGTGAACCTGCGTATCAACGATCGCTTCTTCCGCCTGGCCGACATCGCCGATATCGAGCGCGGCTATGTCGACCCGCCGTCGCCGATGTTCCGTTTCAATGGCCAGACGGCCATTGGCCTGGCGATCGGCATGAAGGCCGGCGCGAACATCGAGGTGTTCGGCGCCGCCCTGAAAGCGCGGATGGACAGCATCGTCCGCGACCTGCCGGTGGGGGTTGGCGTGCACAACGTGTCTGACCAGGCAGTGGTGGTCAAGCAGGCGGTCGGCGGCTTCACCAGCGCGCTGTTCGAAGCCGTGGTGATCGTGCTGGCGGTGAGCTTCGTCAGCCTGGGCATTCGCGCGGGGCTGGTGGTGGCCTGCTCGATTCCGCTGGTGCTGGCGATGGTGTTCGTGTTCATGGAGTACAGCGACATCACCATGCAGCGGATCTCGCTCGGTGCGCTGATTATCGCTTTGGGGTTGTTGGTGGACGACGCGATGATCACTGTCGAGGTGATGGTCACGCGCCTGGAGATGGGCGAGACCAAGGAGCAGGCGGCCACCTTCGCCTATACCTCCACGGCGTTCCCCATGCTCACCGGCACCCTGGTGACGGTGGCCGGCTTCGTGCCTATCGGCCTCAACGCCAGTTCCGCGGGCGAGTACACCTACACCCTGTTCGCGGTGATTGCCGTGGCCTTGCTGGTGTCCTGGGTGGTGGCGGTATTTTTTGCGCCGGTACTGGGCGTGCACATTCTCAGCAGCAGCAAGCTCAAGCCCCATGAGGCCGAGCCCGGGCGTGTCGGCCGGGCGTTCGAAGGCGGGCTGCTGTGGTGCATGCGCCACCGCTGGCTGACCATCATCGGCACGGTGCTGCTATTCGCCCTGTCGATCTTCAGCATGCGTTTCGTGCAGAACCAGTTCTTCCCGTCGTCGGACCGGCCGGAGATCCTGGTCGACCTGAACCTGCCGCAGAATGCCTCGATCGAGGAAACGCGCAAAGTCGTCGACCGCCTGGAGGCGCGGATCAAGGACGACCCGGACCTGGTGCACTGGAGCACCTACATCGGCCAGGGCGCGATCCGTTTCTACCTGCCCCTCGACCAGCAGTTGCAGAACCCGTACTACGCCCAGCTGGTGATCGTCAGCAAGGGTTTCGAGGAGCGCGAGGGCATGATGCAGCGCCTGCAGAAGCTGCTGCGTGAGGAGTTCGTCGGCATCGGTACCAACGTTCAGTCGCTGGAGATGGGGCCCCCGGTGGGCCGGCCGATCCAGTACCGGGTCAGCGGCAAGGATATCGACCAGGTGCGCAAGCACGCCATCGAACTGGCGACCCTGCTCGACAGCAACGAACACATCGGCGAGATGATCTACGACTGGAACGAGCCCGGTAAGGTGCTGCGCATCGAGATCGCTCAGGACAAGGCGCGCCAGCTGGGCCTGTCGTCCGAGGATGTGGCCAATGTGATGAACAGCATCGTCAGCGGCGTGCCGGTCACCCAGATCAACGACAACATCTACCTGGTCAATGTGGTGGCCCGCGCCGAAGACAGCGAACGCGGCTCGCCGGATACCTTGCAGAACCTGCAGATCGTCACGCCCAGCGGCGCCTCGATTCCTCTGTTGGCCTTCGCCACGGTGCGCTATGAGCAGGAGCAACCGCTGGTATGGCGTCGCGACCGCAAGCCGACCATCACCATCAAGGCCTCGGTGGTCGGTGATATCCAGCCCACCGACCTGGTAGCCGAACTCAAGCCCAGTATCGAAGGCTTTGCCAGCCAGCTGCCGGTGGGTTATGAGGTGGCCACCGGCGGTACGGTGGAGGAGAGCAGCAAGGCCCAGGGACCGATCGCCGACGTTATCCCGCTGATGCTGTTCCTGATGGCGACCTTCCTGATGATCCAGCTGCACAGCGTGCAGAAGCTGTTCCTGGTGGTCAGCGTCGCGCCCCTGGGGCTGATCGGCGTGGTGCTGGCGCTGGTGCCCACGGGTACGCCGATGGGCTTCGTGGCGATCCTCGGGATCCTCGCGCTGGCAGGGATCATCATTCGCAACTCGGTGATCCTGGTGACCCAGATCGACGAATTCGAAGAGCAGGGCTATACGCCGTGGGATGCGGTGGTGGAGGCGACCAACCACCGCCGCCGGCCGATCCTGCTGACGGCGGCGGCGGCGAGCCTGGGCATGATCCCGATCGCCCGGGAAGTGTTCTGGGGGCCGATGGCCTACGCCATGATCGGCGGCATCATCAGTGCAACGCTGCTGACGCTGCTGTTCCTGCCGGCGCTGTATGTGGCCTGGTACAAGATTCGCGAGCCCGAGGACAAAACCCCGCGACCGCATTGACCCCTGTAGGAGCGGCCTTGTGTCGCGATGGGCCGCATGACGGCCCCAGGATCTGGGCATCTTGCAGAATTGTCGGGGCTGCTGCGCAGCCCATCGCGACACAAGGCCGCTCCTACAGGTCATCCTTTTAAAGTTGGTTATATAAACATTCTTAAACAGTATTTTTAAGAATATCCGCGCCTCACTAGTATTGCCCTCAAGCCAGGCGCAATCCCCTTCAAAACCTCTGCCCGGCACCCTTACTCACAGGAGAACGAGCATGAGTGCATCCCTGCGCAGCATCGACGGTCAGGACGAAGCCACCATTCTGCGTGAAATCCAGAGCGCGCTGCGCGACCTGCGCTTCGGCGCGGTGGAGATCACCGTGCACAACGCCCAGGTGGTGCAGATCGAACGCAAGGAGAAGTTCCGCCTGCAGCAGCCCGGCAACAAGTCCGGCTGACACCGCATCACTTCAAAAACTAGAAAAATGCCAATCGGGAGCTTCACCATGTCCATCCGCCGTTATGCGCTTGCCGCCCTGGCCAGTGTCGTTTTTGCCGGTTCCGCGATCGCCAAGGACTACGAACTGCTGAACGTGTCCTATGACCCGACCCGCGAGCTGTACCAGCAGTACAACGCCGAGTTCATCAAGCACTGGCAAGCCGCCCACCCGGGCGACAAGGTGAAGATCCAGCAGTCCCACGGTGGTTCGGGCAAGCAAGGGCGTGCGGTGATCGACGGCTTGCGCGCCGACGTGGTAACCCTGGCCCTGGCCGGTGACATCGACGAGATCGCCAAGCTCGGCAAGACCCTGCCGGAGGACTGGCAGAAGCGCCTGCCGGACGCCAGCACGCCGTACACCTCGACCATCGTGTTCCTGGTGCGCAAGGGCAATCCGAAAGGCATCAAGGACTGGGGCGACCTGATCAAGAAGGATGTCTCGGTCATCACCCCCAACCCGAAAACCTCCGGCGGCGCCCGCTGGAATTTCCTCGCCGCCTGGGCCTACGGCCTGAAGACCGGCGGCAGCGAAAACAAGGCCAAGGCTTACGTGCAGGAGCTGTTCAAGCACGTGCCGGTGCTCGATACCGGCGCCCGTGGCTCGACCATCACCTTCGTCAACAACGGCCAGGGCGATGTGCTGCTGGCCTGGGAAAACGAGGCCTTCCTGGCGTTGAAGGAAGACGGCGGCGCCGACAAGTTCGAGATCGTCGTGCCTTCGCTGTCGATCCTGGCCGAGCCACCGGTGGCGGTGGTCGACAAGAACGCCGAGAAGAAGGGCAACGAGAAGATCGCCGAGGAGTACCTCAAGCACCTGTACAGCCCGGCTGGCCAGAAGATCGCCGCAGAGAACTTCTACCGTCCGCGTGACGCCAAGGTCGCCGCCGAATTCGGCCAGCAGTTCCCGAAACTGGACCTGGTGACCATCGACAAGGACTTCGGTGGCTGGAAGACTGCGCAGCCGAAGTTCTTCAATGATGGTGGGGTGTTCGACCAGATCTATCAGGCACAGTAAGCGGTATGGAGAAGCGGGGCCGCTGTGCGGCCCTTTCGCGACACAAGGCCGCTCCTACAAGAATCCGCGATCCCCTGTAGGAGCGGCCTTGTGTCGCGAAAGGGCTGCGCAGCAGCCCCAGGATTCAGAAGCCTGCACCGGCCCGGGAGCGCTCCCGGGCTTCGTGCGTTCAACCAGGGACCTTTATGTCACGTCGCATTTCCCCCGTCATACCCGGCTTCGGGCTGACGCTGGGCTACACCTTGGTGTACCTCAGTCTGATCGTGCTGATACCGCTGGCCGCCATGTTCGTGCATGCCGCGCAGCTCACTTGGGAGCAGTTCTGGAACATCATCAGCGCACCACGGGTGCTGGCCGCGCTGAAGCTGAGTTTCGGCACCGCCCTGTTCGCCGCCATCATCAACGGCGTGATCGGCACCCTGCTGGCCTGGGTGCTGGTGCGCTACACCTTCCCCGGACGCAAGGTCATCGACGCGATGATCGACCTGCCGTTCGCCCTGCCCACCGCCGTTGCCGGTATCGCCCTGACCGCCCTGTACGCCCCGGCGGGCTGGGTCGGCCAGTTCGCCACCGACCTCGGTTTCAAGATCGCCTACACGCCGCTTGGCATCACCCTGGCGCTGACCTTCGTCACCCTGCCGTTCGTGGTGCGCACGGTGCAGCCGGTGCTGGCCGACATTCCGCGTGAAGTGGAAGAAGCCGCCGCCTGCCTGGGCGCGAAACCGCTGCAGGTGTTCCGCCACGTGCTGGCGCCCGCCTTGCTGCCGGCCTGGCTGACCGGCTTCGCCCTGGCCTTCGCCCGGGGCGTGGGTGAGTACGGCTCGGTGATCTTCATCGCCGGCAACATGCCGATGAAGACCGAGATCCTGCCGCTGCTGATCATGGTCAAGCTCGACCAGTACGACTACACCGGCGCCACCGCCATCGGCGTGCTGATGCTGGTGGTTTCCTTCATCCTGCTGCTGCTGATCAACCTGCTGCAGCGGCGCATCGAAACCCCTTGAAGGAGGCCGGCAATGTCTAGTCAAACCCTCGGCGCAACCGCCGCCGCCCGGCGTGGCAGCGCCACTTCGCGCCGCGTGCTGATCACCCTGGCCTGGATCGTCTTCGCGCTGTTCCTGGCGCTGCCGCTGGTGATCGTGGTGTCGCAGGCGCTGAAGAACGGCTTCGGCACGTTCTTCGACGCGATCTTCGAGCCCGACGCGCTGTCCGCGCTCAAGCTGACCCTGCTGGCGGTGGCCATCTCGGTGCCGTTGAACCTGGTGTTCGGTGTGTCTGCTGCCTGGTGCGTGAGCAAGTACACGTTCCGCGGCAAGAGCGTGCTGGTCACCCTGATCGACCTGCCGTTCTCGGTATCGCCGGTGATCGCCGGCCTGGTCTATGTGCTGATGTTCGGTGCGCAGGGCCTGTTCGGGCCGTGGCTGCAGGACCACGATATCCAGATCGTCTTCGCCCTGCCGGGCATCGTCCTGGCGACCATCTTCGTCACCGTGCCGTTCGTCGCCCGTGAACTGATTCCGCTGATGCAGGAGCAGGGCACCCAGGAAGAGGAGGCCGCGCGCCTGCTGGGCGCCAACGGCTGGCAGATGTTCTGGCACGTCACGCTGCCGAACATCAAATGGGGCCTGATCTACGGCGTGGTGCTGTGCACCGCCCGGGCCATGGGCGAGTTCGGCGCGGTGTCCGTCGTGTCGGGCCATATCCGTGGCGTCACCAACACCTTGCCGCTGCACGTGGAGATCCTCTACAACGAGTACAACCATGTCGCGGCCTTCAGCGTGGCCAGCCTGCTGCTGATCCTGGCGCTCTTCATCCTGCTGCTCAAGCAGTGGAGCGAGAACCGTATTAACCGCCTGCGCCACAGCGCCGCGGAGGAATGATTCATGTCGATCGAAGTTCGTAACGTCAGCAAGCGCTTCAACAGCTTCCAGGCCCTGGACAACATCAACCTGGATATCCACAGCGGCGAGCTGGTGGCCCTGCTCGGCCCGTCCGGCTGCGGCAAGACCACCCTGCTGCGCATCATCGCCGGCCTCGAGACCCCGGATGACGGCAGCATCGTGTTCCATGGCGAGGACGTGTCCGGCCATGACGTGCGTGATCGCAACGTCGGTTTCGTGTTCCAGCACTACGCACTGTTCCGCCACATGAGCGTGTTCGACAACGTCGCCTTCGGCCTGCGCATGAAGCCCAAGGGCGAGCGCCCGAGCGAGAGCAAGATTGCCGAGAAGGTCCATGAGTTGCTGAACATGGTCCAGCTCGACTGGTTGTCCGATCGCTACCCCGAGCAGCTGTCCGGTGGCCAGCGCCAGCGTATCGCCCTGGCCCGTGCCCTGGCGGTGGAGCCCAAGGTATTGCTGCTCGACGAGCCGTTCGGGGCGCTGGATGCCAAGGTGCGCAAGGAGCTGCGCCGCTGGCTGGCGCGCCTGCACGAGGACATCAACCTGACCTCGGTGTTCGTCACCCACGACCAGGAAGAGGCCATGGAAGTCGCTGACCGTATCGTGGTGATGAACAAGGGCGTGATCGAGCAGATCGGCTCCCCGGGTGAGGTGTACGAGAAGCCGGCCAACGACTTCGTCTACCACTTCCTTGGCGACTCCAACCGTCTGGCATTGAGCGAGGGCCATCATGTGCTGTTCCGGCCGCACGAAGTGTCGCTGTCTCGGCATGAGACCGAGGGGCACCATGCCGCCGAGGTGCGCGATATCCGGCCGCTGGGGGCAACCACGCGAGTGACGCTGAAGGTGGAAGGGCAGAGCGAGCTGATCGAAGCCGAGGTGGTCAAGGATCACGACAGCCTGGCCGGGCTGGCGCGGGGGGAAACGTTGTTCTTCCGGCCGAAGGTGTGGCAGAAGGTGACGGATATCTGAGCTGGC
This sequence comes from Pseudomonas mosselii, assembly GCF_019823065.1. NCBI lineage: Bacteria > Pseudomonadati > Pseudomonadota > Gammaproteobacteria > Pseudomonadales > Pseudomonadaceae > Pseudomonas > Pseudomonas mosselii. The sequence goes on from NZ_CP081966.1 coordinate 329,130, forward strand.
GCTTGCGATGAAAAACCCGGGCATGGTCCCGGGTTTTTTATTGCCTGAGCGTGATCGAGGGCGAAGCCCTCGCAGCGAACCGATGCCTTGAACGAATATTTTGAATGCCGATAAAGCATCGTTCGCGAGCTGTTTTGCTGCAGGCCAAGAACGACGCGGGCTGTGGGCAATCCATCAAAATAAATATTCCATAAATATCTAACTTTACTTTTAAACATTACTTTATGAACTAAGCATCTGGCACTGATGATTCAGCCACACACCTGAATCAACACCCCAGGAGCCTCAAGCAATGGGTAATGTCCAGACCTTCGCCCGGGCCTACGACCAGCCTTGGCGCCCCGCGCCAGGGGAGCTCGTCGAGCTTGGCCGCACCCTGCGCTTGCCGCTCGCGCAACTGCGCCTGCAACGCACGCCGGTCAGCGGCTTGAAGCGTCGCGACAAGCTGGCGTTGGGCCTGCTGGTGCTGGTGCTGCATGGCGCGGTGGCGTACTGGGTCAGCCACCAGCCGACCCCCGAGCTGCCGGTCATCCCGCCGAAGATTCCGCCCATGACCATCGAGTTCGCCGCGCCAGCGCCACCGGTGGCCGAGCCGCCGCCGCCGGCCCCTGTGGTCCAGCCGCCGCCACCGCCACCGGTGGTCGACGAACTGGCCGCCAAGCCCGTGCCCAAGCCGGTCCCCAAACCCAAGCCGGTGCCCAAGCCCGTGGCCAAGCCGCAGCCCAAGCCAGTCGAGGCGCCACCGCCGACACCGGTCGCCGCGCCAGCACCCCCGGCGCCGGCCCCTGCTCCACCCGCGCCGGCTCCGGTGACCCCTGCCTCGGCCAACGCCGCGTACCTGAAGAACCCGGCGCCGGAGTATCCGCAGATGGCCCAGCGCCGTGGCTGGGAAGGCACGGTGCTGCTGCGCGTGGAGGTGCTGCCCAGTGGCAAGCCGGGGCAGATCCAGATCCAGAAGAGCAGTGGCCGCGACGCCTTGGACGCCGCCGCGCTGGCCGCGGTGAAGCGCTGGAGCTTCGTCCCGGCCAAGCAGGGCGACGTGACCCAGGTGGGCTGGGTCAGCGTACCGATCGATTTCAAGCTTCGTTAACTTGCGACCGCATACAGGAAGGACTTCATCATGAGCTTGTTGGCATCTCCCCTCGAATCCGTTGAAAGCGCGGTCATCTGGCTGCTGGTCGGCTTCTCCGTCGCCACCTGGGCGCTGGCCCTGGTCAAGGTCGTGCAGTTCGTGCGCCTGAAAAACCAGGACAAACGCTTCCACCAGCAGTTCTGGGCCGCGTCCAGCCTCGACTCCGCCGCCGAGCCCGCCCACGACCTGCCAGGTCCGGCCGCCCGTGTCGCCCAGGCGGGCTTTGCAGCGATCGCGGTTGGCGAGCCTGGCCAGGCCAGTGACCTCAGCCAGGCGATCAACCACCAGGATCGCCTGGAGCGCGCCCTGCGCCAGCAGATCGTCCGCGAGCGCCGTTCGCTGGAGACCGGCCTGGCGGTGGTCGCCAGTATCGGCAGCACCTCGCCGTTCATCGGCCTGTTCGGCACCGTGTGGGGCATCATGGAAGCCCTCAAGGGCATCAGCGCGGCGGGCTCGGCGAGCCTGGAAACCGTGGCCGGCCCGATCGGCGCGGCGCTGGTCGCCACCGGCGTGGGTATCGCCGTCGCGGTGCCGGCGGTGCTGGTCTACAACTACTTCCTCCGTCGCCTGAAGCTGACCGCGGCCGACCTCGACGACTTCGCCCACGACTTCTACAGCCTGGCGCAGAAGAGTGCCTTCCGCGTGCTGGTGCACCCCGCGGTGCAGCGCCAGCACACCGGCTTCACCCAACCTGTGAAGGAGGCCTCCTGACATGGCCTTCTCGACCCAGGACAGCGATGAAGTGTTGAGTGAAATCAACGTCACTCCGCTGGTGGACGTCATGCTGGTGCTGCTGGTGGTGTTCATCGTCACCGCGCCGTTGCTGACCAATGCCATCCCGATCAACCTGCCCAAGACCGAGGCCGTCGCCCCGGTGGAGCAGAAGGACCCGCTGGTGGTGAGCATCGACGGCAGCGGCAAGCTGTTCATCAACAAGGACGAGATCCAGCCGGACTTGCTGGAGACCAACCTAAAGGCTGCCAAGGACAAGGACGCCGAGCTGCGTGTGCAGTTGCAGGCCGACGATGGTGTGAACTACGGCGAGGTCGCCCGCGCGATGGCGGCGATCGAGCGTGCCGGGATCAGCAAGCTGGCGGTGATCACCGCGCGCTGACCGACGATACCCTCTTCAGGCAAGTGCTTCGGGGCCATTTTCCTTGGCAGGGGATGGCCCTTTTTTTATTGGAGACGCGGATTTGAAGCCTTTCGCGATCCCTGTAGGCGCAGGGCTTAACACTGTGCAAGACAGTTGCTTTAAAAGAATTTTGGTTATTAATAAATAGCTTCTTATTCCTTTACGAACATAGCCCCCTCCCTATACTTGCACCCAAGCACGCAAACTTCCGGAGGCGTCCCCATGCGCAATGAGTCGATTCGTTACCTGATTGTGCCGGGCTGGCAAGGATCGCCAGACAACCATTGGCAAAGTCACTGGCAGCGCAGCCTGCCCAACAGCGCCCGGGTCGAGCAGCACGACTGGCTGACCCCGCAGCGGCGCGATTGGGTGCAGGCCCTGGAGCAGGCGATTGCCGCCGAACGCTCGCCGGTGATTCTCATCGCCCACAGCCTGGGCTGCATCACGGTCGCCCATTGGGCAGCCCAGGCCAGCCCCGAGCTGCTGTGCCGAGTACGTGGCGCACTGCTGGTGGCGCCGGCGGATGTCGAGCGGCCGACCTGCGCGCCGGCCCTGCGCAATTTCGCGCCGATTCCACTGCAGGCCCTGCCGTTCCCCAGCCAGGTGGTCAGCTCCGACAACGACCCGGCGGTGAGTGTGCCGCGCGCGTTGTACTTGGCCCAGGCCTGGAGTGCCGAGGCTGGGCTGCTGGCTGATGCCGGGCACATCAACGTCAAGTCCGGCCATGAACGCTGGGAACAGGGCTTCGCCTACCTCTACCGCCTGCAGGCCCGTGTCGATCAGCGCGCGCTGCGCCGCGCCTGATCCGCCGGTTTTTTCGAACGAGTCGAATCCCCGGTCGCGTGCGACCGGGGCGGGAGTATTCCATGACGTTTCACACTGCTTTCGGTCAGCCGTTGCTGACCTTCCCCGAATTGGACAAGAGCCCGTTGAGCATTCGCGCCAAGGCGCTGGTGTTCGTCGATCCTCGCTCCCAGGCGTTGCGCCAGGCCCTGGAGCGGCTGGCGCCACAACCCTTGCCCGTGCTGATCCGTGGCGAGACCGGCACCGGCAAGGAATTGCTGGCCCGGCAGATCCACCGCGCCAGTGACCGCAGCGGGTTGTTCGTGTCGGTCAACTGCGCGGCCATCAGCCCGACCTACGCCGATGCCGAGCTGTTCGGCTACAGTGCCGCGACCCAGGGCGGCACCGCCAGCAGTCGAGCCGGCTGGTTCGGCTCGGCCAATGGCGGAACGCTGTACCTGGACGAGATTGCCGACCTGCCCCTGGAGATCCAGGGCAAGCTGCTGGCGGCCCTGGAGAACCGCGAGGTAACCCGGGTCGGCGCCACCCAGCCGCAGGCGGTCGATGTGCGGCTGGTGGCCGCTTCCAGCATCGACCTGGCCCAGGCCGTGCGCGCCGGGCGCTTCAACGAACGGCTTTACCATTACCTGCATGAGGGTGAACTCGAGCTGCCGGCATTGCGTGATCGGGTCGGCGATATCCTGCCGCTGGCCGAGTACTTCGTCGGTATCTACAGCGTGCGCCTGGATCGGCCGTTGCCCCTGATCAGCGAGGCAGCCCAGCAGGCGCTGGAGGCCCATGCCTGGCCGGGCAATACCCGTGAGCTGGAGAACGTCATCCACTTTGCCCTGCTGGTCAGCGACGGCGAGGAAATCCTCCCGGCGCACCTCGACCTTCCGGATACCGCACCCTTGGCCAGTCTGGCCCGTCAGCTCGCGCAACTGGGTGCCAGTCGGGAGCCGCAAACCGTGGCCGAACTGCGCGGGTTGCTGAACAACGCCTTGGCGCAATTGAGCGAAGCCGCGCCGTAGAGCAGTGCGTGGCCGCTCATAAGCAAAGGCGGTGATGGCGATTTGTTTTTGGAATAAGCAACTAATCAAAAGATATTGTTACGGAATAAAAAATCTCGGTATTGTCCGTTTCACGCCCACCCAAACGGGTGGGCACCCGACTCGCCATCTGCGATGGCCCAGCTTTAGAACAAGGATCACCATGAAAAAGACCCTGCTGACCACCGCCCTGGCCGCCGCTCTTTCGTTTGCTGGCCTGGCCAATGCCGCCGAGAAACTGGTGGTCGCCGCCACGCCTGTGCCGCATGCCGAAATCCTCGAACTGATCAAGCCGACCCTGGCCAAAGAGGGCGTGGACCTGGAAATCAAGGTCTTCACCGACTACGTCCAGCCCAACGTGCAGGTCGACCAGAAGCGCCTGGACGCCAACTACTTCCAGACCCTGCCGTACCTGAAGAACTTCAACGAAGGCAAGGGCACCCACCTGGAAACCGTGATCGGCGTGCACGTCGAGCCGTTCGGTGGCTATTCGAAGAAGGTCAAGAGCCTGAGTGAGCTGAAGGACGGCGCCACCGTCGCCATTCCCAACGAAGGCAGCAACAGCGGCCGCGCCCTGCTGCTGCTGCAGAAAGCTGGCCTGATCACCCTGAAGGATCCGAAGAACGCCCTGGCCACGCCGAAAGACATCGCCGAGAACCCGAAGAAGCTGAAGTTCAAGGAGCTCGAGTCGGCCATGCTGCCGCGTGTGCTCGACCAGGTCGACCTGGACATGATCAACACCAACTACGCGCTGGAAGCCGGCCTGAACCCGGCCAAGGATGCGCTGGTGATCGAAGGCAGCGACTCGCCTTACGTTAACTTCCTGGTCGCCCGTCCGGACAACAAGGACAGCGAGGCCATCCAGAAGCTGGCCAAGGCGCTGACCAGCCCGGAAGTAAAGGCGTTCATCGAGAAGAAATACAGCGGTGCCGTACTGCCGGCGTTCTGATACGCGACCTGGTACGAAAAACGCCGACGCATTTTGCGTCGGCGTTTTTGTTTGGGCTGGCTTGGAGAGGGGCCAGCTCGCCGTGGCGTTTCAGCGCTGACTGGCCAGCGCCCGGCGCAGGGCCAGGAGCCACAGCAATTGTTCATTCGAAGCAGGCAAGCAGGGGCTGTTCATCGTTGTCTTCCTTGTTGAATGTGATGGGCCGTGCAAGTCACAGTTTGAAACCCCTTGGAGGGGAAAATGCTCGGAAAGATCCGTGTGGGATGAAGGAAATTTCTGAGCGCCATGGGGCGGTGATATAGATATGCAATAAAGGTATTTATAAAAATATTTTTATACCTTTAGAGTCTAGGGATCGTGCTTACCGGCACAGCGCCACCATTCGTGAAACGACGCCGAGCCACCCTCGTGCCGACCCTGGACCTGCCCCATGCCGTACCTTCGTGACCCCGTGTCGAGGCCCTTTCCATGAGCTTCGACACCGCTTTCATGCTTAGCACACTGCCGGCCTTCTTCAAGGCCGTTGGCGTGACCCTGCAAGTCGGGGCGATCGCCATCGTCACCTCGATGCTGGTGGCGCTGCTCAACGCGACGCTCCTGGTGTTGCGCACGCCGTACCTGTGGCGCCTGGTCAAGGGCTACGTGGAACTGGCCCGCAACACACCGCTGCTGATCCAGCTGTTCTTCGTCTACTTCGCCTTGCCGAGCCTGGGGCTGAAGGTGTCCGGCTTCGCCGCCGCGATCATCACCCTGACGTTCATGGGCGGCGCCTATCTCACCGAGGTGCTGCGCGCCGGGGTAGAAGCCGTGCCGCGGGCGCAACTGGAGTCCGGGCGCTCCATCGGGCTCTCCGAGGGCCAGCTGCTGCGCCATGTGATCCTGCCCGAGGCTGGCATCCTCAGCCTGCCGGCACTGTTCGCCAACTTCGTGTTCCTGCTCAAGGAGACCACCGTGGTGTCGGCGGTGGCGGTGCCGGAGATCCTCTACACCACCAAGAACTACATCGCCCTGTACTACAAGACCTACGAAATGCTCGCCGTGCTGACCCTGCTCTGCGTGCTGATCTTCCTGCCGCTGTCGCTGCTGATGCGCTACCTGGAACGGAGGCTGCAACATGGCCAGTTCGGGCATTGAGCTGCTGCTGGTTTCGCTGCCGCAACTGGCCACGGGCGCCGGGCAGACCCTGGCGATCTCGGCCCTGGGCATTCTGTTCGCCACCCTCGGCGGTGTGCTCTACGGCGTGCTGGCGACCCTCGGCAAGCGCTGGCTGAACATCCTGCTGCAGGTGTACCTGGAACTGTTCAGGGCGATTCCAGTGCTGGTCTGGCTGTACCTGGTGTTCTTCGGCTTGCCGATCTTCTTCGGCCTGAGCATTCCCAGTTTCTGGTGCGCGGTGCTGGTGCTGGGCCTGTGGGGCGCCAGCGAGGTCGGCGAGGTGGTGCGCGGCGCCTTGCAGTCGCTGCCACGCGGGCAGCGCGAGGCGGGGTTGTCGATCGGCCTGAGCGGCTGGCAGCTGTATGGCTACGTGCTGCTGCCCCAGGCGCTCAAGCGCATGACCCCGCCGATCATCAACCTCTACACGCGGATCATCAAGACCAGCTCGCTGGCGGTGCTGATCGGCGTGGTCGAAGTGATCAAGGCGGGGCAGCAGATCATCGAACGCACCTACGAGTCGGTGCTGATCTACGGCGCGCTGTTCCTGTTCTTCTTTCTTGTCTGCTACCCGCTGTCGGCCGCCTCCCGCGTGCTGGAGCGGCGCTGGGCCCATGCATGAATCCATTGATCGAATTCCAAGGCTTCAACAAGTTCTTCGGCGAGCACCAGGTGCTCGCGGACATCGACCTCAAGGTCCCGGCCGGCGAGGTGGTGGTGATCCTTGGCCCCAGCGGCTGCGGCAAGAGCACCCTGCTGCGTTGCCTCAACGGGCTGGAGGAGGCCCAGGGCGGCAGCCTGCGGCTAGACGGCCAAGAGCTGCTCGGCCCCGACACCGACTGGCGCCAGGTACGCCAGCGGGTCGGCATGGTGTTCCAGAGCTACCACCTGTTCGGTCACATGAGCGTGCTCGACAACCTGCTGCTGGGCCCGCTGAAGGTGCAGAAGCGCGAACGCCGCGAGGCCCAGGCCCAGGCCGAGGCGCTGCTGGCCCGGGTCGGGCTGCTGGACAAGCGCGACGCCTTCCCCCGCCAGCTCTCCGGTGGCCAGCAGCAACGCATCGCCATCGTCCGTTCGCTGTGCATGAACCCCCAGGTGATGCTGTTCGACGAGGTCACCGCCGCCCTCGACCCGGAGATGGTCAAGGAGGTGCTGCAGGTGATCCAGGGCCTGGCCCGCGAAGGCATGACCCTGCTCATCGTCACCCACGAAATGGCCTTCGCTCGCGCGGTGGCCGACCGCATCGTGTTCATGGAGGCCGGCAGGATCCTTGAACAGAACCACCCCGAGCGCTTCTTCACCCAACCGCAGACCGCACGCGCGCAGCAGTTCCTGGAGAAATTCTCGTTCGTCGAAAGCCTGCCCAAGACACTGCACAAGGAACTGTCATGAAGACTGCCCCGTTCGCCAAACTGCTCGCTCCACTGCTTGGCCTGGCCCTGCTGGCCGGCTGCAACAAGTCCGAAGACCCGGCCAAGCCTGCTGCTGCCTCGCCGGCCTCCAGCTACCTGGAAACCATCAAGGCCCGCGACAAGCTGATCGTCGGCGTGTTCACCGACAAGCCACCGTTCGGCTTCGTCGATGAAAGCGGCCGATACGTGGGCTTCGACACCGACATCGGCCGTCGCTTCGCCAAGGACCTGCTGGGCGATGAAAGCAAGGTCGAGTTCGTCGCCGTCGAGCCTGCCAGCCGCATTCCGTTCCTGCAGAGCGACAAGGTCGACCTGATCCTCGCCAACATGACCGTCACCCCCGAGCGCAAGGAAGCGGTGGACTTCACCAACCCCAACCTGCGCGTGGCGGTGCAGGCCATCGTCGCCGATGGCAGCCCGGTGCAGAAACTCGACGACCTGGCCGACAAGACCATCATCGTCACCACCGGCACCACCGCCGATATCTGGCTGACCAAGAATCACCCGGACTGGAAGCTGCTGAAGTTCGAGAAGAACACCGAGTCGCTGGCTGCCCTGGCCAATGGCCGTGGCGATGCCTATGCCCAGGACAACCTGATCCTGTTCAGCTGGGCCAAGCAGAACCCGGGCTATCGCGTGCTGCCGCAGTTGCTGGGCGACGAGGCGCCGATTGCGCCGGCGGTGAAGAAGGGCAACACCGAGTTGCGTGACTGGGTGAACAGCGAGCTGGCCAAGCTGGGCGAGGAGAAGTTCCTGCTCAAGCTGTACGACCAGTACGTGCGCAAGGAACTGAGCGATGACACCAAGCCTGAGAGCGTGATCGTCGAGGGCGGCAAGTGGCAGGGTTGATTACCTGAACGGGGCCGCACAGCGGCCCCCTCCGGTCTCAGCGATTTCGCGGCAACCAGTTCAACAGGAAATCATTCACCACCTGCGGATTCTCCAGGCTGGAGATATGCCCGGCGAATGGAATCTGTGCCGCCAAGCATCCAATCAGCTGCGCCATCTCCGCTGACTCTGTCGGTGGCCTTGGAATGTCCTGGTCGCCACAGAGCACGATGGTTCGCTCTCCTGGCAGCTCACCCAGTCGCGCCAGCAGGTCTGGCCGGCCGAAGATCACCCGGCCCATCGGATCGAGGCTGTCCCGGATGGTTTCGGCGCTGCTTGCCTTGAGGTCCGCACGGAAGCATTCGCGCACCTCGGGCACCGTCTGGCCACCGGCATGGAAGAAGATCGGCACCACAACGTCCAGCAACGGGTCTATGAAGGCTCCCGCTTTGCTTGCCGCATCCAGCAAACCGAAATACTTCAGCCGCGTCGGCTCGGGCTCGGCGCCCAGGTAGGTGTCCATCAGCACCAGGCGGTCGACGCGTTCAGGGTGGTCAACGGCCAGCTGCGCGCCCCACATGCCGCCAACCGACAGCCCGACCAAGTGGCACTTCTGGATATCCAGGGCATCGAGCAATGCCAGGTGCTGTCGAGCCAGGGCAGCCATGTCGACGGTACTGGCGGGCGGAGCGGCGGAATCGCCGTGCCCCCACAGCTCAGGCACGATGACCCGGAAGTGCCGTGACAGGGCGTCGATCTGCGGTTGCCACATGGCGGACGACCACAGGTAGCTGTGTCCCAGCAGCACTGGGAAGCCCTGGCCCTGGTCGACATAGCTCATGCGTGCTCCGTCTATCTCGATGAAGCGTTTGTGCATTGCGTGACCTCATGGATTGCGAGAGGGCCGCTGTGTGGCCCCGGTTTCTATCTGGGCACCAGCCGCAACGTGCTCTGCGCCGGAATCACTCCCATCCGCGCCTTGTGATAGCGCCCCTCGATATAGTCCTCGGCCTGATCGCCGTAATGCCGGTCGAACGGCACGCCACTCTGCCCGACGGGGTTGATGGTCAGCGCGGCGCCTGCGTCGGCGAAGTCGATCAACCGGCGGGTTGAAGGACCATAGGTCACCGGCCAGGGCGCCGGGCCGATCTTCGCCGACAGGTTGTTCGGCACCTCGTGGGTGCCGGGCGCGGCGAACGGGCCGACATTGAACAGCAGGTTGAGCGGCTTCTTCACCCCCAGTGGATGGTTGTGGGTGAGGGTGTGGGCCTTGCCCCATTGCCAGCTGGCCGGATCCTTGCCGAATGTCTCGCGCAGGTGCTTGAGGCTGCGTTGCCAGGCCAGGCGCACGATGGCGCCACGGTCGGTGCGTTCGCTGGCGCCGCGCAGGTTCCACCAGGGCGATGCCGGGTCCGCGGCCAGGCGGGGCAGGGCGGCGTCGATGGCGCGGGTGCTGATCAGCACCGGGAACCAGGTGTCGCCCAGCTCGTCGTGCAGGGCGGCGAACGCCAGTTCGTAGAGGAACTGGTTGAACAGCGTGGCACTGATGGAGTCCAGCGGATAGTCGCCGCGCCAGGCGGCCAGTTGCTCGACCAGCTCCTTCTCCTCGTCGCCCTGGGCGATATTGCGCAAGGTGCCGAGCAGCGGCGCCAGGGTGCGCGGGCCGTAGTCGGTGCTGGTGTCCAGTTGCAGGGCCTGGCTGTTCTGGGTGTCCCACTTGATGTCCGGGTCGCTCAACTGGCGATCGAGCTGACGACCGCGATCGGCCAGGTTGTAGTAGCCGGGCACGGGGATTGCGCCGGGCGGCTGGTAGTTGGCCGAGACGATGTAGCCGCTCGCCGGGTTCTCCTGCTGCGGATTGGCGCTGAACGGGTAGAAGCCCGGCTTGGCGGCCTGCCCGCTGGCACCATCGAGAATGAACGCCGGGTTGACGCCGTCCGGGCGGATCGGCAGGCGCGCCGCCGCCCACCAGCCGATATCGCCCTGGGCATTGGCCCATACCAGGTTCAGCCCCGGCGCCTGGACCTTGGCGGCCGCCTCGCGCATCTTGCCCAGGGTGTCGGCGCGGTTGATCTGGTAGAAGCCCTCGAGTATCGGGTTCTCTGTTTCCAGGAACGCCCACCACATGGCGATGGGCGTCGGGCCTGCGGTATCGCCGAGCACGCTGTTGACGATCGGGCCATGGGGCGAGCGGCGCAGGGTGATGCTGGCAGGTTCCGCGCCCTTGACCGCGATCTTCTGTTCGATCTTTTCCAGTGGCTGCCAGCGGCCATCGACCATCACCTGCTCGGGGTCCTGTGGGTTGGTCCGCTCCGCGATCAGGTCAACGTCGTCGTTCTGGAACATGGTCAGGCTCCAGCCGAAGTCGCGGTTGTGGCCGAGCAGGGCGAACGGGTTGAGCGCCTGGAAGTAGCCATACAGGTTGAACCCCGGCGCCGACAGCTCCGCCTCGTACCAGATTGCCGGCACGGCGAAGCTGATGTGCGGGTCGCCCGCCAGCAGCGGCCGGCCACTGCGGGTGCGGCGGCCAGCCACGGCCCAGGCGTTGCTGCCTTCGAACTGCGGGATGCCGGCATCGCCCAGGGCATCGTGACTCAGCCGCGCCAGCTGCTCCAGGCTGCGCCAGTCGGCGGCGGCCAGAGGGGTGGCCACGGCGCCGTCGGGCTGCCAGTCGAGGTCGAAAATCTTCAGGTATTCGGGGCCGAGCTGGTCGCGGATGTAGGTCAGCGCGGGGTCGGTACGGAATGCCGCGGCGAAGCTGTAGGCGAGGTAACCGGCGATGCTCAGGGTGTCCTCGGCGGTGAAGGGGCGTGGCGGGATGCCGAGCAGGTCGAACTCCATGGGTTTGGGATGGCCGGCCTGCCACTGGTTGATGCCGTCCAGGTAAGCCTGCAGCGCCTGCCAGGCCGGCGACTGGCGGTCCTGGCGCTGCGCCATCAAGGCCGCCTGGTCGCGGATGCGCAGGCTGCGGAACAGGGTGTCGGTGGGCAGCAGCTTGTCGCCCAGCACCTCGGCCAGCTCGCCACGGGCCAGGCGGCGCATGATCTCCATCTGGAACAGACGGTCCTGGGCGTGCACGTAGCCCAGGGCACGGTACAGGTCCTGCTCGTTCTGCGCCTGCAGGTGCGGCACGCCGCGGGCATCGAAGCGCACGCTGACCGGCCCCTGCAATCCGCCGACGGCTACTTCGCCGTCACGTTGCGGCTGCTTGCCGCGCACGTACCAGTAACCGGTGCCTGCGGCGGCCACTGCGATCACCACCGCCAGCAAGGTCAGGCTGCGCTTCATCGAGACTCCTTGTGCACTCGAACGAGAAAATATGGTCCGATCATCGGCGGATTCGCGAACTGAGCATAGTCCCCTGGAAGGAGTTTCCATGTCCCTCAGCGAAAAACAGAAAATGCTGGCAGGCCAGCTCTACCATGCCGGCTGTCCCGAGCTACAAGCCGAACAGGCGGCCAACCGCCACTGGATGCACCGCTACAACAACAGTGTCGATCAGCCCAACGAGGCGCGTCATGGCCTGTTGGAGGAGCATTTCGGCAGTGTGGGCAGCGGCGTGGTGATCCGCCCGCCATTCCATTGCGACTACGGCTACAACATCAGTGTGGGCACCAACACCTTCATGAACTTCAACTGCGTGATTCTCGACGTGCTTCCTGTGCGGATCGGTGCCGATTGCCAGATCGCCCCGGCGGTACAGATCTACACCGCCGACCACCCGCTGGACCCGGCGCTGCGCCGCAGTGGCCTGGAAAGCGGGCGCCCGGTGATCATTGGCGACAATGTCTGGATCGGCGGCGGGGCGATCATCCTGCCGGGGGTGACCATCGGCGACAACGTCGTGGTCGGTGCGGGCAGTGTGGTCACCCGGGATGTGCCGGCGGGCGCGGTGGTGGTGGGTAATCCAGCGCGGGTGCGTGGCTGAAGTGCGAAGCCCTGCGGGGTTGGCCGCAGGGCTTTTGGTCAGGCGGGCTTGAAGCCGGGTTTGCCGTTGGCCGCGCGCCATTCTTTGACGCGGTCGACGACGCCCTGTGGGCTGTCATCTGCGCCTTCGCCGGGGTAGTAGATCAGGTCAGAGCCAAATGGGTTTTCGATGATTTCTTCGAATTTGCATACCAAATCATCTTGATACTGACCAAACGCCTTTCCCTTGAGGCCAGACCGGTTTTCGAAGAACTCTCCAATGAACCCGAGAAACTCGGCTTCCGTAAAATCTTCAAGTCGACTCTTGTTGATCATTCCTTACTCCTTTTGCTGTGGTGAGCGATATGTTGATGTGGGGTCATGACGACAATGTTATCCAAGCTATAGACCGCGCCACCTCTGGCTACCTCCTCGATATGATGGAGCTCAAATGTACCTCGCTTCCCCACACGTTCTTTTGCGGGAGCATGAGGAGCGCTGCCTTCTTCCACTCTCTTTTGATTACTCAAGGTGAAGTGCTGTTTGAACTCTGGATCGGCCCCTACTTCCATCCAAAACGCCTCCCGCAGCCTATCGAAACTACTGAACCTGCGCCCCCTCAACTTATCCGCAATCCGTGAAGGAATCGGCGCGCCCTCTGGTGTGACTGCGGCCTCAAGAAAGCGATCCGGCGTCATCTGCCCGTAACCGCTGGCCACCCCGGCGATCTGCCGGGGATCGCGGAACATCACATAGATCGGCGACAGCCCCGAGTCGGCGGGGAAGACAATGACGTAATCGTCGATATGTGGGTCCGGCAGGGCAGGGAATGCGTTGATGTCCGGCTCGCGCTTCGAACTGATCGTGCCCGGGTAATGCTTAGTCAGATCCTCGACGATCGGCAGCGCGGGCGTGGTGCTGCCGGTCAGCGGGTCACGGGTGCCCAGGCTGCTCGGTGGCGTGGCCGGATGCCAGAGCAGCGTCGCACCGCCTGGGCCATCGGCGGTGAAGCTGTAACTCTCCAGGGCAGGGTCCCAATTGGCTTGGCGTACGCGGACATCGCGCAGAAGGCTGCTGCCATCGGTGCTAGCCAGGTATACCTCGGTCTGTTCACCCACTGGAACGGCGTTCATCCGTAGCGCCAGCTCAAGCGTCTGCCCGGCCCTGCGGTTGGCTTCAGCGGTCAGATCCGCGCCGGGAGTCATGTAGGCCAGCGGCACACTGACGCCCATGCGCTCTCCATTGCCGAGTCGGGCCGAGTAGAGCATCAGGGACGCATACCGAACGGCGCCGGTCGCGGCGTGCGCCAGCAAGCGTGGTGCGGCTGACTGCAGCGCCTTTCCCAGCAGTTCCCAGAACGCCTCGAAGTACGCGATGGCACCGCTTGAACTCGCCAGAACCACTACGTGGCGAGTGCTGGCGACCCAGGCGTGGAAGGTGACAGGGGTATTGCTCGGCGTCTGTCCGCTGAGCATGGAGAGGTGTGTCTGCTCATCGAATGCGGCGTGGATGGCGTCATGGGCCCTCAGGTGCAGAGGGTTGTCGGCAGCCCGTCCCCATTGCGCATCGATGCCATAGCCTGTGCGCTCGAGCTCGACCCTGTCCCGCAATTGCTGCAGCTCCGGATTGCGCTGGGCGTGTGGCTTGCGGTTCTGCTCGGTGATCACGGTGTCGAGCTGACTGCTGTCGAACTCGAGTGAAAGATTATCCTTTCGAGCGGCCGCAGAATGTTTATGGAGTGCATTCTGGGCGCGGATCAGGTCGGAGGTTTCCCGCTCCAGCTCACGAGCATGCTCGGCTGCGGCCTGGGCTGCGATGTCGTCATGCTGGTGGCGCTGGAATGTGCTCAATGCGCCCTCGAGCGAGGCGCGCGCGAGCTCATGCTCAAGCTTACTGACGGAGAAGCGAGCGAGTTTCGTTTCCAGCCGATGGACCAGTTGAACCACCCGATCGCGTTGCGCTGCCTTGTACCTGGTATCGGTCAGCGCCCATTGCAGGCGAGCCTGGCGGCGACGAAGTTCATTGAGCTGGCGCGCCAGGCGCTTGGCCTCGAAGGCCGCGCGGTAGGCTTTCAGCCAGGCTTGACGAGGCGCGTGGGGGGCGTTCGGCTGCCGGACGACAGCAAGAAAATCTTTGAGTGGGCGATGCTCCGGGTCTGTGCCAAAGAAGCTGTTGGCTTGCTGGCGAGCCTGTTGCAACTGAGTCTGGTAGGTTGCGGTGAGCTGCCTGACGGCAGCGATCTGGCGCTCCAGACGCGCGGATTCGCTGAGGCTTGTCAGTGGGCCGGCGCTGGTCGCGATGGCCTGGTCGAGTCGTTCGTCCTGGGTAGCCTGCAGGCGCGCGTGGTCGGTGTGAACCTGTTGCTTGTCCGATTCGACCTGGCGGACCAGGTCAATTACCAGGTGGCCAGGGCGGAATGTCGATACCAGTTGCAGCGGATGGACCCGTTGATGTCCCCAGAAGATCGGTGGGGTTGAACGGAACTGTTCTTCGTAGCGGTCTCTGACGTTGATAGGGGTAAGCTTGGTGTAGCCTTCGCGTGACATACAGTTCTCCTTGTTCTGTATGTCGCTACCCTAGGGAGTCTCTGGGATGAGGCTGCGGTAGTGGGCTATTGGCCTGGCCCACTGCTCCACGGGCAATAGCAGCCGACCGCCAAGGTGTTGGAGGCCTGCACCCGACGCCCTTCTTCCAGCGCCTTGAGGATCGGCTCGATGAAACTATTGCTCGAGTTGCACACCGCACCTTCGCTGTAGGGGCCGAAGTAGGCGAGGTTGCCGTCGTGGTCCCAGATCGCCACGGCGGGACTTGCGGGCAGGTGCTCGCTGCCGGGCAGGCTGGCCAGGGGCTTCAGCGCTCCCAGGTTGGCCGGCAGTCGGCCGTGGCTGCCAGGTTTTTGCACGACATGGAAGCTGACCCCGAGCGGCGCGAAGCGCTCGAACAGCTCGCCCAGGTGCTGCTGGTTGCCGACGTTGCAGGGGCAGGCCGGGTCCCAGAAGTGCACCACGCGGATCGGGCCCGGACCTGCCAGTTCGGGGGGCAGGCGCAGCTGGCTGCCGTCGAAGAAGGTGGTCTGGTTGTCGAAGGTGCGCAGGTAGCGGGACTGGAAGCTGTCGTAGGCCCACCAGAGGGTGGTGGCGCAGAGCAGCAGTGCAAGTAATGTGATAAATCGCTTCGCCATGGGGGCCTTGGCACGAGGTCGCATTGTTCATCGGAGGAGGGGCCAAGCTTGCCATGGCGCGGCGCAGAGCTGAATATCGCAGATCAATACTTGCTTCACACTGGATGTACCGATGCCCGCCAGCTTCAATCCCGACCAGCTGCGTACCAGCCTGTCGCCCCTTGCTGATCGCCAGCCGTTGTCCGCCCAGGGCCAGGCCTACCAGCGCTTCTACGGCCTGGATCTGCCCGCGCGCAGTTGGCTGGGTGGCTTCCAGGTGGCGGGCTTCGATCTGGTCGGACAGCTCTGGCTGCCGGAGCAACCGGTGGCGACGGTGTTCCTGCTGCACGGCTATTACGACCACATGGGCCTGTACCGGCATGTGATCGCGTGGGCATTGGGCCAGGGCTACGCAGTGATCGGCTGCGACCTGCCCGGTCATGGCCTGTCCAGCGGCGAGCGGGCCAGCATCGATGACTTCGGCATCTACCAGCAGGTGCTCGATGCACTGTTCGAACAGGCCCGCCTGCTGGAACTGCCGCGACCCTGGCATCTATGCGGACAGAGCACCGGCGGGGCAATCGTGGTCGATCACCTGCTGCACCAGGGTGAACGCAGCCCGGCTGACGGCCAGGTGATCCTGCTGGCGCCCCTGGTGCGCCCACGTGCCTGGCACTGGTCGAAACTGAGCTATCGGGTGCTGCGCCACTTCGTCAGCGGCATCGAGCGGCGCTTCAGTGAGAACACCAACGACCCGGCCTTCCTGCCCTTCCTCGAGGCCGACCCGCTGCAGCCACGGCGCCTGCCGACTGCCTGGGTGGGGGCGTTGATGAAGTGGGTCCGGCGTATCGAAGCCGCGCCGCGCAGCACGCGTCAGCCCCTGATCGTGCAGGGCGAGGCGGACGGCACGGTGGACTGGCCCTACAACCTCAAGGTGCTCAAGGCCAAGTTCGCCGAACCGCAGATCCTCATGCTGCCCAAGGCGCGGCATCACCTGGCCAACGAGCTGCCCGGCATTCGCCAGCGCTACTTCGACTTCATCGGCCAGCGCCTGGGCTGATCACTTCAGCTCGGCGGCATTCTGGCCCACGGCCAGGGCGGCGCGTACCGCTGCCACCGCCGCCTTGTAGTAGGCCTGGCCGTCGGCGGATTCGGCGAAGGTGGCGAATTCCTCCAGCTCGGCGTCCGACAGGTCGCGATAGACGTACAGCAGGGTATTGTTGAGGTCTTCGCCGACCTGGTTCATCAAGCGTTGGCGCTGGCCATCGAGCAGGTTCTGCGCCTGGCCGCCACCGAACAGGCCGGGCAGCATCGAGCTCAGGCTGTCGGCCGCCACGCCGGCGATCGCCAGGCTGACCTCGGCGCCGGCTTCGCGGGCCGGCAGGGCCTGGGCCAGGTGGCCGACGATCAGCAGGCGGTTGTCGCTGGCCTGGACCTTGGGCAGGCCCTTGGCATTCTTGGCCAGCTGGTCCTTGCGCGTGGCCAGCAGCTCGGCGGCCACCACCTTGCGCCCCAGCGGTGACTGGAAGAACGCCAGGGCCGGCGAGGGATTCGCCAGGTTGGCGCGCAGCTGCGCCTGGGCCCGGCGGTCCATGGCCTGGGCCTGGAAGCGCTGGTTGCTGTTGTTGACCAGCGCCTGGTAGACGGCAGGCGGCAGGCTGTTGCGGTAGCGCTGCTGGGCAGCGCTCACGGCATCGTTGAAATGGACGCGCTGGTCGGGCCAGCCGGCGGCCTTGTACAACTGTTCGAGGCTGTCCGCCCAGACAGGCATGGTGCAGATCATCAGCAGAAGCAGGGAAAACAGACGGCGCATTCAGGACTCCTGTCGGCAGGCCGCTATTGTCCTAGGCGTGGCGGGGCTTTGTCGAGTCGCCAGCGGCGCTTCCTGACCAAGTGGCGCTGTGCGAGCGATTGGCGAATGGCTATGATGCGCCATGCACACGCCTTTCGAACATCCGCTGCTGTCGACGATCGTCGACGACCTGGCCACCCGTGGCTGGTCGCAGCAACCTCTCTTCCTGCCCGACGCGCTGTCGCGCGCGCTGGCGGCCGAATGCCGTCGCCGTCACGCCGAGGGCGAACTCAACCCGGCCAGCGTCGGTCGCGGCGCCGCGCAGGAGATCCGCGAGGCGATCCGTGGCGACCAGATCCAGTGGCTCGACCCCGGCGAGTCGGAGGTCTGCGACCGCTACCTGGGCGCGATGGACAGCCTGCGCCAGGCCATCAACCAGGGTTTGTTCCTGGGGCTTGAAGACTTCGAGTGCCATTTTGCGCTGTATCCCCCGGGGGCTTTCTACAAGCGCCATCTCGACCGCTTCCGTGACGACGACCGGCGCATGGTATCGGCCGTGTTCTACCTCAATGAAGGTTGGCAACCGGAGGATGGCGGGCAGTTGCGGATGTTCCTGCAGGACGGTGTCGAGCACGACGTACAACCGGTGGCGGGCAGCCTAGTGGTGTTCCTGTCGGGTGAAGTGCCGCACGAAGTGCTCCCGGCCGGGCGTGAACGCCTGTCGTTGACCGGCTGGTTCCGGCGCCGTGGCAATGACCCGTTCTGAGCGGCCGAAAGTACTGGTCAGTGCCTGCCTGCTGGGCCAGCCAGTGCGCTATGACGGGCGTGCCAGTGGTCATCCCGACGTCGTGCAGCGCTGGCAGGCCGAAGGCCGGGTGGTGCCGCTGTGCCCGGAGGTGGCCGGTGGCCTGCCGACGCCGCGACCGCCTGCGGAAATTCCGGGCGGGCAGGGCGTTCAGGTCCTGGATGGGCAGGCGCGGGTAGTGACGGTGTCCGGCGACGATGTCAGCGAGGCGTTTCTGGCCGGGGCCAGACGGGCGCTGGAGTTGGTGCGTCGGCATGGCATCCGTGTGGCGGTGCTTAAGTCCGGCAGTCCGTCGTGTGGCAACCTGCAGACCTATGACGGCAGCTTCAGCGGAGTGAAGGTGGCTGGGGAAGGGGTGACCGCGGCCTTGCTGCGTCGCGAAGGGGTGCTCGTGTTCAGCGAGCTGGAGCTGGAAGACGCGCAGCGAGCGTTGGCCAAGGTCTGATCGCCGGGCAAGCCCGCTCCCACGCAATGGTGACCATGACGGCAGCGTGGGAGCGGGCTTGCCCCGCGATGCGGTGTTACTGTCCGGTGGTCGCCTGCTTGGTGCCCTTGAACCATTTGCTTTCCAGGTCGGCCAGACGGCCATCATCCTCGATCCGCTGCAGGGCATTGTTCACAGCCGTCTCGAAAGCTGGATTGCCCTTCTGGTACGGGATCACCAATTTCTGGCCGGCCAGGGCCCGAATGGCGTCGAGCTTGTCGCTCAGTTCGGCATCTTGCTGGTTGAAGGTCATGTCGAATTTGCCGCTCTCCACCCCAGGCAGCACCTCATCGGCGGGCGTCTCGACGAACTCGGCCCGCACATCCAGCTCCTTGGCCAGGGCCTGCCCCAACTCGATCTCGAAGCCGGTCAGGTGTTCGTTCTCCTTGAACGCATAGGGCGGCGCGTCGCCAAGCACGGCGATGCGCAGTTCGCCACGGTCGTTGATTTCGTCGATCAGTTCGGCCTGGGCCAATGGGCTGAACAGTGCCGCCAGCAGAATGCCAATGGTCAAACGCATGAGTGCCCCTTTCTTGTTCGGCAGATGAAGTGCATTCGCCGTGGCTTTCTCGTCTGCCCCGGTCGAACGCAGCCTAAGACCTCCAGGTCGCGGCAAGGTTTTCTTCGGCCCTGAAATATTTCTGTCCCTGTTTTTGAACCTCTCCCGGTCGCGTTGGACTATGGTGAAGTACCGCCACACTGCCTTTAAGTGATAGCGGTCAATTGAAGTGAATCACAGGAGAAGTGAATGAAAAGCCTATTTTCGCGTGCTGCCGTCGCCGGTCTGCTGATGGGGGCGTCGGTGTTCGCCAGTGCCGCGGATGCCCTGAAGAGCGAGCAGCCACCGGAAGGCGCCAAGGTCTTCATCGTTTCCCCCGCCGACGGGGCCACGGTCGACAAGACCTTCACCGTCAAGTTCGGCATCGAAGGCATGGACCTCAAGCCCGCGGGCGACCAGACCCCGCACTCTGGCCATCACCACCTGCTGGTGGATGTGGACAAGGCGCCCCTGGCCGACCAGCCGCTGCCCACGAGCCTGATGCCCGAGAACAACGCGCCGCTGCCGGCAGGCCCGCAGGTGCTGCACTTCGGCAAGGCGCAGACCGAGACGACCATCACCCTCACGCCGGGCAAGCACACCCTGCAGCTGGTGCTGGGCGACAAGTACCACGTGCCGTTCAAGCCAAGCGTCGAGTCGCAGAAGATCACCGTCAACGTGAAGTGACCCGCCGCGCCATCGCCGGCCGGCCAGCTTGCCGGCGATGAGCGCATTGCAGACGGGCAAGCGTTTCAGAATTGCGAGCCAACCACTTCCTGCGCCACGCCCAGAAAAGCCGCCGGCAATCGCGCCTGACGCCGCTCCTTCAGGCAGTACAGGTACTCGTGCATCACCGGCGCCTCCTCCAGCGCCAGCACCCGTAGCTCCGGGTTATGCGGCACCTCGTGGCGGGCAATGATGCTGATGCCGATGTTGCGCAGCACCGCCTCGCGAATCGACTCGCGGCTGCCGATCTCCAGCAAGGCCCCGGCCTTCACATTGGCTTCTTGCATCATCTGCTCGGTCAGTTTGCGGGTGGTCGAGCCTTGCTCGCGCATCAGCAGGCAATGCCCGGCCACCACGTCGATGGACACCGCCTGACGCTGGGCCAGCGGATGATTGCGGTGTACCGCCAGCACCAGCGGATCGGTGCCCAGCACCCGGCGCACCAGGCGCGCATCTTCCAGCAGTTGCGAGGACGCGGCGATATCCACCCGGTAATCCTCGAGCATCTCCAGCACCAGCTGCGAGTTGCCGATTTCCACCGCCACTTCCACTTGGGGCAGGCGCTCGCGGAAGATCTTCACCAGGTCGAGAATGTAGTAGGGCGCCGTGGCGGCGATGCGCAGGCTGCCCTGGGCCTGGCCACTGTTGCGCAGCTCGAACTCGATGTCGGCCTCCTGCTGCAGCAGTGCCTTGACCATCGGCAGCAGGCGCACGCCTTCCTCGCTCAGCACCAGGCGCCGACCACCGCGGTAGAACAGCTCGACGTTGTACTGGCCTTCGAGATTGCGGATCTGCGTGGTCACCGTCGGCTGGCTGAGCCCGAGCTTCTTTGCCGCCAGGGTGATGCTGCCCAGGCGGGCCACCATGTAGAAGGCTTTGAGCTCGGCGCTCAGCATTGTGGATAACCTCTGTTCTGCGCTGCGGACGCCTATTTGCGCAGCAGGCGCAAGCCGTTGAATACCACCAGCAGGCTCACGCCCATGTCGGCGAACACCGCCATCCACATGGTGGCCATGCCGGCAAAGGTGATTGCCAGGAAGATCGCCTTGATTGCCAGGGCCAGCACGATGTTCTGGGTGAGGATCGCCGCGCTTTGGCGCGACAGCCTGACGAACGCCGGGATTTTGCGCAAGTCGTCGTCCATCAGCGCCACGTCGGCGGTCTCGATGGCCGTGTCGGTGCCGGCGGCGGCCATGGCGAAGCCGATTTCGGCACGGGCCAGGGCCGGTGCGTCGTTGATGCCGTCACCGACCATGCCGACCCGATGGCCCTCGCCGTACAGGCGCTCGATGCTGGCCAGCTTGTCCGCCGGCAGCAGGTTGCCCTCGGCGCGATCAATCCCCACCTGGGCGGCGATGGCCTGGGCAGTGTGGGGATTGTCGCCGGTCAACATGACAGTCTTGATGCCCAGCTCGTGCAGTTCGGCGATGGCTTGGCGGCTGCTGTCCTTGACCGTGTCGGCCACGGCGAACAGCGCCAGCGGGCCGGAGCGGTCGAGCAGCAGCACCACGGTCTTGCCCTGGCGCTCCAGCACATCGAGCTGCGCTTCAAGCTCCGGGGAGCACAGGCCGAGCTCTTCGACCAGGCGATGGTTGCCCAGGTGGTAGGTCTGGCCCCCGATATCACCGCGCACACCGCGACCGGCCAGGGCGGCGAAATCGGTGACTTCGCTCAAGGGCAGGTCCTGTTCCTTGGCGAACAGGGCGATGGCACCGGACACCGGGTGGTCGGAGCGGGCGGCCAGACTGGCGGCCAGGGCTTGGGCCCGGCCTTCGAACAGCGGGTCGAGGACCTTGCTGTCGGTCTGCACCGGCTTGCCGTGGGTGATGGTGCCGGTCTTGTCCAGGGCGAGGAAGTCCAGTTTGCGACCGCCTTCGAGGTACACGCCGCCCTTGATCAGGATGCCCTTGCGCGCCGCCGCGGCCAGGCCACTGACGATGGTCACCGGGGTCGAGATCACCAGCGCGCACGGGCAGGCCACCACCAGCAGCACAAGGGCGCGGTAAATCCAGTCGAACCAGGCGCCGGCCATGAACAGCGGTGGGATCACCGCCACGGCCAGGGCCACGGCGAACACCACCGGGGTGTAGATGCGCGAGAACTGGTCGACGAAGCGCTGGGTCGGCGCGCGGGCGCCCTGGGCCTCCTCGACGGCCTTGATGATCCGCGCCAGGGTCGACTGGCCGGCGGCGGCGGTGACGCGGTACTCCAGGGCACCGGCCTGGTTGATGGTGCCGGCGAACAGCTTGTCGCCCACGGCTTTCTCGACCGGCAGGCTCTCGCCGGTGATCGGCGCCTGGTCGACGCTGGACTGGCCACTGACCACCTCGCCATCCAGGCCGATACGTTCGCCCGGCCGTACCCGCACCAGGGCGCCGATCGGCACCTCGCGCACGTCGAGCTCGCGCCACTGGCCGTCAGCCTGCTGCACGGTGGCCAGGTCTGGCGCCAGTTGCATCAGGCCGCCAATGGCATTGCGCGCGCGATCCAGCGAGCGTGCCTCGATCAGCTCGGCGATGGTGAACAGCACCATGACCATGGCCGCCTCCGGCCATTGGCCGATCAGCACGGCGCCGGTCACGGCGATGCTCATCAGGGCATTGATGTTGAGGTTGCGGTTCTTCAGGGCGATCCAGCCCTTCTTGTAGGTGCCCAGGCCACAGCCGAGGATCGCCGCCAGGGCCAGCACGGCGACCACCCAATCCGGCGCCTTGCCGGAGAAGTGCACGACTTCGGCGGCAATCGCGGCAACACCCGACAAGGCCAGCGGCCACCAGCGGGTCTTGCTCGCCTGGGGCGCATTGGCGCTGCCGTCGTCCTCGGCGGCCAGCGGTTCGGCCTTCATGCCCAGGCTGTCGATGGCCCGCTCGATCTCGGCGGTGCCGGTCAGTGTATGGCGCACGCCAAGCACACGGTTGATCAGGTTGAACTCCAGCTGCTCGATGCCGGCCAGCCTGCCCAGCTTGTCCTGGATCAGGGTCTGTTCGGTGGGGCAGTCCATGGCCTCGATGCGAAAACGACTGAGCTGCGCCTGGGCGCTGGCCTTTTCGGTCAGCTGCACCAAGGCCGGTGCAGCCTTGCTGGCACAGCAGCTGTGGGCGTGGGGCTCATGGTCATGCGCATGGTCATGCTTGTGGTCGGGGCTGACAGGCTGGTTCATGGAATCATCCTTAACTGAGCACTGGCCTCTGCGCAAATCCGCAGAGTGGGTTGTTGCCAAGTGAACACCCTGTAGCCACTATAGGGTCAAGCCCTCTGCTGGAGATTTGCCATGAAGATCGGAGAATTGGCCAAGGCCACCGACTGCGCCGTGGAGACCATCCGCTACTACGAGCGTGAGCAGCTGCTGCCCGAGCCCGCCCGCAGCGACGGCAACTATCGGCTCTACACCCAGGCCCATGTCGAGCGGCTGACTTTCATCCGCAACTGCCGCACCCTGGACATGACCCTCGATGAGATCCGCAGCCTGTTGAACCTGCGCGACAGCCCCGACGGCTCATGCGGCAGCGTCAACGCGCTGATCGACGAACATATCGAGCATGTGCAGGCGAGGATCGACGGGCTGGTGGCGCTGCAGGCGCAGCTGGTGGAGTTGAGGCAGCGGTGCAATGCGCAGGGGGCGGAGTGCGCGATTCTCCAGCAACTGGAGACCAATGGGGCGGTGACGGTGCCGGAAACCGAGCATTCCCATGTAGGCAGAAGCCACGGGCATTGAAAGTACTGGGGGCGCTGCGCCCCCCTTTCGCGACACAAGGCCGCTCCCACAGGTACAGCGCAGTTTCAGGTTCTGCACCGTACCTGTGGGAGCGGCCTTGTGTCGCGATGGGCTGCAAGGCAGCCCCGGCAATCTGAAAAGCTACACCGCCATCGGCGCGGTCATCGGCGCATGGTGCTCGTAGCCTTCCAGCCAGAAGTCGCTTGGCTCGATCTTCTCCAGCCACTCCGGCTCGTACTTGCCGGTCTCGGCGAATGCCGGCACGCGGTCGCTGATCACCAGCTTCGGTGCCGCCAACGGCTCACGCTTCATCTGCTCATTGAGCATGTCCAGGTGGTTCTCGTACACATGGGCATCGCCGATGAAGTAGGTGAACCAGCGCGGGGTGTAGCCGGTCAGGCGGCCGAACAGCGACAGCAGCGCCGCGCCCTCGGTGAGGTTGAACGGCGTGCCCAGGCCCAGGTCGTTGGAGCGGATGTAGAGGGTCAGGGAGATTTCCTTCGTCTCGACATTCGGGTGGAACTGGTACAGCAGGTGGCACGGCGGCAGGGCCATTTCATCCAGCTGGGCGCAGTTCCAGCCGTGGAACAGGATGCGTCGGCTGCCCGGGTCGTTGGCGATGGTGTCCAGGCACTGGCGTACCTGGTCGATGGCCTTGTACAGGATGACGAACGCCTGGCCGTCTTCCTCGTCCTGGGCGATACGGCGGAAACCGGCCTTTTCAGCCATCTCGATGGCTGCCGGGTTGCTCAGCGGGACGCGCTTGTAGCCCGGCCACTGGCGCCATTGCACGCCGTAGATCTCGCCGAGGTCGTCATGGCCCTGGCGGAACGGGTTGGCCAGCCACTGGGCGTTCTCGTTGGCGTTCTGGTCCCAGACCTTGCAGCCCAGTTCGCGGAACTCGCCGGCGTTCTTCACGCCGCGCAAAAAGCCCACCATCTCGCCGATCGCCGACTTGAACGCCAGCTTGCGCGTGGTGATGGCCGGGAAGCCTTTCTGCAGGTCGAACTTGAGCATGGCGCCCGGCAGGCTGATGGTGCGGATGCCGGTGCGGTTTTCCTGCAGCGTGCCGTTTTCGATGACGTCACGGACCAGATCTAGATACTGTTTCATGGCTTACCTGTAGCAAGAACGGCAGGGGGATCGCCCCTGCCGTGAAAATCAGACGGTGGCCTTGGCCGACGGCTTACGGTTGTAGGCCCACCAGATCAGGAAGATGCCGCCGACGATCATCGGCACGCAGAGCAACTGACCCATGGTCAACCAGCCGAAGGCGATGTAGCCCAGCTGGGCGTCGGGTACCCGCACGAACTCCACGATGAAGCGGAAGATGCCGTAGAACAGTGCGAACATGCCGGAAACGGCCATGGTCGGGCGCGGCTTGCGCGAGTACAGCCAAAGGATGACGAATAATGCCACACCTTCGAGGGCGAACTGGTACAGCTGCGACGGGTGACGCGGCAGCTGGGCCGGGTCGCTGAATGGTGGGAACACCATCGCCCACGGCACGTCGGTGACCTTGCCCCACAGCTCGGCGTTGATGAAGTTGCCGATACGCCCGGCGCCCAGGCCGATCGGCACCAGCGGCGCGACGAAGTCCATCAGCTCGAAGAAAGACTTGTTGTTGCGCTTGCCGAACCACAGCGCGGCCAGCATCACGCCGATGAAACCGCCGTGGAACGACATGCCGCCTTTCCACACCTCGAAGATCAAGGTCGGGTTGGCCAGGTACTGGTGCAGGTCGTAGAACAGCACGTAGCCCAGGCGCCCGCCGACGATCACCCCCATCGACAGCCAGAACACCAGGTCGGAGAGTTTCTCGCGGCTCCAGGTCGGGTCGAAGCGGTTCAACCGGCGCGAGGCCAGCAGCCAGGCGCCGCCGATGCCGATCAGGTACATCAGGCCGTACCAGTGGATTTTCAGTGGACCGAGGGCCACGGCCACCGGGTCGATCTGCGGGTAAGGCAGCATTGTCTTTCCTCTAGGTTCAGATAAGGAAGCTCAGTCCGACGCAGAACAGCAGCGCGGCGAACAGACGCTTGAGCACGCGCGGCGACAGCTTGTGCGCCAGACGCGCGCCGTAGCGGGCGAAGAACATGCTGGTGGCAGCGATGCCGACCAGCGCCGGAAGGTAGACGTAGCCCAGGCTGTGGGCCGGCAGGTGTTCCTCGTGCCAGCCCAGCCACATGAAGCCCAGGGCACTGGCCAGGGCGATCGGCAGGCCACAGGCCGACGAAGTCGCCACCGCCTGCTGCATGGGCAGGCTGCGCCAGGTGAGGAACGGCACGGTCAGCGAACCGCCACCGATGCCGAAGATGGCCGAGGCCCAGCCGATCACCCCGCCGGCGGCGGTCAACCCGGGCTTGCCGGGGATGCCGCGGCTGGCCTTGGGCTTGAGGTCCAGGGCCATCTGCGCGGCGATCACCAGGGCGAACACGCCGATGATCTTCTGCAGCATCGGGCCCTGGATGAGCGAGGCGGTCTTGGCCCCGACCAGCGCGCCGAGCAGGATGCCCACGGTCATCCAGGCGAAGATCGGCCACTGCACCGCCCCCTTGCGCTGGTGCTCGCGCACGGCATTGATCGAGGTGAAGACGATGGTCGCCAGCGACGTGCCGACCGCCAGGTGGGTCAGCACCGAAGGGTCGAAGCCCTGCAGGGTGAAGCTGAACACCAACACCGGCACGATGATGATGCCGCCACCAACGCCGAACAGCCCGGCCAGCACGCCGGCGCAGGCGCCCAACAGCAGATAGAGAGCGAATTCCATTCGTGGCCCCAGTGGAAAACAATCCGGCATGGTAACGGAAGCCAAGCCCGGCGCTCTAGTGAACTCTGTGTCAGATGATGGATAGCGGTCGGCGGCGCGGGTAGAGTGGCCAAAAACACAGGGGACAACCTATGTGCCTGATCGTATTCGCCTGGCGGCCGGGGACGACTCGGCCGCTGATCGTCGCGGCCAACCGCGACGAGTTCTATGCCCGGCCGACACAGGCCCTGGCGGCCTGGGAGGATGCGCCGGGGGTGCATGCCGGGCGCGACCTGGAGGCCGGCGGCACCTGGCTTGGCGTGGGGCCGAACGGGCGCTTCGCCGCGCTGACCAACATCCGCGATCCGCGCCAGCCGCTGGGGCCGCGCTCACGGGGCGAGCTGGTGGCGGCGTACCTGCAGGGCGAGCTGGATGTCGAGGCCTACCTGGACCAGGTGGCCAGCCGCAGTGGGCAGTACTCGGGGTTCAACCTGCTGGTGGGCGATGGCGAGCGGCTGGGCTACCTGCATGCCCGTGAGGCCGCGCCGCGTCTGTTGGCGCCTGGGGTCTACGGGCTTTCGAACGCCGGGCTGGATACGCCGTGGCCCAAGCTGGTGAAGGCGCGTAGCGGGCTTGAGAGTTTGCTTGAGGCCGCCGATCCGCAACGGCTGTTGACCCTGCTGGGCGATGCGCAGCCCGCGTCGGATGGTGAGCTGCCGGAGACTGGCGTGGGGTTGACCACCGAAAGGTTGCTGTCGAGTGTGTTCATCGCCAGCCAGAACTATGGGACGCGGGCGAGCACGGTGCTGATCGTCGATGACCAGGGGCGGCGGCGGATGGTCGAGCGCAGTTTCGGGCCATTTGGTGGGCACCTGGGCGAGGTCAGCCTGGAGGTGTGAGTCCGACCTCATCGCGGGGCAAGCCCGCTCCCACGAGGCTCTTGCAGCAACTTTGCGGGAGCGGGCTTGCCCCGCGATGAGGCCGGTACCGACGATCAAAGGGTCTTGTTAGGCCCGATCATTCGCGCCAGGCCAAGGTTCTTCAGCGCCAGTTGCAGCGAGCTGTGGATAACCTGCGGGTTGTCATGGCTCATGGCGTCGGCCAGCAGTTCCTTGGCTTTGCCCAGGTTGATCTGGCGCAGCATCCACTTCACCTTCGGCAGGTTGGTGGCGTTCATCGACAGGCTGTCGAAGCCCATGGCCATCAGCAAAATCGCCGCGGCCGGGTCACCGGCCATCTCGCCGCAGATGCTCACCGGCTTGCCTTCCTCGTGGGCGACGCTGACCACGGTCTGCAGGGCCTGCAGCACCGCCGGGTGCAGGTAGTCGTACAGGTCGGCGACCCGCGGATTGTTGCGGTCGACCGCCAGCAGGTACTGGGTCAGGTCGTTGGAACCGACCGAGAGGAAGTCGACCTGGCGCGCCAGTTCACGGGTCTGGTACACGGCGGCGGGAATCTCCACCATCACCCCCACCGGCGGCATCGGCACGTCGGTGCCTTCGTCGCGCACCTCGCCCCAGGCACGGTGGATCAGGTGCTGGGCTTCTTCCAGCTCGTGGATGCCGGAGATCATCGGCAGCAGGATGCGCAGGTTGTTCAGGCCCTCGCTGGCCTTGAGCATGGCGCGGGTCTGCACCAGGAAGATTTCCGGATGATCGAGGGTGACGCGGATGCCGCGCCAGCCGAGGAACGGGTTTTCTTCCTTGATCGGGAAGTACGACAGCGACTTGTCGCCACCGATGTCGAGGCTGCGCATGGTCACCGGCAGCGGGTGGAACGCCTGCAACTGCTCGCGGTAGATCGCCAGCTGTTCCTTCTCGCTGGGGAAGCGCTGGTTGATCATGAACGGCACTTCGGTGCGATACAGGCCGACGCCCTCGGCGCCGCGCTGCTGGGCGCGGGCCACATCGGCGAGCAGGCCGGTGTTGACCCACAGCGGCATGCGATGGCCGTCCGGGGTGATGCACGGCAGCTCGCGCAGGGCGTCGAGGCCACGGGCCAGTTGGCGCTCCTCCTCGACCACATCGCTGTACTGCTTGCGCAGCACCTCGCCGGGGTTGGTGAACACCTCGCCCTTGTAGCCGTCGATGATCATCTCGATGCCGTCGGCCTTCGAATAGGGCAGGTCGACCACGCCCATGACGGTCGGGATGCCCATGGCACGGGCAAGAATCGCCACATGGGAGTTGCCCGAGCCCAGTACCGAGACCAGGCCCACCAGCTTGCCTTCCGGCACCTCGCCGAGCATGGCCGGGGTCAGCTCTTCGCTGACCAGGATGGTGTTGTCCTGGTAGACCAGCGACTGCGAACGGGCTTCCTGCAGGTAGGCCAGCAGGCGCCGGCCCAGGTCCTTGACGTCCGAGGCGCGCTCGCGCAGGTAGTCATCGTCCATCAGCTCGAAGCGGTTGACGTGCTCGCCGACCACCTGGCGCAGGGCGCCCTGGGCCCACTGGCCGGTCTTGATGACCTCGACCACCTCGCCACCGAGGGCGGCGTCCTCGAGCATCATCAGGTACACGTCGAACAACGCGCGCTCTTCGGGCCGCAGCTGGGTGGCGAGCTTGGCCGACAGCTTGCGCATGTCCTCGCGCACGCCTTCAAGGGCGTTGTTGAACAGCTTGAGTTCGTTGTCGATGTCCTCGACGGTGCGGTCCGGCACCACCTCGAGGTCGGCAGGCGGCAGCATCACCACCGAGCGGCCGACGGCGGCACCTGGAGAGCCCGGCACGCCGACGAAGCGGGCTTCCTGGATACCCTTGCCCTGGCGCCCCAGGCCGCGGATCGAACCGGTCGCCTCGGCATGGGCGATAACCCCGGCGAGCTGGGCGCTCATGGTGACCAGGAAGGCCTCTTCGCCTTCGTCGAACTGGCGGCGCTCCTTCTGCTGGATGACCAGTACCCCCACCACGCGGCGGTGGTGGATGATCGGCGCACCGAGGAAGGAGGCGAATTTCTCTTCGCCGGTCTCGGCGAAGTAGCGATAGCGGGGGTGGTCGGCGGCGTTCTCGAGGTTCAGTGGCTCCTCGCGGGTGCCGACCAGGCCGACCAGGCCTTCATTGGGGGCCATGCTGACCTTGCCGATGGAGCGCTTGTTCAGGCCCTCGGTCGCCATCAGCACGAAGCGGTTGCTGTCCGGGTCGAGCAGGTAGACTGAGCAGACCTGGCTGCCCATCGCCTCCTTGACGCGCAAGACAATGATACCCAACGCCGTCTTGAGATCTTTGGCGGAGTTCACTTCCTGGACGATCTTGCGCAGCGTATTGAGCATGGCTCGGGGTCGGACTCCGTCGTCAGTCGCGCGTCAGCAGGCGCGGGGCTAGCTCTTTCAGGGCGCGGCGGTATACCTCGCGCTTGAATGTCACCA
This sequence comes from Pseudomonas mosselii, assembly GCF_019823065.1. Taxonomy (NCBI): domain Bacteria; kingdom Pseudomonadati; phylum Pseudomonadota; class Gammaproteobacteria; order Pseudomonadales; family Pseudomonadaceae; genus Pseudomonas; species Pseudomonas mosselii. Next base: position 358,809 of record NZ_CP081966.1, read on the forward strand.
CCTGGCCCAGCGGATACCAGTAGCTGACCCAGCGCCAGCCATCGAATTCCGGTTTGCCGGTGAGGTCCATGCGCACCCGTTGCTCATTGCTCACCAGGCGCAGCAGGAACCACTTTTGTTTCTGGCCAATGCACAGTGGCTGGCTGTGGGTGCGCACCAGGCGCTGGGGTAAACGATAACGCAACCAGCCACGGGTGCAGGCAAGAATTTCCACATCCTGGCGCTCCAGGCCCACTTCTTCGTTCAGCTCGCGGTACAGGGCATCTTCCGGCGTCTCGTCAGGGTTGATACCACCCTGGGGAAACTGCCAGGCATCCTGGTTGATCCGCCGAGCCCATAGCACCTGCCCGGCATCATTCGTGAGAATGATCCCGACATTGGGGCGAAAACCATCCGGGTCGATCACGGCAGCAACCTCGCAAACGCATGTCAACGCATTGTTCCACAAAGCCCGAGCGCGCAGCAACGCGCCCGCCAAGCTTATGTGCAGCGAGGTGAAAACTCCGTATTCTGCGGGACTCTCCCGTGGCTGATGCGAGTGACCGCGATGCGCCTGGCTTTATTCGACCTGGACAATACCCTCCTCGGTGGCGACAGCGACCATGCCTGGGGTGACTACCTATGCGAGCGGGGCATTCTCGATCCGATCGCCTATAAGCAACGCAACGACGCTTTCTACCAGGACTACCTCAACGGCTCCCTGGATATGCAGGCCTACCTGGCCTTTTCCATGGAAATCCTCGCGGCCAGCGAGCCCGCGCAGTTGGAGCAGTGGCACCGCGAGTTCATGCGCGACTGCATCGAACCGATCATCCTGCCCAAGGCCCTGGCGTTGCTGCAGCAGCACCGCGAGGCGGGCGACCAACTGGTGATCATTACCGCCACCAACCGCTTTGTCACCGCGCCGATCGCCCACCGCCTGGGCGTGCGCGTACTGCTGGCGACCGAATGCGAAACGCAGGACGGGCGCTATACCGGGCGCAGTACCGATATACCCTGTTTCCGTGAAGGCAAGGTGACGCGGCTTGCGCGCTGGATGCTGGAGAACGGGTTCGACCTGGAAGACAGCTACTTCTACAGCGACTCGCTGAACGACGTGCCGTTGCTGGAGGTGGTGGCGAACCCGGTGGCGGTGGATCCGGATCCGAAGCTGCGGGCCGAGGCCGAGCGGCGGGGGTGGCCGGTGATTTCTCTTCGGCGTTGAGATCGGCGGGGCTGCAAAGCAGCCCACGGAGCCTAGATCGGCTTGGCGCCCATCAGGCCAGCAATGGACAGGAAGCAGACGCCACTGAACAGCGCCAATGCCAAGGTGAACTTCAAACCCACGGTTTCAGCCTTGCGCAGCCGGTTGAGCCGCACTACCAGCCACCACACGGCAAACGCGCCCAGCGTATAGATGATGCTGGACGCCAGCACCCAGGTCTGCCCCAGTGGCCAGCCGACCAGGTGCACCAGCCACCAGCCGGTGAACGGCATGCTCACCAGGCACAATCCCATCAGCAGCCAGATGAACACCAGTGGTCGGCGCAACAGCTTGCCGTAGGCCTCGGCATCGCCCTGGCGGCGGGCGCGGACAGTCCAGATCGCCAGGCCCAGGCCACCCAGCAGCAACAGGGCGGTGGCGAGGATGTGCAGGGTCTTGAGGGTGGTCAGGTGTTCCATTTCGTGATCGTCCTTCTGGCTGGTGGCTTCATCGCGGGGCTAGCCCGCTCCCACGAGGTCCGTTTGGCGTGTTCAGCCCAAGAATAGCTGGTAGGCCGGATTCTCGGTCTCGTCCCAGTACGGATAGCCGATCTTGGCCAGCGCCGCTGGCACCAGGTGGCGCTCCTCCTCCGGCACCTGCAGGCCCGCGACCACCCGGCCATCGGCGGCGCCGTGGTTGCGGTAGTGGAACATCGAGATATTCCAGCGCCCACCCAGCTTGTTGAGGAAGTTGAACAGCGCGCCCGGCCGCTCGGGGAACTCGAAGCGCAGCACCATCTCGTCGCTGGCCCCGGCCGAGTGGCCACCGACCATGTGGCGGATGTGCAGCTTGGCCAGCTCGTTGTCGGTCAGGTCGGTAACCGGGAAGCCTTGTTCGGTCAACTGCTGGACCAACGCCGCGCGCGGGTCGGTTTCGGGGTGGGTCTGCACACCGACGAAGATATGCGCCTCGTCCGAGGTGTGCTTGCGGTAGTTGAACTCGGTGATCTGGCGCTTGCCGATGGCTTCGCAGAAGGCCTTGAAGCTCCCCGGGCGCTCGGGAATGGTCACGGCGATGATCGCCTCGCGCTTCTCGCCAAGTTCGGCGCGCTCGGCCACATGGCGCAGGCGGTCGAAATTGACGTTGGCACCCGAGTCGATGGCCACCAGGGTCTGCCCGGCAACGCCCTTGAGCTCGACGTATTTCTTGATACCGGCCACGCCCAGTGCGCCTGCAGGTTCTGTGATCGAGCGGGTATCGTCGTAGATATCCTTGATCGCCGCGCAGATCTCGTCGGTGCTGACGGTGATCACCTCGTCTACATGGTGACGGCAGATGTCGAAGGTGTGCTGGCCGATCTGCGCCACCGCCACGCCGTCGGCGAACAGGCCGACCTGCGGCAGCACCACGCGCTCGCCTGCGGCCATGGCCGCCTGCAGGCAGTTTGAGTCGTCCGGCTCGACGCCGATCACCTTGATCTCGGGGCGCAAGTACTTCACGTACGCCGCGATGCCGGCGATAAGCCCGCCGCCGCCGACCGGCACGAAGATCGCGTCCAGCTGGCCCGGGTGCTGGCGCAGGATTTCCATGGCCACGGTGCCTTGCCCGGCGATGGTGTGCGGATCGTCGTAGGGGTGGATGTAGACGAAGCCCTTCTCCTCCACCAGCTTCAGCGAGTAGGCCAGTGCCTCGGGGAAGGTGTCGCCGTGCAGCACCACCTTGCCGCCCCGCGAGCGCACGCCTTCGATCTTGATCTCCGGGGTGGTCTTGGGCATGACGATGGTCGCCTTGATCCCCAGCTCCCGCGCCGCCAGGGCCAGGCCTTGGGCGTGGTTGCCGGCGGAAGCGGTGACCACGCCGCGGGCCAGTTCCTCGGCGCTCAGTTGCGCGAGTTTGTTGTAGGCCCCGCGGATCTTGAACGAGAACACCGGCTGCAGGTCCTCGCGCTTGAGCAGCACGGTGTTGCCCAGGCGCTTGCTCAACTGCCCGGCGCTGTGCAGCGGGGTTTCGACGGCAACGTCGTAGACGCGCGAGGTGAGGATCTTCTTGACGTACTGTTCGAGCATCGGAAAGCATCACTGGGCCGCGGGACAAGGGCTGGGAGTCTACCGCAGCGTCACGTCGGGCGACCACAGCAAAGCCGCCGGAGCCGTTATACTAGGCAACTTTGAAATCCGCCCAGCCCCTCCCGGAGCCCGCATGACCCAGGACCAACTCAAACAGGCCGTCGCCCAGGCCGCCGTCGATCTCATCCTGCCGAAACTGGATGAGAAAAGCGTCGTCGGCGTCGGTACCGGTTCGACCGCCAACTTCTTCATCGACGCCCTGGCCCAGCACAAGACCGCCTTCGATGGCGCCGTCGCCAGCTCCGAAGCCACCGCTCAGCGCCTGAAGGGCCATGGCATCCCGGTCTACGAGCTGAACAGCGTCAGCGAGCTGGAGTTCTACGTCGACGGCGCCGACGAGAGCGACGCCCACCTCAACCTGATCAAGGGCGGCGGTGCGGCCCTGACCCGGGAGAAGATCGTCGCGGCGGTGGCCAAGACCTTCATTTGCATCGCCGACGCCAGCAAGCTCGTACCGGTGCTCGGCGCCTTCCCGCTGCCGGTCGAGGTGATTCCGATGGCCCGCAGCCATGTGGCGCGCCAGCTGGTCAAGCTGGGCGGTGACCCGGTCTACCGTGAAGGCGTGGTGACCGACAACGGCAACGTCATTCTGGATGTGCACAACCTGCAGATCACCAACCCGGTGGAGCTGGAAAGCCAGATCAACGCCATTGTCGGCGTGGTCACCAATGGCCTGTTCGCGGCGCGTCCTGCGGATGTGCTGTTGCTGGGGACCGCAGAAGGCGTGAAGACCCTCAAGGCCGAGTAAGCCTCATCGCGGGGCAAGCCCGCTCCCATGGTGGGAGCCGGCTTGCCCCGCGATAGCGTCAGCCCAGGCAATCAATCAGCCGGCTGCTTGAACACATAGAACAGGTTCGGCTCGCTGACCAGGTAAATGGTCCCAGCGTCATCCATCGCAATCCCCTCCGCCTGCGGCACGGTCTGCTTCAAACCCTGAGACCCCTTGCGCAGCGACAGCGTGCTCAGCGGCCTGCCCTCCACATCCAGCTCCAGCACCAACCGCGACTCGTCCGACAGCGCCAGCAGGTGTCCGCTGCGTTCGTCGAACTGCAGGCTCGACAGGTCCCTCACGAACAGCCGCCGGTCACGCTTGCGGTCCTGCACCACATGCACGGCATAGGGCTTGTCGGGGTTGTCATGGGGAAAACCATGCACCTCGTAGATCATCATCGGATCCCGCTCCTTGGCCACGAACAGGCGCTTGCCCGCCGAGTCGTAGGCCAGTCCCTCGAAGCCCTTGTTGCCATTGAGACCGATGCCAAGGGACAGCTGCTCGGCATCGCTGGCGTCGAGGAACAGGGTGTCGTCGTCCAGGCGCACGCGAATCAGCCGCTGCTGGCGCTCGTCGGTGATCACGTAGCTGTTGGGTCCCACATACTCTACCGCCTCGGGGTCACCGAAGCCGGTCAGCGGCACGCGGCGCAGGATACGGCCGTCCAGCGACAGCTCGATCAGCTCCGAGCGGGCATTGGTGACGGTGAACAGGCTCTTGCGGTCGGGATCGTAGGTCAGCGCCGAGATGTCGTCGTCCAGCCCGACGATGGGCTGCGCTTCGATCGCCACCCGGTAGCGATCCAGGCCGATGCTTTGTTCGGCCGGTTGCCACCAGGTCTTGAGGTTGAACCAGCCGCGCTCGAACAGGCGGAACTCATGCCCGGCAGCAGCCAGGACGAGCAGGACAACAAGCACGATGAAGGCGAAGATCAGGCGAAGGTGGCGGCGCATGCGGACGGACTCGGCGAAAGGAGCGCGTAGCTAACCACTATCAACTGAAGCAAAGCTTAATGCCATCATCAGGAAAGTCTGGCAGTTCAGGGCTTCCTGAAACGATAGAACAGGTTGGGCTCACTGATGATGTACAGGTTGCCCCTGTCATCCATCGCCACACCTTCAGCCCGCGGAATGGTGTCACCCAGGCCGTTGAAGCCACCGAGCAAGGTCATGAAGCTGACCTGCTCGCCCTTCTCGTCCAGTTCGAGCAGCATGTTGGAGTCCGCCGACAGTGCCAGCAGGTGACCGGTGCGCGGGTCGATGCCCAGTGCCGACAGGTTGCGCAGGTCCAATTCGTCGCTGGGCAGCGGTTGCTTGTCGCCCTTGAGCGGGCCTTGGCCGTCAGTGCTCCAGATGAACAGTTTCGGTGGCCGCTCGGCGCCGATGATCAGCCGCTGCCGGATCTGGTCCCAGGCAATGGCTTCGAAGCCCTTGTTGCCATCCTCGGTATTGCCCAGGTCATAGGACGGATAGTCGGCGCGGTTCAGCGATGTCGTGGTGGCATCCACCTTGACCAGCGTCAGGTCATGGTTGCGCTCGTCGACAATGGCGACCTGGCCATTTTCGAGTACCGCCACGCCTTCCGGGTTCGACCAGCCCACCAGGGGAATCTTGCGCAATACATCACCGTCAAGGGTGAGCTCGACCAGGAATGGGTGCTTGCCCATGACCGAGAACAAGGTGCGAGAGTGCGGATTGAACGCGAGGTCCGATGCTTCGTCACGCTCCATGCCCGGCAACGGCTTGGCATCGATGTCGACCACGTAGTCCGGCAGCCAGATGCTTTCCTGGCGCTCGGCCTGGCTTTCGAAGCCTTCTTTTATCCACAGCAGGCCACGGTCATCCCAATGCATGGCCACCACCAGGCCATAGGCGATGATCGCCAGCGCAAGCAGCCACAGCGACCACCGGGTGATCAGTCGTCGCTTTGGCGGCAGGGATGCGCTGGGGGGATTGGTCATCGGACAGGGATCCTGGAAATAGGCGGCAGGGTGGTCGCCACGGTCGGCAAAGGAGCGGGAAACAGCGAATTATCCGGATCAATTGTGAAAAAAACGACAAATCCTACCGGCAAGGGCGGCGACGACGGCATTGCGCCGTCGTCGATCTTGGTCAGAGCACCCGGCCTTCGAACCGGCTCGCGCCCGGAAGTTCCAGCACCAGCTCATCGCCCACATTGAACGGCCCCACGCCCGCCGGGGTGCCGGTGAGGATGACATCGCCGGCCTGCAGGGAGAAATGCGCCGCCATATGCTGGATCATCGGCACGATCGGGTTGAGCATCAGCGCGCTGTTGCCGTCCTGGCGTACCTTGCCGTTAATGGTCAGACGAATGCCGATATCGGTCAGGTCCTCGAAGGTACCGGCCGACACGAACGGCGGCAGCACGCAGGCGCCATCGAAACACTTGGCCAGTTCCCAGGGCAGGCCCTTTTCCTTCAGCTTCGCCTGCACATCGCGCAGAGTGAGGTCCAGCGCCGGGGCAAAGCCGGAGATGGCGTCGAGCACCTCTTCCTCGGAGGGATGGGTGGACAGAGGCTTGCCCAGCAGCACGGCGATCTCCGCTTCGTAGTGCACCGAACCGCGCTCGGTCGGGATCTTGAAGCCGCCTTCCAGGGGCACCACGCAGCTGCCGGGTTTTATGAACAGCAGCGGCTCGCTGGGGATGGGGTTGTCCAGTTCCTTGGCATGCTCGGCGTAGTTGCGGCCGATGCACACCACCTTGCCCAGCGGGAAGTGGATGCGCGTGCCGTCTACGTACTGGTGCTGGTAACTCATGGCCGACTCCTGTGAATACTGCTTTTTATTCGGGAGCGAAGATCTTACCCGGATTCATGATGCCGTTCGGGTCGAACACGGCCTTGATCGCCTTCATGCAGGCAATTTCTTCCGGCGAGCGGCTGTAGCCCAGGTAGTCACGCTTGGTCATGCCCACGCCATGCTCGGCGGAGATCGAGCCGTTGTGGCGTTCGACGATCTCGAACACCCATTTGTTGACCTTGGCACAGGAAGCGAAGAAGTCGTCCTTGCTCATGTGGTCGGGCTTGAGGATGTTCAGGTGCAGGTTGCCGTCGCCGATGTGGCCGTACCAGACCACTTCGTAGTCCGGGTAGTGCTTGCCGACGATGGCGTCGATATCGCGCAGGAAAGCCGGCACCTTGGACACGGTGACCGAGATGTCGTTCTTGTACGGCGTCCAGTGCGAGATGGTCTCGGACAGGTACTCGCGCAGCTTCCACAGGTTCTTCAGCTGGGTCTCGCTCTGGCTCATCACCCCATCGAGCACCCAGCCCTGCTCCACGCAGTGCTCAAAGGTGGCCAGGGCCTCGTTGGCCACTTCCTCGGTGCTGGCTTCGAACTCCAACAGGGCGTAGAACGGGCAGTCGGTTTCGAACGGCGCGGGCACATCACCCCGGGCGAGGATCTTGGCCAGACCCTTGTCGGAAAAGAACTCGAAGGCCGTCAGGTCGAGCTTGCCCTGGAAGGCGTGCAGCACCGGCATGATCGCGTCGAAATCGGGCGTGCCCAGCACCATGGCGGTGAGGTTGCGCGGCGCGCGGTCCAGGCGCATGGTGGCCTCGACCACGAAGCCCAGGGTGCCTTCGGCGCCGATGAACAGCTGGCGCAAGTCGTAGCCGGTGGCGTTCTTGATCAGGTCCTTGTTCAGCTCGAGCAGCTCGCCCTTGCCGGTGACCACTTTCAACCCGGCCACCCAGTTGCGGGTCATGCCGTAGCGAATCACCTTGATCCCGCCAGCGTTGGTACCGATGTTGCCGCCGATCTGGCTGGAACCGCTCGAGGCGAAGTCCACTGGGTAATAGAGGCCTTGGTCCTCGGCAAACTGTTGCAACTGGCGGGTGACGACCCCTGGCTGGCAGGCTACGGTGCGGTCGAATTCATTGAAGGCCAGGATCTGGTTCATGTAATCGAAGGCCACCACCACCTCGCCATGGGCGGCCACGGCGGCGCCCGACAGGCCGGTACGCCCGCCCGATGGCACCAGGGCGACCTTGTGCCGGTTGGCCCAGCGCACGATGGCCTGTACCTGCTCGACAGACTTGGGGAAGACGATGGCGGTGGGAGCCGGCGGGTAGTGCTTGGTCCAGTCCTTGCCGTAGGCCTCGAGCGAGGCCGGGTCGGTGAGGACCTTGCCAGGGTCGACCAGGGTCATCAGCTCATCAATTACCGCAGACTGGGTCATCGCTGGAACTCTCGACTTATTCATAGTCACCCTGAGCACGCTTCACCTGTCGGCATAAGCTCAGATTGTGTCGCGTATGCTAGCATAGCCCTCCCGCTGTTCGTGCTAAGGCCGACGCCGCGCCGCTTCACCCCCTCTTCGCCATTTTTCTCCGGGATACAGGTTTACGCAGATGAGCAAGACTTCTCTCGACAAGAGCAAGATCCGGTTCCTTCTTCTTGAAGGTGTGCACCAGAACGCGGTCGATACCCTCAAGGCCGCCGGCTACACCAACATCGAATACCTCACTGGTTCGCTGCCGGAAGCCGAGCTGAAGGAAAAGATCGCCGATGCCCATTTCATCGGCATCCGCTCGCGCACCCAACTGACCGAAGAGATCTTCGACTGCGCGAAGAAACTGGTGGCGGTCGGTTGCTTCTGCATCGGCACCAACCAGGTCGACCTGGAAGCGGCTCGCGAGCGCGGTATCGCCGTGTTCAACGCCCCTTACTCGAACACCCGTTCGGTGGCCGAGCTGGTGCTGGCCGAAGCTATCCTGCTGCTGCGCGGCATCCCCGAGAAGAACGCTTCCTGCCACCGTGGCGGCTGGATCAAGAGCGCGGCCAACTCCTTCGAGATCCGTGGCAAGAAGCTGGGCATCGTCGGCTACGGCTCGATCGGCACCCAGCTGTCGGTCCTGGCCGAGAGCCTGGGCATGCAGGTGTACTTCTTCGACCCGCTGACCAAGCTGCCGCTGGGCAACGCGGTACAGGTCACCAGCCTGCACGAGCTGCTGGGCCTGGCCGACATCGTCTCGCTGCACGTGCCTGAGCTGCCGTCCACCCAGTGGATGATCGGCGAGAAGGAAATCCGCGCGATGAAGAAGGGCTCGATCCTGATCAACGCCGCCCGAGGTACCGTGGTCGAGCTGGACCACCTGGCCGCCGCGATCAAGGACAAGCACCTGATCGGCGCCGCCATCGACGTGTTCCCGGTCGAGCCGCGCTCCAACGACGAAGAGTTCGAAAGCCCGCTGCGCGGCCTGGACAACGTGATCCTGACCCCGCACATCGGTGGTTCCACCGCCGAGGCCCAGGCCAACATTGGCCTGGAAGTGGCCGAAAAACTGGTCAAGTACAGCGACAACGGTACGTCCGTATCGTCGGTCAACTTCCCGGAAGTGGCCCTGCCGGCCCACCCAGGCAAGCACCGCCTGCTGCACATCCACGAAAACATCCCGGGCGTGCTCAGCGAGATCAACAAGGTGTTCGCCGAGAACGGTATCAACATCTCCGGTCAGTTCCTGCAGACCAACGAGAAAGTGGGTTACGTGGTCATCGACGTCGACGCCGAGTACTCGGACTTGGCCCAGGAGAAACTGCAGCACGTGAAGGGCACCATCCGCTCGCGCGTACTGTTCTGAGTTTCACTGCGTCATGAAAGCGGGAGGCCCTGGTGGCCTCCCTTTTTTGTTTGGCTAACGGCTAAAACCCAGAAGGGCCACTACAAAAATCCACCAATACCACTATCACTCGTTTTTACCCCCTCGCCACACAACCGTCTCACAGCCTTCCTAGCATGGCCCCATCTCTTCGATGAGGCCTTGCCATGAACGACGCCACGCCAGGCGCACAGATGAAAGTGCGCGGTATCCACAAGCGCTTCGGCGCCTTCACCGCACTCAACGACGTCTCCCTCGACATCGCCGCCGGCGAGCTGGTGTGCCTGCTCGGCCCATCGGGCTGTGGCAAGACCACCTTGCTGCGCTGCATCGCCGGGCTCGAACGCCAGGACCGCGGGACGCTATACATTGGCGAGCGCGACATCTCCGAGCTGCCACCCCAGGCCCGTGACTACGGCATCCTGTTCCAGTCCTACGCCCTGTTCCCCAACCTCACCGTCGAGGCCAACATCGCCTACGGCTTGGCCGGCAGCGGCCGTGAGGCCTCGCGCCAGCGGGTCGGTGAAATGCTCGAGCTGGTCGGCCTTGCCGGCAGCGAGAAGAAATACCCCGGCCAGCTGTCCGGCGGCCAGCAGCAGCGCGTGGCCCTGGCCCGAGCGCTGGCGCCCTCGCCGTCGCTGCTGCTGCTCGACGAGCCGATGTCGGCGCTGGACGCCCGTGTGCGCGAGCACCTGTGCACCGAACTGCGCCAGCTGCAGCGTCAACTTGGCATCACCACGCTGATGGTCACCCACAACCAGGACGAGGCCATGCTGATGGCCGACCGCATCGCCGTGATGAACAACGGCCAGGTCGAGCAGTACGCCACGCCCCAGGAGATCTATGACCAGCCGGCCACGCCGTTCGTCGCCGAATTCGTCGGCCAAGGCAACTGGCTGCCGTTCCAGCGCAGCGGCGACAGCCATGCCCAGGTCGGCGGCCTGCACATGCGCCTGGCGGCCAACGCCGCTGGCGCCAGCAGTGGGCGGCTGTTCTGCCGGCCCGAGGCGATCACCGTCAACCCGGTGGTACACGAGGAAAACCTGTTCCCGGCCCAGGTCCGCGAGATCACTTTCCTCGGCAACCGCTGCCGCATGAGCTTCGAGTTCAAGGCCCTGCCGGGCCACGCATTGCTTGCGGAGCTGGCGCCGGAGGCGATGCCGCGCCTGGGCTCGCAGGACATCTGGGTGGCCCTGCCGCCGCAGAGCCTGCAGGTGTTCGCCTGAGATGGCCGCGCCGATGACCCTGCCGCTCACCTCCACCAAGGCCGCACCTCGCAGTGGTGTCGCTCTGGGGGACCGTCTGTTCGTGGTCGGTGGCAAGAGCCTGCTGCTGATCTTGCTGGTGCTGGCGGTGCTGATGCCGTTGCTGGCGATCTTCTGGCGCGGTTTCAGCGCTGAAGCCGGGCAGGGCGGCGGCCTGCCGGCGGCCCGTGAGCTGTTCGCCAGCGAGAACTTCCACTGGCTGCTCGGCAACAGCCTGGCGGTGGCCTTCACCGTCGCTGCCATTGTCGTGCCGCTGGCCTACCTGTTTGCCTATGCCCTGCAACGCACGCTGATTCCGGCCAAGGGCCTTTGGCGAGGCATCTCGCTGCTGCCGTTGCTGGCGCCGTCGATGCTGCCGGCCATCGCCCTGGTGTACCTGTTCGGCAACCAGGGCCTGCTGCGCGGGCTGCTCAGCGACAACATCTACGGCTTCTGGGGCATCGTCCTCGGCGAGACCATCTACACCTTCCCTCACGCCCTGATGATCCTGCTTTCGGCGCTGTCGCTGGCCGACGCGCGACTGTTCGACGCCGCCTCGAGCATGGGGGCTGGGCCGGCGCGGGCATTCTTCAGCATCACCTGGCCGGCCACGCGCCAGGCGGTGTTCGCCGCGTTCTGCCTGGTGTTCACCCTGACCATCACCGATTTCGGCGTGCCTGTCGTGGTAGGTGGGGATTACCAGGTGCTGGCCCTGGAAGCCTACAAGGCTGTGGTCGGCCAGCAGCAGTTCGGTCGTGGCGCGCTGATCGGCATGGTGCTGCTGGTGCCGGCGCTGCTCAGTTTCGCCGTCGATGCCTGGTTGCGTCGCCGCCAGGGCGACGCCATGAGCGGCCGTGCCCAGGTGTTCGAGCCCAAGCCATCGCGGCTGCGCGATGGCTGCTTCCTGGCCATCGTGCTGCTGGTGTGCGCGGCACTGCTGGCGGTGATCGGCATGGCGGTGTACTCGTCGCTGGTCACGTTCTGGCCGTACAACCTGTCGCTGTCGCTCAAGCACTACATGTTCGAGGACACCGCCGGTGGTGGTTGGCTGGCCTATCGCAACAGCGTGACCATGGCCATCGGCACCGCGCTGATCGGCAGCGTGGTGATCTTCACCGGCGCCTACTTGATGGAGAAGACCCAGGGGCAGCGCCTGCTCAACCAACTGCTGCGCCTGCTGAGCTTTATTCCCATGGCGGTGCCCGGCCTGGTGCTGGGCCTGGGCTACGTGTTCTTCTTCAACCTCAACGGCAACCCGCTGCATGTGTTCTACGGCAGCATGGCGCTGCTGGTGGTGTGCACCATCGCTCACTACCTGACCACCGCGCAGATGACCGCCACCACCGCACTGCGCCAGCTCGATGGCGAGTTCGAGGCCGCCGCGCTGTCGCTCAAGGCGCCGCTGTACAGGCATTTCATGCGGGTCACCGTGCCGATTTGCCTGCCGGCGCTGCTGGACATCATTCGCTACCTGTTCGTCTCGGCGATGACCACCGTGTCGGCGGCGATCTTCCTGTACAGCCCCGACACCATCCTCGCCGCCGTTGCCGTGCTGAACATGGACGACGCCGGCAACGTCGGCGGTGCCGCCGCCATGTCGACCCTGATCCTGCTCACCAGCGCTGCCGCATCCTTGCTGCTGGCCGGTGCCTCACGCGGCCTGCTGCGCCGCTCCCAGGCCTGGCGCCAGCGCGCCCCAGGCCATTGACCGACTGCCCACACTGATAGGAACCGCATCATGTTCAAGCCCCTCGCACTTGCCGCTGCCGTATCCGCTGTCTTCAGCCTGCAGGCCTCGGCCGCGACCCAGCTGACCGTCTACACCGCCCTCGAGGCCGAGCAGCTCAAGCGCTACAAGCAGGCTTTCGAAAAGGCCAACCCCGACATCGAGATCAAGTGGGTGCGCGACTCCACCGGCATCATCACCGCCAAGCTGCTGGCCGAGAAGGACCGTCCGCAGGCCGACGTGGTGTGGGGCCTGGCTGCTTCCAGCCTGGCCATCCTCGATCAGAACGGCATGCTCGAGGCCTATGCGCCGAAAGACCTGGGCAAGATCTCGGCCAACTATCGCGACGCCGCCAACCCGCCGGCCTGGGTGGGCATGGACGTGTGGGCCGCGACCCTCTGCTTCAACACCGTCGAGGCCGAGAAGCAGGGCCTGAGCAAGCCGGTGAGCTGGCAGGACCTGACCAAGCCTGAATACAAGGGCAAGATCGTCATGCCCAACCCGGCCTCGTCCGGCACCGGCTTCCTGGATGTGAGCGCCTGGCTGCAGACCTTCGGCGAACCGCAGGGCTGGGCCTACATGGATGCGCTGCACCAGAACATCGGCCAGTACGTTCATTCCGGCTCCAAGCCGTGCAAGCTGGCGGCCGCCGGTGAATTCCCGATCGGCATCTCCTTCGAGTACCCGGCCGTGCAGCTCAAGCGCCAGGGCGCGCCGCTGGATATCGTGCTGCCCAAGGAAGGCCTGGGCTGGGAGATCGAAGCCACCGCGGTGATCAAGGGCTCGCCGAAGGCCGATGCCGCCAGGCGCCTGGCCGACTTCTCCGCGAGCCCCGCGGCCATGGAGCTGTACAAGGAGAACTTCGCCGTGCTCGCCGCGCCGGGCATCGCCAAGCCGCAGACCGAGTTGCCGGCCGATTACGAGCAGCGCCTGATCAAGAACGACTTCGCCTGGGCCTCGAAGAACCGCGACCAGATCCTCAGTGAGTGGCGCAAGCGCTACGACGGCAAGTCCGAGAAGGTCGCCCAGCAGTAAAGCCTTCGCGCAGCGAGCCTGTTCCTGCAAGATCGTGGGAGCGGGCTTGCCCCGCTACGGCGTCACATCCGTCAGAACAGGAGCCCGCGTGATGGCAACATCCTCCCAGATTGTCAGCGACATCTTTGCCCTCTATGACCGTCATGGCAGCGCCGACTACATCGGCGAAGCCATCACCCAGGTCGAGCACATGTCCCAGGCCGCCCAGTTGGCGATGGAGGAGGGCTACGACGACGAAGTGATCCTCGCTGCCTTCTTTCACGACATCGGCCACCTGTGCGAGGGCGAGGACATGGGCGGCTATGGCATCGTCAGCCATGAGCGCATCGGCGCCGAGTACCTGCGCCGCTGCGGTTTCAGCGAGCGACTGGCGCGGCTGGTGCAGTATCACGTCGAGGCCAAGCGCTACCTGACCTTGCGCCAGCCCGGCTACTACGCTCGCCTGAGCGAGGCCAGCCGGCGCACGCTGGCCTACCAGGGTGGGGTGATGAACAACAGCGAAGCCGACGCGTTCGAGGCCGATCCTCTGTTCCGGGTGAGTCTGCGCCTGCGTGAGTGGGACGAGATGGCGAAGCTGACCGGTGTGCCCGTGATGGACCTGGAGGTGCTGAAGAGAAAGGCGCTGGCGGTACTTTGATCGATCCGTTTTCCCTTTCCGCAAGATCCCGCATCACTTCTCCAGATGCTCATGCTGTGCCTCTTACCATACTTCCCCTCCTGGCAGCCCACCCGTCGCGACGAGGAGACCTATCACCATGTTGTTCCCCATTGCGATTCTCCCCGGTGACGATAAACATGCCTGGGGTGTGGAAGTCCCTGACATTCCAGGCTGTTTCTCGTCCGGCGAGGACCTCGACAACGTCATTGCCATGGCCCGCGAGGCCATCGAAGGCCACATCGAACTGCTGGCCCAGGACCAGCAGGAGATTCCCAAGGCCAGCCTGGTCAGCGTGCACGCGGCGAATCCGGCCTATGCCGGCTGTACCTGGGCGCTGATCGACATCACCCGTTACCTGGGCAAGGCCGAGAAGCTCAACATCACGCTGCCGGCGTATTTGCTCACCCGCATCGACGCGTACGTGCAGAACCACCCGGAGCACAAGAGCCGTTCAGGCTTCCTGGCCGAAGCGGCGCTCAGGATCTTGCAGGGGGACTGCAAGTGATCGGGCGCTCGCGTCCAACGGTAGGCGCACGCTGACGCACAATTCGCCATCGTTTCAGTCCGATCGAGATCTGTAGTTTTAAGGGCCGGATCAACCTGCGTTTGATTGGCGATCCGGGTGGGGGTCGATTGGCCTGTCGAGGTGATCGTCCAGTTGGTTCCAATCCTCCCCGAACAACTCCACCGGATGCATGGTCCGGTCCGCGCCGTTGCCGCATGCCAGTGCCTTGGCCGGGCAGTACAGGTCGCAGCCCCAGCAGATCCGTTCGGGATGGCTGGGGTTGCTGGGAAATCGCTTGGCCATGTTTCCCTCCATGAAGTGAATGCCTGCGCTCAGGCTATGCCGCGCATGGCCAAGGGGCTTGATCGGGGTCAATGCCGCTAGCTGATCGGCCCGGGCGCCTGCACCTGTTTCATCAGGTCGTCGTTCCAGTGGCCCTCGACCTGCACATGCGCGGCGGCGCCGAGCATCACCGCTTCGATCAGGTTGTGGTTGAGGTAGGTGTACAGCCCGGGCTGGCGGAAGGTATACAACGCCGCGCCCGCCGCGCCGCCGGGAATGAACCAGGTTTCCAGGTTGCGCTGCGGCGGGTTGGCGAACTTGCCCGAGGCCCAGACATAGTCGCCGTGGCCGCCGATCAGGTGCGGGCGGGTATCGCGGTTGGCCTGGGAGTGAACGATCAGCACGGTCTCGCCGACCTTGGCGGTGAGCGCCTGCTTGCCGGTCAGGGCACCGACGCTGCCGTTGAACACCACATGGCTGGGCACCAGCCCTTTCATCAGCTGGCTCATGTCACCGAAGCTGGCCATGGGGTTGGCGTAGCGCTTGTACTTGCCGTCCTTGTCGCGGGGGATGTAGTAGTCCTGTTCGCCGATGTACCAGACTTTGTCGTAGCGCAATGGCCGGCCCTCGGGGTCCTTCAGACCATCGCGGGGCAGGACCATGATCGCGCCGTTCATGCCGCACACCACATGCCAGGGAATCATCGCCCCGCCCGGTGCGCAGTGGTATACGAACACCCCGGCACGGTCGGCCTTGAAGCGCAGCTTGACCTGCTCGCCGGGCTTCACGTGGGTCAGCTCGCCGCCGCCGAGGGCGCCGGTGGAGGCGTGGAAATCGATGTTGTGCATCATGCTGTTGCTGGCTGGGTTGACCAGGGTGAGTTCCACGTAGTCGCCCTCATGCACCACCATCAGCGGGCCGGGAACCGAGCCGTTGAACGTCATGGCGTGGATGTAGGCGCCGGCGGTGTCGATGGCCAGTTCTTTCTCTTCGATGACCATGCGGAACTCGACGATCCGCGGCTTGCCCTCGGCACGCTGGGTATGAGCGTGGACTTGCGGCGGCGCCACCAGCTCGACGCTGACACGTTCCAGTTTCGCCAGGTCAACCGCCGGGTCCTGGCCCGGTACGGCGGTCGCGGCCTTTGCCAGGCCACTGCCAAGCGCCGAGGCGCCGACGCCCAGTAACACGGTACCGGCCAGCATGCCACGCCGGGTGAGGGACACGCCTTCTTGCTCGTTCATGGGACTTCTCCTTAAGTCGACGAAAGCCGTCTGGCACAGGAATAGCCTTTTTGAACGTAAGGTTTATTGAGCGAAAACAAAAAGAGAAGGTGCTGGACGATCTGCCGCAGGGCGGGAAGTTCCACGTAGCCGTGGTATCCGACGGAAGAAGTGGCGATTCTCCTTGGCTTCCTGTAAAACCGCGCGAGCATTTCAAGGGCTTGAGTCGTTATCGGGAGCGTGATGAGCATAATCAACAGACAGAGAAATGACATTCAAGGGCTCAGGGCCTTTGCTGTGCTCGCGGTCATTATCTTTCATGTCAACCATGACTGGTTGCCTGGGGGATTCATCGGGGTAGACATATTTTTTGTTATTTCAGGCTACCTTATAACTGGCATCGTACTGGCGCAGAAGGAAAAAGGGACGTTCAGTTTCCTGTCGTTCTACAGTTCGCGCGTGCGACGGATAGCCCCGGCTTACTTTTTCTTGTTGGCCGGGACCGCGATGGTCATGGCGGCGTTGCTCACGCCCAGAGATTTTGACTCCTTCCATGACTCGCTGAAGTCGGCAGCCTATTTCAACAGCAATAATTACTTCAGTCGCCAGAGTGATTATTTTGCCCCGTTGGCTCATGAGTTGCCGCTGCTTCATACCTGGTCTCTCGCCATAGAAATGCAGTTCTATCTTTTCTTGCCTGCATTGATTCTGCTGATACCGAAGCGCTATATAAAAGCTGTACTTGTTCTCCTCGTACTAGGGTTGTTCGGGTACTCGGCGTTCCTCCTGCAGCAGGGTGAACGGCAAGGTGTATACTTCTCTTTGTTGGCGCGTTTTCCGGAGTTCTTGATCGGTAGCCTGCTGGCTACCTGGAGGGAGGCTGACAATTCCCGCAATAATGCCAACATAAGAGCTGGTGTTGGCCTTGCGTTGCTATTGCTGGGCTTGGTTTTCATCTCTGAGGCCTCGCCTTTCCCCGGGTTGCTTGCGTTGTTGCCATGCGTGGGCACTGCGCTGCTGATCAGAGCACGGGGTAGTGTGGTCAACCGCTGGTTGTCAGGCAAAGCGATGGTCTTCATCGGCGGCTTGTCCTATTCGCTGTACCTTTGGCATTGGCCTGTATTGGCAGGGTTCCGCTACTTCTATGAGCGCTACGAGTTACCTTTGCTGGCACTGATGGCCTCCGCCATGCTGATTGTCGTTCTTTCGCTGATTTCTTATTACTTCGTGGAACAACCGTTACGTCGAGCTTCAGGCCGGCGGGGTGCTGTTAAATTGGCCTCCTGTTTCATTGTTGTCGTGGCGTGCGCCCTGAGCGCTAAAGCGATGAATCCGATGATGGTCGCGCCATTACCCGTTGAGCTCACGCGCTACGCACAACTTGAAACCATTTGCCATGGTCAGATTGTGGGCGAATGCCTACGTGGTGATCCGCAAGGTTCAACTGAGATTCTCTTGTTGGGTGACAGTCATGCCGCGCAATTGAACAACTTCGCCGATGTGGTAGGGAAGTCGATTCATGCGCGAATCAGAGTCATCACCGCAAGCAGCTGTGTGCCGATAGCCGGATTCAACGAAGAGCGGATTTCAGAGTGGGCGAGAAAACCGTGCGCCAATCAGATCCAGCAAGTCCAGAAATACCTGACCTCGGCCGATGCGGTAATTCTTGCGGGGATGTGGCAATACCATGTCTCAAGCGAGAAATTCATCAGTGCGCTTGAGCAATTCCTCGGAAACGCTGCGCTGCGCGAACAGCCGCTGATCGTGCTGGCACAAGTCCCAATGCTGACATCGAACGTACAGCGCATGTATCGCTTCAACGCACTGGGCGCTTCAAGGGCCGCGCTTCTGGAGAAAACCTGGGCTCCCGCCAACGCGAAGATCCAAGCGCTGGTGTCCAACCACCCGAACCAGGTTTTCTTTGAGTCGACCAAGCTCGCCTTGTTTGCCAGCCCGCCCTTCGCCAACGGTCAATTGATCTATCAGGACGACCACCATTTGAACGAGGTTGGTTCCAATGCCTATGGCGTGGCTGCGGCGGATTTGTTGGGCAAGGAACTGAACCATCTCCAGCAGGTGGTTCAGGAGCAGAAACTCGCACGAGCACAGCAGTAAACCAAGCGCTCACCGGTGTGGTACAAGACATCGCACTGGTGGTGCGCTAGGCGGCCGGCGAGGGAAGCGTCCACTTTTCCAGTCCCAGGAATGACAAAAGCCCCGCCTAGCGGGGCTTTGAGGCTCTTGGTACATGTGTCTAGTCCTTAAATAGGTTTACACCTACTCAGGTAGGCCGATAGGCCTCAAAACGCCCGATGCACCGTATCGGGCGTTTTGTTTTTCAGGGCCATATGAGGCCGCTCCGCGTTGTAGATCTGCACCGCCTCATCAACCATCTTTCTCGCCTGCTCCAGATTTTCTGGATTGCTCAGCAGCAGCTCTGTTTTGAGGATTCCGTTGATCCGTTCGGCCAGCGCGTTCTGGTAGCAGTCATATCCATCAGTCATCGAGCATTGGACCCCGTGCCGTGTATGCAGTGACTGGTACAGCGCCGAGCAGTATTGAATACCCCGGTCCGAGTGATGGACTAACGGCTGGCGACGCCGCCGTTTGCGCAGGGCCTGTCTAAAGGCTTGCGCAACCGACTCGGCATGCAGGCTCTCATGCACGTGATGGCCAACGATCTTTCTGGAGTAAGCATCCGTTACCAGGCTTAGGTACAGCGGGCCGCTTCTGGGCGGCAGGTAAGTGATGTCCGCCACCCAAACGTGCTCTGGCTTTGACGGGACAATCTGATTCGGCGCTGGCTTGAGTAGGTTGGGATGACGATAGAAGCGATGAAAGCTCTGAGTTGTCTTGTGATACGCCCGCTTGGGCAACACCAGCAAGCGATGCTCCCCCAAGACCTCAAACAGCCGGTCTCGCCCGATTTGGACCCGCCTGTCAGGCTGGCAATGCAGCAGGTAGTGCAGCTTTCGCGCACCCAAGCGGGGCTGGCGCATCCGGACTTGCTGAACAAACTCAACGACACGATCCGCTTGGCGCGCCTTGCTATCAGCAACTCGATTACGTTTGTAGTAAGCCTGTCGGCTGATACCCAGAAACTGACAAGCCCTGGCAATGCTCAGTCCTGCGACTTGGCCTTGCGAGAGGACTTGCCGGATCGCTTTTTTACGACCGAGACACCGTAGTCATTTTTCAGGACATCAACGACGGTCTCGAAGAACTGAGCCTTCTGGCTCATCAGCTCAAGCTGCTGCTCAAGCTCTTTGATCCGCTGCTCTGGAGTAAGCGTTTTGGGGGCAGACATCGCGCAGCTCCTCTCGGCCCGAATCGACGCCCCTTGGCTCCAATCCTGGCGACCATGCTTACGCAACCATACCAGAACCGTCGAACGACCCTGGATGCCATAACGCACCTGGGCCTGCTTGTAGGTCAGCTCGCCTTTTTCGATCTGATCAACGACGGCCAATTGAAAAGACAGCGAGTAGTCCCGCTGTGTGCGCTTTACACCTTGCTCCATCTAGCTCTCCGGAAATTCGGGATGGAAGGTGTAAACCTTATTCAGGACGGGACAATGAAAACAAAAAAGGCCCACCTGTCGGTGAGCCTTTTGAGTACTACGTATGGTGCCGGCACCAGGAATCGAACCCGGGACCTACTGATTACAAGTCAGTTGCTCTACCATCTGAGCTATACCGGCACAGGGGCGTCATTATAGCGATGGATTTGCCGCTGTAAACCACTTCGTTGCATCCATCGCGCATTCCCCTAAGTCACCGCGCAGAAAGGAGAATTTTCCTACCAGCCGCGGTGAATCGAGTTGACGCTTGGCTCGGGCTGGCCCGGGTTGAAGAACAGCTTGCCGTTGTCGCAGCCGCGCTTGCGGCAGCTGCCGTCGGCGTTGTGCAGGGGCAGGCCGCGGTCGCCGCCCAGTTGCATGCCGGGCATGTTCCAGTTCAACGGGGCGGGCTTGCTCGATGGCGTGCCGCTGGCGCAGCCGGTCATGGCCAGGGCGAGGGTCAGCAGGGCGAAGGGCTTGGTGTGTTTCACGATGTTCGAGTCCGTTCCGGGATCAGTCTTTGTTCAGGATGCGCTGGATGGTGCCGCCGCAGGCCATGTAGCAGGAGTCGTAGTCATTGCCGCAACTGTAGCTGCTCCCCGTGTAGGAGGGGTAGCTCGGGTAGTAGCAACTGTGACGCGCTTCCTTCTTGCTCTTGCCGTTCTTGCAGTACTGGTAGGCCCTCATCTCGGCCTGGTGCAAGGCACGTTCGCTGTTCTCCTGCAGGCGCGCCATCTGCTGGCAGTGGTTGCGCTCGGTCGAACAGCTGTTGATGCAATTCATGCCATGCGCGCTGGGCGGTGGCGAGTATCTATAGGTGTAGCTCGGGCCGCAGCCGGCCAGGGCCAAGGCCAGGCAGGCCAGCACGAGGGCGGCCAAACTGTTGTGGAAAAGTGCCATGGGTGTTGCAGTCCTTGATCATTCGTCGCTGAACTCCAGCAGGTCGCCGGGCTGGCAGTTCAGGGCGCGACACAGCTTCTCGAGGGTCTCGATCTTGAAACCCTTGATCTTGCCGTTCTTCAGCAGCGACAGGTTCGCTTCCGTGATACCGATGATTTCCGCCAGGTCCTTGGAACGCATCTTGTTCCGGGCCATGACGACGTCGAGGCGGATGATTATCGGCATAGGAAGCAGTCAGACATAACAGTTGTGTTCATCGCTGATGGTCTTGGCGTCACGCATGAGCAGCGAGAAGGCACACAGCAGGATGCCTTTCGTGATCTCGTAGACAGCCTGCGATGATACACCGATCGAGAAGCTGAAGCTCCTTTCGCCGGCCGGCAGGTCGATGGCCAGGGCCAGGCCCTGCAAGGTGTAGGTCACCGGCCACAGCAACGGGGTGAAGATGCACAGCAGGCCGACCCACCACAGCAGCTTGATGTTGTCCGAGGACCAGGTCTGGCCACGGGACAGCCGATGGAAGAACAGGCCGGTCAGGCTTAGGGCAATGACGGAAATCATTGTCGGGATCATGTCCACGGCCAGTACCAGGCCGATGGCCAGGGGAGATGGCATGTAGCCGGGTTCCAGCAGCAGGGGCATCTGGTCGCCATAGGCCTGCAGGTAGCCGTTGAGCATTTCAGGGAAGTCGAAGATGCAGAGCAACGGGATGGCCGCCAACTCGACGATCGCGGTCGTCCAGGCCAGGTAGGCGGCAAATGTGCCGATGGTGCGTAGGCGCGAACGCGCATAGGCCACGGATCTACTGTTCATGGGGTGCCTCCGTACAGTGATGAACGGGGCGGATTATTCTTGAATAATTATCGTAAAACAATAATTAATTTTGTGCTTTTGACTGTGGCGACGGTTTGTCGCAGGGGGAGGGGGTGAGCATGGTACAGGCCTTGCCGGTGTTCGCGGGGCCAGCCCGCTCCCACGCTGAGGAAGCTTGCCTACGCTATAGAGCAGTCGCAGGGTCATCCCTATAGGAACGACTGTGGGGAATATAATTTACGAAGCTTTCAGCAGGCTTTAAGGGGGATAAATCTGGAGGCTCGCAATTTTCGCGATAAACATTTAGTCTAACCCTATCGTTTTGACTTAATCGATCAGTTCAGCTAATCTCGTGTTCATTATGTTGAACAGCAAAGCTTTCAAGCTCCTCTCCTCCTCCCGCCTGGTTTCCCGTGAACGTCACTGGACCGGCGACCTCTAGCGCCACCCTCCCTCTACA
Organism: Pseudomonas mosselii; assembly: GCF_019823065.1. Lineage (NCBI taxonomy): Bacteria > Pseudomonadati > Pseudomonadota > Gammaproteobacteria > Pseudomonadales > Pseudomonadaceae > Pseudomonas > Pseudomonas mosselii. Next base: position 380,915 of record NZ_CP081966.1, read on the forward strand.
GCCATAACCATCTCTGTCTGGCGCCGATACCTGTGCGCTCGGCTGCTGTCGCCCATGGGAGGGCATCATGCGTTCCTGGATCTACCTGATCGTCGCCATCACCTTCGAGGTGATCGGCACGGCGTCGATGAAACTCGCCGCCACCCATTTCCCCGTGCTGGGGCATGCCGTCATGTACGTCATGATCTGTCTGTCGTATTTCTTCCTGGCCCTGGCGGTCAAGCGGGTGCCGGTGGGTGTCGCCTACGCGCTGTGGGAAGGGTTCGGTATCGTGCTGATTACCCTGATCAGCGTGCTCTGGCTCGGCGAAAGCCTGGGCTGGACCAAGGCCCTGGGCCTGGCGGTGATGATCGCCGGTATCCTGCTGGTCAAGGCCGGCACTCGGGCCAAGGCCGTCGAGCGTGAAGGGGAGGCGGTGCCATGCTGATGCCATTTGCCTGGCTGGGCCTGGCCATCGTGCTGGAAGTCCTGGCCAACCTGCTGCTCAAGTATTCCGAGGGTTTTAGCCGCAAGGGCCTGGGCGTGGCCTCGATCCTGTGTGTGCTGGCGGCGTTCACCGCGCTGGCCCAGGCGGTCAAGGACATCGACCTGTCGCTGGCCTACGCCATCTGGGGTGGCTTCGGCATTCTTGCCACCGTGGCCATGGGCTGGGCCCTGTTCGGCCAGCGCCTGGCCGGGCGCGGCTGGCTCGGCCTGGTGCTGCTGCTGGTAGGCATGAGCTTGCTCAAACTGGCTTGACAACACCCCTGCCAGAGCGCTCGGCCGAATGGTTTATGCACAATGGGCATTGATTGCTTGAGCGAAAGGCATGCCGACCGGCGCTACCATCGGTCTTTGCGCAAAGGCCTGTTTTTACTGACTTTGCCGGCTGCAGTGGAATAAGCAAACCCGCGCAAATAGCCTCTGGATCCAACATTTGGTGACTTTCATCACAAGCTTGTTCACAGAGTTATCCACAGGCTGTCAACTGCCCTGCGGTGCTATGTCGCGCTCCCCAAGCAGCAGCAAGTTGCGAGGCGTTAGCGGGTAGTCGCAGAACACGCCGACCCTCACCGCATAGCCTTGCTCCTGAAGGAACAAGGCGCGGTCGAGCACCAGCCACATTTCCAGGGGGCGGCGGAAGAGATTGCGTACCCGCTCGAGGTTGCGCACCTCGGCCAGGCGTCGCTGGCCGGCTGCTTCCAGGAAGGCCCAGTCGGGGTTGCCGCTGAGCATGACCTGCTTGAGTTCGGCCAGGTCGCGGCAGTACTGCTCGAAGGGCTTTGCCAGCCAACTGACCGGCAGCGATGGCGTGGGCAGGTAGTCGTCTATGCCACGTTGCTGGCGCTGCAGGAGGTCGAAGCCCAGGCGGCGGGCCATGGAGCTGTCACGCTGGCGGCGGGTGCGCAGGCTGGAGGTGACCGCTTCGCTCAGCGGCAGGCCCAGGTCTTCCTGGGTCAACGCCAGACTCGAGGCTCGGGCGGCGCGGGAGAGCGGCTGATAGGCCTGGCCCTGGATGCGGTTGTAGCAGCAGGGCGCAACGGCGATCTGCCGGCAACCCTGCTGGCTTGCCAGCTGCATGAGCCGAACATGCAGGTCGCCGCAGGCGTGCAGGGCGACCACGCTCTTGTCGCCGTCCAGGTGGCGAGCGCTGTCGGCGGCCATGACGTCCTGATGCACGTGGGTGGCAGGCAAGTGATGGTGCTCGCTCAGGGCCTTGCCGGCGCTGACCAGTTCGGCGTCGTACTCCAGGCAGGTCAGGCGCTGGCCGGGCTGTAGCAGGCGACGGCCCAGGTGGCCTTTGCCGGAACACCAGTCAAGCCAGTGTCGGGCGGGTTGACTGAACGCCAGGCGACGGCTGAAGGCTTCGATCTGCTGCCACTTGCGGCCGGGGACACCGACATCGAGGCGGTGGCCGGCGGGATGCAGGCCGGCGTGGGGCAGTTCGCCGACGGCGGACAGCTGCGCGGCTTTGGCGGCCAGTTGTGGGAAGGGGGCCGGGGCCTCGGGAGTGTCGAGGGACTCGGCTTGTTCGAGGGTACATTGGCGAAGCCAATGGGACAGTTCCGGGTGTTCGTCTTCCCACGCCAGGCGCAGGTGGGTGAACGGGCGTGGGTGCCACAGCGGCTGGTGCTGTGCGAGGAAGCGGTCGAGGGCCTGGAAGCGCTCGAGGAGCTGGTCGTTTTGCAGGCAGGATGTTGTGGTCATTCGAGCACCGGGGCGCGGTCGAGAGGGGCTGCTGTGCAGCCCCGAGGTCTTCATGGGCTCAACGTCCCTGGCAGGCATCCACGCGCAGCCAGCGCTCCAGTACCTTGAAGCCTTGCACCAGCACGAACGAGATCACCAGGTAGAACACCCCGGCGGCAAAGAAGATCTCCACCGGCAGGTAGGTGCGGGCGATGATGGTCCGCGCCATGCCGGTTAGCTCCAGCAACGTCACGGTGCTGGCCAGGGCGCTGGCCTTGAGCATCAGGATCACTTCGTTGCTGTAGGCCGGCAGGCCGATGCGCGTGGCGCGCGGCAGCATGATGTAGAACAACGTCTTGCCCCGCGACATGCCCAGTGCACGGGCCGCCTCGATCTCGCCCTTGGGGATCGCCTGCAGGGCGCCGCGCAGGATCTCGGCGATGTAGGCGGCGGTGTGCAGGGTCATGGTCAGCACCGTGCACCAGAACGGATCGCGCAGGTACGGCCACAGCGAGCTGTTGCGCACCACTTCGAACTGGGCCAGGCCATAGTAGACCAGGAACAGCTGCACCAGCAGCGGCGTGCCGCGGAAGAAGAAGATGTAGCCGTAGGGCAGGGCGCGCACGTACCAGTGCCGCGAAGAGCGCGCCACCCCCAGCGGAATGGCCAGGATCAGGCCGGCGATGACGGCGATGGCCACCAGCTCCAGGGTCAGGGTCGCGCCCTGGGCCAGGCGCGGCAGCCACTTGATGATGACTTCCCAGTTCATTTACTCGACCCTCATGAAGCCGCGAGCGGCGCGCTTTTCCAGGAAGTGCATGCCGATCATCGCGATGATGGTCAGGCCCAGGTAGATGCAGGCGGCGACCGCGTAGAAGGTGAACGGCTCCTTGGTCACGGTCACGCCGATCTGTGCGTGGCGCATGATTTCTTCAAGGCCGATCACCGACACCAGCGCGGTGTCCTTCATCAGGATCATGAACAGGTTGCCCAGGCCCGGCAGGGCGATGCGCCACATCTGTGGGAGGATGATCCGCGAGAGGATGCGGCCCTTGGACAGGCCCAGCGCCAGGCCCGCTTCACGGTGCCCCTTGGGAATGGCCAGGATCGCGCCGCGGAACACTTCCGTGGCGTAGGCGCCGAAGCACAGGCCCAGGGCGATGACGCCAGCGGCGAAGGCGCTGAGCTCCAGGCCCGGTATGTTCAGGGCGGCGCCGAGGCTGTTCATCAGCCCGACGGTGCCGAAGTAGATGAGCAGCACCCAAAGCAGTTCGGGTACGCCGCGCACCAACGTGGAATAGGTGCCGCCAAGCCATTGCAGCGGCTTGACCGACGAAGTCTTGGCCAAGGCGCCGAGCAGGCCCAGGGCCAGCCCCAGCAGCAAGGCGCAGAGCGCCAGTTTTACGGTCATCAGGGTACCGGCCATCATGGCCGGGCCGAATCCGTGCAGGTCGATAGTCATGGGTAAGTTTGTTCAAGGGACAGGCACCGCCATGGCGGCGATGCCTGTCGGGGCGAATCAATAGATGCTGAACGGGAAGTACTTGTCGTTGATCTTCTTGTAGGTGCCGTCGGCGACGATTTCCTTCAGCGCGGCATTGAGCTTGTTGCGAAGTTCGTTGTCGCCCTTGCGCACGGCGATGCCGACCTTGTCGCTTTCGTTGACCGGATCGCCCTTGAACTCGTAGTTCTTGCCGGCGTCGGATTTCAGCCAGTCGTAGTTGGCGTACTTGTCGGCGAGGATGGCGTCGACACGGCCGGAGGTCAGGTCCAGGTAGGCGTTTTCCTGGCCGTCGTAGAGGTTGACCTTGAACTCGCCATCCATGCCGCCGTTGTCATCCAGCCAGGTTGCCGCCTGGGTGGCGCGCTGGGTACCGATGGTCTTGCCCTTGAGCGAGGCGCGGTCGGTCTTGAAGTCGACGTTCTTCGGCGCGATGAACTGCTGCTTGTTCGAGTAGTACGGGTCGGTGAAGTCCACCGCCTGCTTGCGCTCATCGGTGATCGACAACGACGAGACGATGAAGTCGAACTTCTTGGCGTTCAACGCCGGGATGATGCCGTCCCAGTCGGAAGTGACCACTTCGCATTCGACCTTCATCTTGGCGCACAGGGCGTCGCCGATGTCCTTGTCGAAGCCGACGACCTGGCCGCTGGCATCCTTGTTGTTGAACGGTGGGTAAGCGGCTTCGATACCCATGCGCAGTTTCTCGGCGGCCATGGCATTGGCCGACATCACCAGCGTGGCAGCAGCTGCCAGGAGGAACTTCTTGTAGGTCTGCATGTAGTGCTCCGTTAGCGGTGGCTGGACATGAATTGCTTGCAACGCGCCGAGGTCGGGTTCTCGAAGACCTGCTGCGGCGATCCTTGCTCTTCGACCAGGCCCTGGTGCAGGAAGACCACTTCACTGGACACCTGGCGGGCAAAGTTCATCTCGTGCGTCACCAGCAGCATGGTACGGCCTTCTTCGGCCAATGCGCGGATGACGTTAAGCACTTCCTGGACCATTTCCGGATCGAGCGCCGAGGTTGGCTCGTCGAACAGGATGACCTTGGGTTTCATGGCCAGGGTACGGGCGATGGCGGCACGCTGTTGCTGGCCACCGGAAAGCTGGGCGGGGTAGCTGTGGCGCTTGTCGAAGATGCCGACCTTGTTCAACAGCGCCTCGGCGTGCTCGGTGGCCTCGGCCTTGCTCTGGCCGAGCACGCGGCGCGGCGCCTCGATGATGTTGTCGAGGATCGACATGTGCGGCCACAGGTTGAAATTCTGGAAGACAAAGCCGATTTCGCTGCGCAGGCGGTTGATCTGGCGGTTGTCGGCGGCGATCAGGTCGCCGTTTTTCTGCGCCTTGAGTTTGAGGGCTTCACCGGCGACGAGGATTTCGCCCTGGTGCGGGTTCTCCAGCAGGTTGATGCAGCGCAGCAGGGTGGACTTGCCAGAGCCGGATGAGCCGAGGATGGAGATCACGTCACCGTCGCGCGCGGTCAGCGAAATGCCCTTGAGAATTTCCTGCTCGCCATAGCGTTTGTGCAGGTTGCGGATTTCCAGCGCGGGCGTGGCCTGGGCCATGTGCGGTCCTCATGTGTTCGGGTGCGTTCCCAGCTGTTGGCGGCCTTCCTGGCGAGCGCCACGCTAGCATAGCGGCGCAACGGCGGCCAACCGGGTCGCGGGGGGCTCGGGTCGCTGGTAGGACAGTTTGTCGCATCGCTGCAGTGGACTGTCGCCAGGATATCCGCATTGGCGTTTTGCCCAGCACCGGAGCCTTGATGAAAAAAGGCGCGATGGTGCCAGCTTTGCTCCGGTCTGGGAAGCCGTTTTTGGCCGGGTGGCACTGTGTTGCGTGTTATGTGGGGTCCGGGTTGCGCCCGTGGGTTGCGCTTTGCCTTGCCCTGAATGTGTGCCTGGGTGTTACCGAGGGGCACCTTTGGTGCGTTTGTAAGTGGGTATTTCAGTAATCCCAACTTGGCACGGGGGTTTGGCGACCTTTCGGCCAAGGCTTGGCACAATGCCCTGCAAGCCGCGTCGTTATTGGTTGCAGAAACATTTCAGACGAAAGCCATTCTCAGCTGGCCCGCTTATTGCCATCCGGAAACCACTGAATGCAGCGACGCCCACTCACACCCCGGCGCGCTGGCCAGTCATTCGTGTAGTCCACCTCCTTACAAAGGTAGTTTTATGAGCGGTAACAATTCCAATGACCTCGCTCAGGGGCTCAAGCAACGGCATGTGACCATGCTGTCGATTGCCGGCGTGATCGGCGCCGGCCTGTTCGTCGGCTCCGGCCATGCCATCGCTGCCGCCGGCCCGGCCGTGCTGCTGGCCTACGCCGCCGCTGGTACCCTGGTGGTGCTGGTGATGCGCATGCTCGGCGAAATGGCGGTCGCCTCGCCGGATACCGGTTCCTTCTCCACCTACGCCGACCGCGCCATCGGGCGCTGGGCTGGTTTCACCATTGGCTGGCTGTACTGGTGGTTCTGGGTCCTGGTGATCCCGCTGGAGGCCAACGCCGCCGCGGCCATCCTGCATGCCTGGTTCCCGTCGGTGGACCTGTGGGCCTTCTCCCTGATCATCACCCTGGCGCTGACCGTCACCAACCTGTTCAGCGTGAAGAACTACGGTGAGTTCGAGTTCTGGTTCGCCCTGCTCAAGGTGCTGGCGATCATCGGTTTCATCGTCGTCGGTTGCGCGGCCATGTTCGGCATGGTGCCGAGCAGCCAGGTCAGCGGCGTCAGCCACCTGTTCGATACCCAGGGCTTCATGCCCAACGGCCTGGGCGCGGTGCTGGCAGCGATGCTGACCACCATGTTCTCGTTCATGGGTACCGAGATCGTCACCATTGCCGCCGCCGAGTCGAAAGACCCGGGCAAGCAGATCAGCAAGGCCACCAACTCGGTGATCTGGCGTATCTGCCTGTTCTACCTGGTGTCGATCTTCCTGGTCGTGGCCATGGTGCCGTGGAACGATCCGGCCCTGGCCGAGAAAGGCTCCTACCAGACTGTCCTTAGCCTGATCGGCGTGCCGAATGCCAAGCTGATCGTCGACATCGTCGTGCTGATCGCCGTGACCAGCTGCCTGAACTCGGCGCTGTACACCTCCTCGCGCATGCTGTTCTCCCTGAGCAAGCGTGGCGACGCCCCGGCCATCGCCCAGCGCACCACCAAGGCGGGCACTCCGCACTGGGCCGTGCTGCTGTCCACTGCCGCAGCCTTCCTGTGCGTGTTCGCCAACTTCCTGGCCCCGGCCGCGGTGTTCGAGTTCCTGCTGGCAAGCTCCGGCGCCATCGCCCTGCTGGTGTACCTGGTGATCGCCGTGTCGCAACTGCGCATGCGTGCCCAGCGTGAGGCGAAGGGCGAGAAGATCTCGTTCAAGATGTGGATGTTCCCGGGCCTGACCTGGGCGACCATCGCTTTCATCATCGCCATTCTGGTGGTGATGGGCCTGCGTGAAGACCACCGTGCCGAGATCATCGCCACGGCGATCCTGAGCATTGGCGTGGTGGCGGCTGGCCTGTTGCTGCACCGCAAGCGCGGCGCTGCTGCGCGGGTGGCGCTGGATAGCTGATCCGTTGGCGTGAAATGCAAAGGCCGCGTCCTGTGAGGGGCGCGGCCTTTTTGTTTGACTTGTGCGGGGGTGGGAGCGACTCAGCCGAACTGCTTCTGCTGTTGCTGCTGCCTGGCCACGACTTCCGAGGCAGTGACATAGGCGTCCTGGAACTCGTCGCTTTCCAGCCAGGCCATGGTCGCGTCCTCGTCGGCACCGTCGAGCCATTTGCGGTAGGCGGTGAACACCAGGACGATGTAGTCGGTGGCGTGTTCTTCTTTGTGGCCCTTGAGCACCAGTGCCAGCAGCGGGTCGACCAGGAATACCGAGATCATCGGCACCAGGCCGTTCTCCTGGGCTTGCTTCATCTTTTCGAACAGGCTGTTGTAGCTGCCCGACTCCATGGCCTTGTTGAACACCTGCTCGACGCTGGCGCTGTCACCGGCGCTGGCCTTGACCGCCTGGCCGCTGCGCACCATGCGGTTCTGCTTGGCCTTGGTGGCGGCGCGCTTGGCGCGTTTCTGTTGTTTGGTGTTGGTGGCCATGGGTGGATCCTTGGGGTGTCTGGTAAAGGCGCGTATTGAAGCGTAGTTGCCAGGGAAACCCAAGCAGGTATTCGAGATCGCCGGGGGCGCAACGCGCCCCCGGGGCTTAACTGACTAGCGCCTCCGGCTCATCCTCCTCGAAGCCCCGCGAAGCCCGCCCGACCAGCAACGGATCCGGCGCATGCGCCACGCTGTGATCCTTACCCGGATAATCCAGCGAATGCAGGAAGTGGCGAATGCAGTTGATCCGCGCCCGCTTCTTGTCGTCCGACTTGATCACCGTCCACGGTGCATCGGCGGTGTCGGTGTGGAAGAACATCGCTTCCTTGGCCGCGGTGTAGTCCTCCCACTTGTCCAGCGACTTGATGTCGATGGGCGACAGCTTCCAGTGCTTGAGCGGATCGTCACGGCGTGAAATGAAGCGGCGCAACTGCTCCTCGCGGTTCACCGAGAACCAGAACTTGAACAGCAGGATGCCGCTGTTGCACAGCATGCGCTCCAGCTCCGGCGCTTGGCGCATGAATTCCAGGTACTGCAGGGGCGAGCAGAAGTCCATGACCTTCTCGACCCCGGCGCGGTTGTACCAGGAGCGGTCGAAGAACACCATTTCGCCGGCTGTGGGCAGGTGCTGGACGTAGCGCTGGAAGTACCACTGCCCCTTCTCCTGCTCGGAGGGCTTCTCCAGCGCGACGATGCGCGCGCCGCGCGGGTTCAGGTGCTCCATGAAGCGCTTGATGGTGCCGCCCTTGCCGGCGGCGTCACGGCCCTCGAACAGCACGACGATGCGCTGGCCGGTTTCCTTCACCCAGTTCTGTACCTTGAGCAGCTCGATCTGCAGGTCATGCTTGGCCTTCTCATAGTCCTGGCGGCGCATGCGCGTGCGGTAGGGGTAGTTGGCCGGTAGGCGAGCGGAGGTGCTGTCTTCGTTGCTGCCTTTGCGAGCGTTCGCCACTTCCAGGGCGGCGGGCTGCTGGCTGACCTGGGTAATGGTCTCTTGCGCGGCGGTGCTGGTGGCCGGCTTGCGCTGGCGTGGGCGACGAGGGCGAGGGGCTGGCTTGGGGCTGCTGGCGGCCTCGGCGGGCGCTGGCAGGAGGAGGGTGGCGGATTCTTCGCTCATGGAGGTCCTTGCGGGGGTCGGTCGAATGTCCACCTTCCATCCTATGCAGGAGCAATGGGAGGCATTTTGATATCGATCAACCAGGGGCGAAGGATTCCTGGGGTAAAACGGTAGGCAACAAAAAACCCGCACTAGGCGGGTTTCTTGTGTCGCTTCGGGTAACTTTGCAACCACCAGAAGCTTGAAGGTGGTGCCCAGAGACGGAGTCGAACCGCCGACACGAGGATTTTCAATCCTCTGCTCTACCGACTGAGCTATCTGGGCGACGGGGTGAATTAAATAGATTTTCTCAGAGGCCGTCAACGACTTTTTCAAAAAAATTTAAATTAATTCCGTCGCTTACGATTCGTGGGTCAATTCGAGGGCGGAACGTAGCCTTCGGCCTGGGCGTAATCCTCGCCGGCGAAGAACTTGTCCATCTCGGCCTGGATGAATTTGCGGTCTTCGGCATTCATCATGTTCAGGCGCTTTTCGTTGATCAGCATGGTCTGGTGGTCCTGCCACTCCTTCCAGGCTTTCTGCGAGATGTGCTCGAAGATGTCCTGGCCCTTGGCGCCCGGGTAGGGCGGGCGGTCGAGGCCTGGGAGTTCTTCGTTGTACTTGCGGCACTTCACGGTGCGGGTCATGGCTTATCTCCTGCAATCAGTTCGTCGGCCGCGCGTTGCAGCAGCTTCTTGACAGGGGCGGCGAGGCCCAGGCGCGGCGGGGTGGCGAGGTTATACCAGAGCCAGTCGGGCTCGGCCACGTACGAGCCGACGGGCTCGACACGCACCAGCCAGGGTTCGATGGCCAGTTGGAAATGGCTGAAGGTGTGGGTCAGGCCGTCCAGGGCCTGGCTGCCGTTCAGGCGCAGGCCGTGCTGGTACGCGAGGTCGTCGAGCTGTTCCAGGCTGTCCAGCTCCGGCAGGCTCCATAGTCCGCCCCACAGGCCGGTGGAGGGCCGGCGATAGAGCAGGATCGCGCCTTCGTGGTTGGTCAGCAGCGGCATCAGGGTCTTGCGCTGGGGCAGGGCCTTGCGCGGCTTGGGCTCGGGGTAGCGGGTCTCTTCGCCATGCAGGTGTGCCTCGCAACCCCTTTGCAGCGGGCAGATCAGGCAACTGGGCTTGCTGCGGGTGCACAGCGTGGCGCCCATGTCCATCATGGCCTGGGTGAAGTGGTTGACCCGGGTCATCGGTGTGAAGCGTTCGGCGGTGGCCCAGAGCTGGTTGGCCACTTTGGGCTCGCCGGGGTAGCCGGCCTGCGCGGTGAAGCGGGCCAGCACGCGCTTGACGTTGCCGTCGAGGATCGGTGCGCGGATGCCCATGCTGATGCTGGCGATGGCGCCCGCCGTGGAGCGCCCGATGCCGGGCAATTCGGTGAGTTGCTCGACGCTGCGTGGGAACTCGCCGCCATGCTGCTCGACAACGATCTTCGCGGCTTTTTGCAGGTTACGGGCGCGGGTGTAGTAGCCAAGGCCCGTCCACAGGTGCAGCACCTCGTCCTCCGGCGCCTCGGCCAGAGCCTGCACGGTCGGTAGCGCCTGCATGAAACGGTCGAAGTAGTTGAGCACGGTGCTGACTTGCGTCTGTTGCAGCATGATTTCGGAGACCCACACCCGATACGGGGTGATGCCCTGTTGCCAGGGCAGGTCGTGGCGGCCGTGCTGGTCGTACCAGTCCAGCACGGCGCTGGAGAACTGCTGGGGGGTCATCGTTTGAACAGCCCCTTGAGCGCATCTTTGAGTTCCGGGCTCACCTTGTCTCCGAGTTTCTCTTCGAGTTTTTCATCGATCTTGTCCTTCAGGCGGTTGCCGGCCAGCTTCGCGGCGACCTTGCCCAGGCCGTCCTGGTCCAGGCGGCAGGCCTTGGCGCCCAGCTCCAGCGGGCCACGGCAGCGCAGCGGTACTTCGACACCGGTAAAGCGCTCGTTGACCTGGCAGGCCGGGTCGGGCATGGCGCGCTGGTCGCCCTCGACGATCACACCGACGTTGTAGTCCATGCCCAGCACGCGCAGGTCGAGGTCGCCATGGCCGTTGACGGTCAGGCCCGGGATGCGTGCCTTGAGGTCCGGGTTGCTGGCTACGCCGTTACGCACCACCAGGCTGCCGCGCAGTTCCTGGAACGGCGTGTCCTTGCCCCGTTGTTCGCCGCTGAGCTGCTTGCGGTTGAGGGTGGCGATGGCCTGGCACAGCTGCTGTTCCAGGTTGGCGTTGACCAGCACACCATCATTGATGGTGAAGCTGGCGTTGCCGTTGAGGGTATCGACCAAGGCTTTCTGGCTGTTGCCGGTGGCGGTCAGGTCGCTGTTCAGGGTCAGCAGGCCCTTGACCGGCGGCGCCTGGTCCGGGCTTTCGCGCTTGATGAAGTGCTCCACCGGCACGCGACTGATCTTGGCGTTCACGCCGATCTGCGGCACGGCAGGGCGTACGTCGACAGTGCCCTTGGCCTCGAAGGTGCCGTTGTACAGGCCGCCGCGCAGGGTCTGCAGGGTGACCAGGCCGGCCTGGCCGCTGGCGGTCAACTGCGCGTCGCTGATCGGCAGCTTGTCCAGGGTCAGCGCGCCGAACGACAGGTCGGCCTGCAGGTCCAGGGCGCGCAGGCGGTCGACCGGCAACAGCTTGTCGTTGCTCCAGGCCACCTGGGTCGGAGCGTCGGGCAGTGGTGTGGTGCCCGCGCCAGCGACGGCGGTGGCTTCCTGCTGCTTGACCTCGGCCTGGCGCGCTGCCGTGGCGCCCTTGGCCTCTTCGCTTTTGGCCGGCAGGTAGCGATCGGCGTTGAACGTGTCGGCTTTGAGGCGCACACGCAACGCTTGCTTGGCGAAGTCGTCCACGGCGACACGGCCGGTGAAGGTGCTGTCGTCCAGCTTCACCGCCAGGTCTTCCAGGGCCAGGCTGTTCTGCGTGCCTTGCAGGCGGGTGACCAGCTCCAGTTTCTTGAATGCCGCCGGGTCAGCGGTGGCCGGCAGCGGGTGGCCGATGCTGTCGAGGAAGCTGCGCAGGTCGAACTGGGCGATGGACAGGCCGCCGCTGACCTGGGGGGCCTTGTCGAGGTCACGCACGTTCAGCTCGCCTAGGGCACGCAACTGGTTGGCCGAGACCTTCAGGCCGCTCCAGGACGCGACATTGGCCGCCAGGTCGACCAGCACCTGCCCTTGGGCAACGAAGGTCAGGGTCTTGCCGGAGAGCGGCTCGCCCGAGGTTTCGCCGGACAGACGCATGTCCTCGAGGTTGTAGCGCTTGAGCTTGCGGTCGAAGCGCAGCTCGCCGGTCAGCTCGGTGCGCGCCTTGATGTTCGGCTGGCTGGCGCTGAGGAAGGCGCTGGCCTTGAGCGCGATGTTCGCGCCTTCGTGCACGGGACCTGTGCTCAGCTGGATGCTTTCGGCGCCATAGGTCTGTCCGGCTTTCTCGTCGGTGTAGAGCACGCGGGCGTTATTGACGGTCAGGCTGTCGATGTCGAGCTTGACCGAGCGCTCGCTGGCTTCCGAGTTGGCTGGTGTGGCGGCTGGCGTTTCAGTCGGCGTGCTCGCCGACGCGCCTGCGACGGTCGGCTGCGGCAGTGGCTTGCCGATGTCTTCCCAGTTGCCATGGCCGTTGGCGTCGCGGGTCAGGGTCAGGTTGAGGCCCTCGACCCGCACATCGCTCATCTGCACCTCGCGGCGCAGCAGCGGCAGCACGCGCACTGACAGGCCGAGCATCTGCAGGTCGGCGAACGGCACCTTGGGGTTGTTCAGCGTGGCGATGCTTGCTTCGTGCAGTTCCAGGCCCAGCCAGGGGAACAGGCTCCAGCCGATGTCGCCGTTGAGGGTCAGTTCCACATGGGCCTTGTCGCGGGCCAGCTTGCGGATTTCATCTTTGTAGTCGTTGGGATCGAAGAGGTGGGTCAGGGCGAAGCCCAGCGCCACGATGATCAGCAACAACCCGAGAAGTCCCAGCCCCAGGATTTTGCCGAACGCTTTCATGGGCGAGTCCTTGTAGTCCGATTTAGAAATTCAGCGGCGAGTATAGCGCCGTGGCACTTGGCTCTGCGTATCCGACATTTCGACAGTGGCAATGGCGGCAGTTCATTTGTTGCCTGTCCGGGCCTCATCGCGGAGCAAGCCCGCTCCCACGCGAATCCTGACCAACGTGGGAGCGGGCTTGCCCCGCGATGAGGCCCGAACAGGCGACACAATCTCACCTGAATACGCGAAATACCGATTCAGCTGAAGAAAAAAACACGATATCAGATTGCTTTCATGTCACCCCCTGCTGGTAATCTTGCGCCCGCCCGTGGAGTCCCCGCGACCCATTGTCGCGGGGTGCCAGCCCAAGCGGCCGGGCTGCCTTGCGTGCAGCCGAAGCAGAGCCGTCCATGCGCACAGCCCACCTACAAAAGGAACAATCCATGAACAGCAGTATCACGTCGGGGACGGTGGCGAGCGCGCCGGGCTTCCTGTCGAAGGAGCGCATCATCGCCCGTCCGGGCTTCAATCGCTGGCTGGTGCCGCCGGCGGCCCTGGCGATCCACCTGTGCATCGGCATGGCCTATGGCTTTTCGGTGTTCTGGCTGCCGCTGTCCCAGGCCTTGGGTGTCAGCGCACCAGTGGCCTGCGCCGCCGACATGGGCTTTGTCGCCCGACTGTTCAGCGCCGAGTGCGACTGGCCAATCTCCATGCTCAGCTGGATCTACACCCTGTTCTTCGTATTCCTCGGCTGCTCGGCCGCGGTGCTCGGCGGCTGGCTGGAGCACGCCGGCCCGCGCAAGGCCGGCCTGGTATCGGCGCTATGCTGGTGCGGTGGCCTGCTGATCTCGGCGATCGGCGTGAAGACCCACCAGTTGTGGCTGATGTGGCTGGGCTCGGGGGTGATCGGTGGGATCGGCCTGGGTCTGGGCTACATCTCGCCGGTGTCGACGCTGATCAAGTGGTTCCCGGACAAGCGCGGCATGGCCACCGGCATGGCGATCATGGGCTTTGGCGGGGGTGCCATGGTGGGCGCGCCGCTGGCCACCGCACTGATGGGCCATTTCTCCAGCCCGACCGAAGTGGGCGTATGGCAGAGTTTCGTGGCCATGGCCGCGATCTACTTCGTGTTCATGACCGCCGGCGCCCTGGCCTACCGCGTGCCGCCGACCGGCTGGAAGCCTGAAGGCTGGACGCCGCCGGCGAAGAAGGCCAACGCCATGGTCACCGATCGTCACGTGCACGTCAGCGTGGCCTGGAAGACCCCGCAGTTCGCCCTGGTGTGGCTGGTGCTGTGCCTGAACGTGTCGGCCGGTATCGGCATCCTGGGCATGGCCTCTCCGCTGTTGCAGGAAGTGTTTGCCGGCAAGCTGCTGGGCAACGAACTGACGTTCAGCGAACTGAACGCCGCGCAGCTGGCGCAGATCGCCGCCATTGCCGCCGGCTTCACCGGGCTGTTGAGCCTGTTCAACATCGGCGGGCGCTTCTTCTGGGCGTCGTTCTCCGACTACATCGGCCGCAAGAATACCTACTTTGCCTTCTTCGCCCTGGGCGTGGGCCTCTACAGCCTGGTGCCAAACATGGGGCACATCGGCAACGTGGCGCTGTTCGTGGCGGCGTTCTGCATCATCCTGTCGATGTACGGCGGCGGTTTCGCCACCGTCCCGGCGTACTTGGCCGACCTGTTCGGCACACAGATGGTCGGCGCCATCCATGGTCGCCTGCTGACGGCCTGGGCGGCGGCAGGCGTGCTCGGCCCAGTGCTGATCACCTACCTGCGCGAAGCGCAGCTGGCTGCGGGCGTGGAGCGCGCGGCGGCTTACGACATGACCTTGTACATTCTCGCCGGCCTGCTGGTGCTGGGCTTCATCTGCAACATGTTGGTGCGGCCGGTAGCGGACAAGTACTTCATGACCGATGCCGAACTGGCTGCCGAGCGAGCGCTGAGCCATGACAAGGGTGTCGATTCGGCACGCTCGCTGGAGTGGCATGCGGCGCCGGGCAGCCTGCCGTTGGTGCTGCTGGCCTGGGCCGTGGTGGTGATTCCGCTGGCCTGGGGGGTGTGGATCACCTTGCAGAAGACGGCGGTGCTGTTTCACTGAGTTAGCTGGCTCTGGGGGCGCTTTGCGCCCCTTTCGCGACACAAGGCCGCTCCCACAGGCATTGCGTACCTTCAGGCTCACGAGGCTCCTGTGGGAGCGGCCTGGTGTCGCGATGGGCTGCGAAGCAGCCCCCAAAGGTACTTGTATAGACCTGTAGGCCCGTCCCGCCCCCGTAATTACTAGCCCTGCCATATGTCATCCGCGTTTCAAGCCGGTGCGTTCTGGGCCTATAATGGAGCCCTTTTCGCCCAATGATTTTGCGGAGCTGGTGATGGTCGAACGTAAGGCTTCCGTCGAGCGCAATACCCTGGAAACCCAGGTCAAGTGCTCGATCAACCTCGATGGCAGCGGCAAGGCCCGATTTGAAATCGGCGTGCCTTTCCTTGAACACATGCTCGACCAGATCGCCCGGCATGGGCTGATCGACCTGGACATCGAGTGCAAGGGCGACCTGCATATCGACGATCACCATACCGTCGAGGACGTCGGCATCACCCTCGGCATGGCGTTCGCCCAGGCCATCGGCGACAAGAAAGGCATCTTCCGCTATGGCCATGCCTATGTGCCGCTGGACGAAGCGTTGTCGCGCGTGGTCATCGACTTCTCGGGGCGCCCGGGCCTGCAGATGCATGTGCCCTACACCCGCGCCACCGTCGGCGGCTTCGATGTCGACCTGTTCCAGGAGTTCTTCCAGGGCTTCGTCAACCACGCCCTGGTGACCCTGCACATCGACAACCTGCGTGGCCACAACACCCACCACCAGATCGAGACCGTGTTCAAGGCTTTCGGCCGCGCCCTGCGCATGGCCGTCACCCTCGACGAGCGCATGGCCGGGCAGATGCCGTCCACCAAAGGGTGCCTGTAAATGCAGACGGTAGCCGTAATCGACTATGGCATGGGCAACCTGCACTCGGTGGCCAAGGCCCTCGAGCACGTGGGCGCCGGCAAGGTGCTGGTGACCAGCGACGCCGCGGTGATTCGTGAAGCCGACCGCGTGGTGTTCCCCGGCGTCGGCGCGATCCGCGACTGCATGGCCGAGATCCGCCGCCTGGGCTTTGACAGCCTGGTGCGCGAGGTCAGCCAGGACCGTCCGTTCCTCGGTATCTGCGTGGGCATGCAGGCGCTGCTCGACCACAGCGAAGAAAACGATGGCGTCGATTGCATCGGCCTGTTCCCCGGCCAGGTGCGCTTCTTCGGTAAAGACCTCAAGGAAGACGGCGAGCACCTGAAGGTGCCGCACATGGGCTGGAACGAAGTGAGCCAGACCATTGACCACCCGCTGTGGCATGACATCCCTGACCGGGCGCGCTTCTACTTTGTGCACAGCTACTACATCAACGCCGGCAAGCCGGGCCAGGTCGTCGGTCGCGGCCACTATGGCGTCGACTTCGCCGCCGCGCTGGCCGATGGCTCGCGCTTTGCCGTGCAGTTCCACCCGGAGAAGAGCCATACCCATGGCCTGCAGCTGCTGCAGAACTTCGTCGCCTGGGACGGGCGCTGGTAAATGAGCCGATCGAAGACCAAGGCCCCGATCATCACGCTGACGCCGGAGCAGGAGCGCGACGCGCTCGACACGCTCAAGCGTTTCCTCGAAGACCGCTTCGAGCTGCAGCTGGGGTCGTTCGAGGTGGCCGAGGTCCTCGAGCTGTTCAGCAAGGAAATTGCACCCCATTACTACAACAGGGCGATTGCCGATGTTCAACTGCACCTCAAGGAGCGGTTCGAGAGCATCGAAAGCGACCTGTGGGCGCTCGAGAAGCCCTGAACCCAACGAACAAGACAGGTTGCCAAGATGCTGATTATCCCCGCTATCGATCTCAAGGACGGTGCCTGCGTACGCCTGCGCCAAGGCCGCATGGAAGACTCCACCGTATTCTCCGACGACCCGGTGAGCATGGCCGCCAAATGGGTCGAGGGTGGCTGCCGTCGCCTGCACCTGGTCGACCTGAACGGCGCCTTTGAAGGCCAACCGGTCAACGGTGAAGTGGTCACTGCCATCGCCAAGCGCTACCCGAACCTGCCGATCCAGATCGGCGGCGGCATCCGCTCGCTGGAAACCATCGAGCACTACGTCAAGGCCGGCGTCAGCCACGTGATCATCGGCACCAAGGCGGTCAAGCAGCCCGAGTTCGTCGCCGAAGCGTGCAAGGCCTTCCCGGGCAAGGTCATCGTCGGTCTTGATGCGAAAGACGGCTTCGTCGCCACCGACGGCTGGGCCGAAGTGAGCTCGGTGCAGGTCATTGACCTGGCCAAGCGTTTCGAGGCCGATGGCGTCTCGGCGATCGTCTACACCGACATCGCCAAGGACGGCATGATGCAGGGCTGCAACGTGCCCTTCACCAAGGCCTTGGCCGAAGCCACCTCGATCCCGGTGATCGCCTCGGGCGGCATCCACAACCTGGGCGACATCAAGGCCCTGCTGGACGCCAAGGCCCCCGGCATCATCGGCGCCATCACCGGCCGCGCCATCTACGAAGGCACCCTCGACGTCGCCGAGGCCCAGGCCTTCTGCGACAACTATCAAGGCTAAGGAGCGACCATGGCACTGGCCAAGCGCATCATCCCTTGCCTGGACGTGGACAACGGCCGGGTGGTCAAGGGCGTCAAGTTCGAGAACATCCGCGATGCCGGCGACCCGGTGGAGATTGCCCGGCGCTACAACGAGCAGGGCGCGGACGAGATCACCTTCCTGGACATCACCGCCAGCGTCGATGGCCGTGACACCACCCTGCATACCGTCGAGCGCATGGCCAGCCAGGTGTTCATCCCGCTGACCGTCGGTGGCGGCGTGCGTACCGTGCAGGACATCCGCAACCTGCTCAACGCCGGTGCCGACAAGGTCTCGATCAACACCGCGGCAGTGTTCAACCCTGAGTTCGTGGGTGAGGCGGCGGACCGTTTCGGTTCGCAGTGCATCGTCGTTGCCATCGACGCCAAGAAGGTTTCTGGACCGGGCGAAACGCCGCGCTGGGAGATCTTTACCCATGGCGGGCGCAAGCCGACCGGGCTGGATGCCGTCGAGTGGGCGAAAAAGATGGAAGGCCTGGGCGCCGGCGAGATCCTGCTGACCAGCATGGACCAGGATGGCATGAAGAACGGCTTCGACCTGGGTGTTACCCGGGCGATCAGCGATGCGTTGGGGATTCCGGTGATTGCCTCCGGTGGCGTGGGCAACCTGCAACACCTGGCGGACGGAATTCTGGAAGGCCACGCCAGCGCGGTGCTGGCGGCGAGTATCTTCCACTTTGGCGAGTACACGGTGCCTGAGGCGAAGGCCTATATGGCTTCGCGTGGGATCGTCGTTCGCTGACAGAGCGCTGGGAGGGCTTCGCCCTCCTTTCGCGACACAAGGCCGCTCCCACAAGTACAGCACTGCACCTGAGGCTGGCGTCGTGCCTGTGGGAGCGGCCTTGTGTCGCGAAAGGGCCGCGAAGCGGCCCCAGAGGCATCACCCGTGGTTCTTGCCAAGCAAGGCATGGTAAAGCTCGGTATCCCCAAGAATCCCCACCACCTTGTCGTTATCCTGCAGCACCAGCTTGTTGCCGGTCTGGTAACGAATCTGCAGCGCCTCGCGCATGCCGATATCGGCGTGCACCACGGTCGGCCTGCGCTCCAGCAGCTCCACATCCTGCCCCGGTGCCCAGTTCTGCATATCCAGCCCGTTCTGGCCCTGGCGCGCGCGCTTGAGCGAGCCTCCCTCGCCGAGGTCCAGCCATGAGTCGATTCCCGGGTCCAGGCACACCGAGCCGTTGACCCGCTTGCACTGGTCCAGGCTGCGCATCAGGCTGCGGCCGCACAGCACGTTGAGCGGGTTGGTGTGGGCGACGAAGGTACGCACGTACTCGTCGGCCGGGTTGAGCACGATGTCTTCCGGCTTGCTGTACTGGATGATCCGCCCGTCCTTCATGATCGCGATACGGCTGCCCAGCTTCAGGGCCTCGTCGAGGTCGTGGCTGACGAAGACGATGGTCTTGCTCAGCTTGCTCTGCAGGGCCAGCAGTTCGTCCTGCAGGCCCTGGCGGATCAGCGGGTCAAGGGCCGAGAACGGTTCGTCCATCAGCAGGATGTCGGCGTCCATCGCCAGCGCCCGGGCCAGGCCGACGCGCTGCTGCATGCCACCCGAGAGTTCATCTGGCTTCTTGTTTCGCCACTGGGTCAGGCCCACCAGCTCGAGCTTTTCATCCACCAGCTTGCGCCGTTCCTTCTCGGGACGGCCCTGCATCTCCAGGCCAAAACTGATGTTCTCGCGCACCGTCAGCCAGGGCATCAGGGCGAACTTCTGGAACACCATGGCGATGCGCTTGGTGCGCATCATTTTCAGCTCCGCCGGGGTGCAGTGGGCGATGTCGATGTGCTTGCCTTCATGCTCGACGAACAGCTTGCCGCGGCTCACGGTGTTGAGGCCGTTGATGCAGCGCAGCAAGCTGGATTTACCAGAGCCGGACAGGCCCATCAGCACGCAGATCTCGCCCTTGTTGATGTCCAGGTTGGCCTTCTCGACACCGACCACCAGCCCGGTTTGCTTGAGGATCTGCTCGCGGGTCTTGCCCTGGTCGAGCAGGGCCAGGGCCTCGCGCGGCTTGCTGGAGAAAATGACGTCGACGTCTTCGAAACGAATGATGCTCATGCCTCACCCCTTACCGGCAGCTCCGGTTGCTTGCAGATACGGTCGAGCATGATTGCCAGCAGCACGATGGCCAGGCCCGCTTCGAAGCCCAGGGAGATATCGGCGGTGTTCAGTGCGTTGACCACGGGTTTGCCCAGGCCGTCGGCGCCGACCAGGGCGGCAATCACCACCATCGACAGCGACAGCATGATGCATTGCGTCACGCCGGCGGCGATGCTCGGCATGGCGTGGGGCAGTTCGATACGGGTCAGCAACTGGCGGCGCGAGCAACCGAAGGCCTTGCCGGCGTCCATCAGTTCCTGCGGCACGTCGCAGATACCCAGATAAGTGAGGCGGATGGGCGCGGCGATGGCGAACACCACGGTGGAAATCAGTCCTGGCACCACGCCCAGGCCGAACAGGGTCAGGGTCGGGATCAGGTAGACGAAGGTGGGCACGGTCTGCATCAGGTCCAGTACCGGGCGCATGGCGGTGTAGAACATTGGTTTGTGCGCGGCGGCGATGCCCAGCGGCACGCCGATGACCACGCAGACCACCGTGGCGAAGGTGACCTGCGCCAGGGTTTCCATGGTTTCCTGCCAGTAGCCCAGGTTGAGGATCAGCAGGAACGACAGGGCGACGAAGACGGTGAGGGCCCACTTGCGCTGGATCAGGTGCGCGAGGGCGGCGAACAGGGCGATGAGCACGAACGGGTTGAACCAGGTCAGGGCGCTGGTGACCCCATGGATCATGAATTCCAGGCCTGCGGCGATGGCGTCAAAGTAACTGGCGCCGTTCTGGGTCAACCATTCGACGAATGAGGCGATGTACTGCCCCAGGGGTATTTTCTGATCGATAAGCATGATAGCGAGCTTCCACCTGCAAAGATTGAAATCAGTCCGGGGCGGGCACGGTCCCGCCCCGAGGTGTTGCCATTGCGTCTTGCGTTATTGCGTCAGTTTGGCCTTGGCCGCTTCGAGGCCGGGCTTGCCGTCCACGGTGGTCACGCCCGCCAGCCAGGCATCCAGCTTGCCGGGGTTGTCCTTGAGCCATTTCTTGGCCGCCGCCTCGGGTTTCATCTTGTCGTCCAGGACATAGCCCATCATGGTGCTTTCATCCTTGAGCTCGAACGACAGGTTCTTCAGCAACTGGCCGACGTTGGCGCATTCCTGCGCATAGCCCTTGCGGGTGTTGGTGAGCACGGTGGCCTTGCCGAAATCGGGACCGAAGTAGGCGTCCCCGCCGGTCAGGTACTGCATCTTGAAGCGGGTGTTCATCGGGTGTGGTTCCCAACCGAGGAACACGATCGCCTCGTTGCGCTTCTGCGCCCGGTCGACCTGGGCGAGCATGCCGGCCTCGCTGGACTGCACGATCTGGAAACCGGCGTCCTTCAGGCCGAAGGCGTTGTCGTCGATCATCTTCTGGATGGTGCGGTTGCCGTCGTTGCCGGGTTCGATGCCGTAGATCTTGCCCTTGAGCTCCTGCTTGAACTTGGGCAGGTTGGCGAAATCCTTCAGGCCCTTGTCATACAGGGCCTGGGGCACGGCCAGGGTGTACTTGGCGTTCTCCAGGTTGGCGCGCACGGTCTCGACGGTGCCGGCGTCGCGGTACTGCTTGATGTCGTTCTCCATGGTCGGCATCCAGTTGCCGAGAAACACGTCCAGGTCCTTGCCGGTGGCCAGCGACTTGTAGGTCACCGGTACCGAGATCATGGTGGTGTGGGTCTTGTAGCCCAGGGCTTCGAGCACGACGCTGGTGGTCGCGGTGGTGACCGTGATGTCGGTCCAGCCGACATCCGAGAAACGCACCGTCTGACACTGCTCGGGTTCGGCGGCCTGGGCCAGCAGCGGAGCGGACAGCAACGCGACCAGCAACAGCTTGGGTGAAGCTTTCATGGATGGACTCCTGTGATTTTATCTTCGGGTTCGCGTGGGTCGCCGGGCGTTCTCAGGGCTCCGGTCGACCAGGCCTGCAGAGGGCAGGATGCGAGGCCGTGCAATACGAGTCGCTTTCGATAATCCTCCAGCGTTCGGCAATCGCCTACTGGTGGCGTCGTATCCAGTACAGGACGGGTCGCATCCAGTACGGACGATGTCGCAACTGGATTTTTCCACCCCCCGGCCTCGGTTTTTGCGGCGTCCCGGCGCTGGAAAACGGCGCACGCAGGGCCGGTGCAGTGGCGGCGCTGCTGGACAAAAGTACGTCGGTTGCAGACGGCGAGGGGGTGGGCAAAAGCCCGATGATGCGAGCATTCCGAGGCGGCTCGAGCTTTCAGCCTAGCAGTTGCGCAAGGCGGTGTTCGGCGCTGCGAGACAAGCCCATCAAGAGGTGATGCGACAATGGCCATCAGCGTGTTCGACCTGTTCAAGATCGGTGTCGGGCCTTCCAGCTCACACACCGTCGGCCCCATGCGCGCCGGCGCGCTGTTCGTCCAGGGGCTGCGCGAGCGCGGTGAGCTGGAGCGGGTGCGGCGCGTCGAAGTGAGGCTGTATGGCTCGCTGTCGGCCACCGGTGTCGGTCACGGCACCGACAACGCCACGATCATGGGCCTGATGGGCGAATGGCCCGACGCCATCGACCCCAGCCAGATCACCCCGCGCATCGCCGACCTGCGCGAAACCAACGTGCTCAAGCTCGACAACCACCTGCCCATCGAGTTCGTCTGGGCCCGCGACATGCTGCTGCTGGACGAGAACCTACCGTACCATCCCAATGCCATGACCCTGATCGCCGAAGGTGAGGCGGGCGAGCTGCACCGCGACACCTATTACTCGGTGGGCGGCGGTTTCGTGGTCGATGCCGCCCAGGCCGCCAGCGGCGTGCTGGACGCCGACCAGACCGTGCTGCCCTACGACTTCGACAGCGCCGCCGAACTGCTGCGCC
The DNA here is from genome assembly GCF_019823065.1 of Pseudomonas mosselii. Lineage (NCBI taxonomy): Bacteria > Pseudomonadati > Pseudomonadota > Gammaproteobacteria > Pseudomonadales > Pseudomonadaceae > Pseudomonas > Pseudomonas mosselii. The sequence goes on from NZ_CP081966.1 coordinate 403,289, forward strand.
TGTGCAAGCAAAACGACCTGCGCGTGTCGCAATTGATGCTGGAGAACGAAAAGGTCTGGCGCAGCGAAGCGGAGATCCGCGCCGGCCTGCTCAAGCTCTGGCAAGCCATGCAGGAGTGCGTGAACAACGGCCTCAAGCATGAAGGCATCCTCCCGGGAGGGCTCAATGTGCGCCGCCGCGCCGCCCGCCTGCACCGCAGCCTGCAGGAGCTGGGCAAGCCTAACGTGATCGGCTCGACCATGAGCGCCATGGAGTGGGTCAACCTGTTTGCCCTGGCGGTCAACGAAGAGAACGCCGCTGGCGGGCGCATGGTCACCGCGCCCACCAACGGTGCGGCGGGCATCATCCCGGCGGTGTTGCACTACTACATGCGGTTCTCCGATGCGGTGGATGAGTCCAATGTGGTGGACTTCTTCCTCGGCGCGGCGGCAGTGGGCATCCTGTGCAAGAAGAACGCCTCGATCTCCGGCGCCGAGGTTGGTTGCCAGGGCGAGGTCGGTTCGGCTTGTGCCATGGCTGCCGCAGGCTTGGCCGACGTGCTTGGCGCCACCCCGGCGCAGTTGGAGAACGCCGCCGAGATCGCCCTTGAACACAACCTTGGCCTGACCTGCGACCCGGTCGGTGGCCTGGTGCAGGTGCCCTGCATCGAGCGCAACGCCATCGCTGCGGTGAAGGCGATCAATGCCGTGCAGATGGCCTTACGCGGTGATGGCGATCATTTCATCTCCTTGGACCAGGTGATCCGCACCATGCGCGACACCGGCGCCGACATGCATGACAAGTACAAGGAAACCTCCCGTGGGGGCCTGGCGGTCAGCGTCATCGAATGCTGATGCGCCGTTCTGGCCCGCGCGTGACCGATGCGCCACATTCTGGCGCACTGGTTGTCATCTACCGGCCGTCGCCTGTCGTTACCAGCAGGGTCATTGTCGGTGACACTCAAGTCTGTCGCATCTGGGCAACTTTCCCACAAGTGCTACCGAATTGCTCAGCGGTGACGCGCAGGGGCGCTGGCGCGCCCGTTTGCGTTTGAACTGACGTTCATCACCCGGCCCGCTGGAAGGCGCATGCCGACGTCGTTTTTGGGTTTTATTGGATGAGCGTTCAATTTCAGGCATGCCATTTGCGTTGAGATTGGCAAAGCCCCTGCATACGAAACGGGGCCATTACAAGAACAGTGCTCGCCTGAGGCACACCCTGCATTGTGTGAGGAGAAATCGCGATGACGTCGTACACCTCCGGGACCCCAACCCAGAACCGCACAGCACCCCAGTCCATCGGCTTTCTCCTGCTGGACAACTTCACCCTCATTTCCCTGGCGTCGGCGGTCGAGCCGCTGCGCATGGCCAACCAGCTGTCCGGTCGCGAGCTCTACCGCTGGCATACTCTGACCGTAGACGGTGGCCAAGTCTGGGCCAGTGATGGCTTGCAGATCACCCCCGATGCCGCCATGCACAGCGCGCCCCCGATCGACACCGTGATCGTCTGCGGCGGTGTGGGCATCCAGCGCACCGTCACCCGCGAGCACGTCACCTGGCTACAGGCCCAGGCCCGCCAGTCGCGCCGCCTGGGCGCGGTGTGCACCGGCAGCTGGGCGCTGGCCTGCGCCGGCCTGCTCGACGGTTTCGACTGCAGCGTGCACTGGGAATGCCTGGCGGCGATGCAGGAAGCCTACCCGCGGGTGAACATGAGCACCCGCCTGTTCACCCTCGACCGCAACCGCTTCACCAGCTCCGGCGGCACCGCGCCGCTGGACATGATGCTGCACCTGATCAGCCGCGATCATGGCCGTGAGCTGTCGGCGGCGATCTCCGAGATGTTCGTCTACGAACGCATCCGCAACGAACAGGACCACCAGCGCGTGCCGCTCAAGCACATGCTCGGCACCAACCAGCCGAAGCTGCAGGAAATCGTCGCGCTGATGGAGGCCAACCTCGAGGAGCCGATCGACCTGGACGAACTGGCGGTGTACGTGGCCGTGTCGCGGCGCCAACTCGAGCGACTGTTCCAGAAGTACCTGCACTGCTCGCCGTCGCGCTACTACCTCAAGCTACGCCTGATCCGTGCCCGGCAATTGCTCAAGCAGACGCCGATGTCGATCATCGAGGTGGCGTCGGTGTGCGGGTTCGTGTCCACGCCGCACTTCTCCAAGTGCTACCGCGAGTACTTCGGCATTCCGCCGCGTGACGAGCGCGTGGGCTCGAACACCACCCAGCAGGTGGCAATGATGCCGATTCCGCAAGCCATGGCCTTGTCACCGCACAGCGGGCCGATGGCGGCGCTGAGCCAGGCGCGTAACGAGTCGACCTTTGCCAGTGTGCGCCTGTAGCTGAACATCGGTCCCTGTAGGAGCGGCACAAGGCCGCTCTTACAAAGGGCCAGTCAATGCTTCAGGCACGTTTGTTGAACTGCGCCAACGCCGGCAGCAACTGCTTGTCGATGGCTTGGCGCACGGCCGGCAGGATCGTCGCGCTGCCGGTGTACATCTGCTCGACCATGCCCTTCAGCGCCCGCGCATTGGGCTCGGTCAGTCCGCGTATCACCACCTCGCAGGCCTGCTCGGCGCTGGCGCCGGCCGGAATGTCGAAACCCCGCGAGCGCAGCTGGCCCAGCAGGTCGTCCTGGTCGATCAAGTCCGCATGCATCATGACTAATGTCCTTCGCCGCTGTTGTCTTCAATTGATTCTGTGTCCGATGCTCTGGGGCGGCAAGGGCGGATTGTCACGATGGCTGCTTTGACTACGAACAGGTCGTTTACGGCTAAATCGTCGGGCAAGGAGGGCCGCAGATTGATGTCACGGCACCGGGGGCTTGGTCACTCTCGGTGTTTTTCAAACTAGTTGTCGCGTCACTCCTCGATCAGATACAGGTAGTCGTACTGACCACGCACCGAAGACGGTAAGTATGTGATGTCCCACGACCACACACGATTCGGTGCCTGGGTCGCATGTGTTGTCGGCTCGGCATTACGTCCAGGGCGCTGAGCACGTCCTCGGTGCTGCCTCTGTCCGGCAGTTCGAAGCTGCAGCGCAGTTCAATCTCAAGTTCTTTGATGCATTTCTGATCCTGCCGGGCTTGTTCCCGATCAACCTTGGGTTGCGCTTGTTGAGACGCCATTGCGCTCAGAAGCCCTTGCCGTCACGCGGTTATCTGCTTGGCATACAAGCTTTTGCGACGACAGTATTCGCCCAATTCAATCTCGGACAGGCTGGCACACTCGGTGACTGCAGCGAATTTCACCTCCACCGACTAACTCTCGGTCGGGTGTTTGGGGGCGGACACCACTACGGATCCTTTGGTACTGGCTTGCCGACGTCAGGTGTACAGAGACATTTCAGGAACGCCCTCGGCCATCGTCAGATTGAATGGAGGGAGCAACATCTTGAGGAATTCGGCTTTGCGCTCAGAGGAATAGTACGGCACAACGGCTCTGTTTGCGCCCCTGTGTCTGGTTTCAGGTAAATCAGGCGAGGCGGCCACTATCCTGACACCGGGGGCCTTGCAGTGGATGTTGCTCTTGATCCCGGAAGCTCACGGCTTTCCAGGACTTTTGGGGGCACGCAAACTACCTGATAATTTTGCCAGTTGCGGGCTGTCTGATAGTTAGTTAAGTATTATGGCAGATACTTTTTGTTCGAGCGTTGGCATGTCACTGGTGGGCGACGACAGCATAATCTGAGGATAGGGAGGTAAGGACATGAACAAACTATGCGGAATTCATGCTGTCTTGCTATGGACTGTACTGGTCTTTGTTTTTTCGGGGTGTTCCACCCCGAAGCCCGAGGGGGCGACGCCGTCTGCAAACGAATTGCAGGTTTCTTTTTATACGGGGTCTTTCGCAGCGAGTGGATTTCTATGCAGTGTAATCGTGCCTGATCACGGAAATGCGCCACTATGTCCTGCGATGCTACAAGCGCTGGCGGAGAATAGTTGTCATACTTCTGAGGAGGGGTGTAGGAGAGAAGGGAAGGAATATATGCCTGAGCTCGGGTCAATTCGATTTCTACTCTGGTTTGGCTTTCGCGTTATCTGTTTTGAAACGGCGCGAGGCGAGGCTGCGCTGTGCGTTCAGGGGATGCTTCCTGAACCCAATTTATTTCCGCGGATGATTGCAGATATAAAGAAATCGGTGTGGGAACATCCAAATATTCTTCAGCCTCTGGAAATAACGATATGGAATGAGGAGTTGTTCGGTAAGATAACCCATATTACCTCCTGGAAGCTTGATCAATAAGGCTGCTTGCGGCTGGTCTTCTGGCTTGTTTAAGTATTTGCATTGTGCCTGGTTGTGTACTGCTTGCTCATATGTTCAAGGAGAATAGGATGATTATTCAACGAAGGACTACGTGGCTTTTCGCATTTTTACAGGTGCTTCTGCTGTCGGCTTGTGGAGTGGCAAGTCATGCGCAGGTTTCATCAATGGATGATGAGCAAAAACTTTATGATATCAAGGAAGCGATGGATCTCCAGAGGCTGTCGACGCTGGCCTCTAGCGATGCAGACGTCAATTTCCTTAAAGCACTGGGGCAATCGAGGAACATAGAATATGCGCGTTTCATTGATGTCAATCCGGCCTTGGTCAAGGCAGGGGTTGGCCGGCTTTTGGTGTCGCTACCAAATGGAGATATTGTAAAGTTTCAGCAACGTAATGTCTATGAAGAAGGTAACAATACTACGTATTGGTTTGGAGACATCGTTTCCGATCGAAAACAACACCACACATCTCCTGGTGAGGTTGATATAGATCCTGTCAGCAGAATTATGCTGGTGCGGCAAGGGCAGCGACTGAGCGGTGAGATATATCTGCCAGGACAATTTTATCGTTTGGAAAATGCGGGTGCGGGGCGATATGCTCTCATTAAATTTGGGTCGGATTCTAATTTAAAGTGTGATCCTATACGTGAGTCGCAGGGTAAAAAACTGAAAAAAGCAGTGAATGGTTCACAGCCCAGGGCGCGTAGTATTATTCGGGTCATGTTCGTTAGTACGCAGGAGGCGCGTGCAGTTGATCCGTCTTTTGAAGGCAGGATTAGGGCAATGTTGGCATCGAGCTCTCAGGTGTTTCGGAGAAGTAATGTTGACCTTGAGTTTGAGTACGCTGGGTATTATGCCTCGAGTTTGAAGGAGGCTGAGCTTGAACAGGACCCAAAAAAAATACTGAGGGAGGTCCGTGGGCCAAACACGCCTGTCGCAAGACAAATTGCTGAACAGAGAGAGTCGAAGCAGGCTGATTTGGTTGTCACTGCAGTTGCTTATCCATTTTTTGGTGGCCAGGCTTATGTCTCGGCAAGAAAGGAAACTGCCTTTGCATTGATCCATGTTGCACACGAATCAGACATTCTGACGCATCAGCTTGGACATCTCTTGGGCGGGGAGCATACATGGAAACCTGGATATCCCGATCCAGGTGAACATCCATACAGATTCGCGCATGAGTTTTTTGCCAACGGTGCTAAGTATCATACGATAATGGGTAAGTTTGATTGCGGAAAAAATGGATGTGATCATTATGATATGGGTCAATTTTCTGACCCTAAAGCTACTTTTGCTTCAGTGCGTTTGGGTACTAAGGAGCATAGTGATAATGTTCGTCTTTTTAATGAGGTTAGGGATGATGTGTCCAAGTTCTATCCCTGAAATCAAGGTTGAGTGTATTTAGGTGGGCTCTGAGTGAGAAGGCACGCTGGTGGTCGAGGTAATCTTCTCGCTCGAGCCTGATCTTACGTTCAAGGAATGCGAATGGTTCGGCCAACGTACAGTGAATGCGGTTGGCTATCTTGCCCAGTGACCAGGTTTTCCAGTTGTTCGATGGAACTCGCCGTAAACGGCGCAGACTTTGGTCCGGCCATATCCACGTGCAGTAGCAGTTGCTCGCTGGCGGAGAGGGCTTCCTCAAAGTCCTTTCTATGCAAGCTGTGGTACAGGTGCAGGCGCTTCTTGTCGAAGCCGATAATGAATGTCTGCACCCACACCTCAGTATCAAGCTTTACCTCGTGCAAGTAGTTGATATGCGCCTCTAGGGTAAACAGCGAATGCCCGCTCTGCCCTCGTGCATCGGCATCCAGGCCGATGCGCTCCATCAGCGCATCGGTGGCGTAGCTGAAGATCAGCAGGTAGTAGGCATCGCGCAGGTGGCCGTTGTAGTCGACCCATTCCGGCAACACCCGGGTACGGTAGGTGATCAGGGCGGGCATCGTTTAATCCTCAGTCGCCGAAGGCCATGCCGTGCTTGGCTTTGCTGGTTTTCACCGCTTCCAGTACCGCCAGCAGTGTGTCATCACGATAGCGCTCCAGGGCCGCGATGCTGCGCTCGCCCAGCTGTTCCGAGGTGCCTTCCACCACATCGTCGATCAGCTTGTCGGTCAGCTCCGGTGCCGGCAGGTACGTCCAGGGCAGCTTCAGCGCTGGGCCGAACTGGGCCATGAAGTGGCGCATGCCGGCGTCGCCACCAGCCAGGGTATAGGTAAGGAAAGTGCCCATGAACGACCAGCGCAGACCGGCGCCGAAGCGGATCGCGTCGTCGATCTCGCCAGTGCTGGCGACGCCGTCGTTGACCAGGTGCAAGGCCTCGCGCCAGAGCGCTTCGAGCAGGCGGTCGGCGATAAAGCCGGGGACTTCCTTGCGCACATGCAATGGGCGCATGCCCAGCGCTGTGTAGAGGGCTTTTGCCGCTTCGATGGCGTCGGGGCTGGTGTTTCGGCCGCCGACGATTTCCACCAGTGGCAGCAGGTACACCGGGTTGAACGGGTGGCCCACCACGCAGCGCTCGGGGTGGGTGGCCGACTCATAGAACTCGCTGGGCAGCAGGCCCGAGGTGCTGCTGGCGATGATCGCATTCGGCTTGGCGGCGGCGCTGATCTTCGCGTGCAGGTCGAGCTTGAGGTCCAGGCGTTCGGGGGCACTCTCCTGGATGAAATCGGCGTCGCGCACGCACGCCTCGATGGTGGCGACGAAAGTCAGGCGATCCTGTGAGGCGCCGGGCGCCAGACCTTGCTTCTGCAGGGCCGGCCAGGCATTGGCGATACGTTTGCGCAACATGGCCTCGGCGCCGGGCGCAGGGTCCCAGGCAATCACGTCCAGGCCATGGGCCAGGGCGCGGGCGACCCAACCGCTGCCGATTACGCCGCTACCCAGGGCGGCGAAGGTCTTGATGTCGGTGATGAATGGCATATCGGGCTCCTACAGGAATATCAGCGGCGTTTGAGGTTCATCTTTTCCCGGCCTTCTGCCGGGCTGAGCACGCGGGCACCCATGCGGGTGATGATTTCCATCGCCCGTTCCACCAGCTGGCCGTTGCTGGCCAGCACGCCACGGTCCAGGTACAGGTTGTCCTCCAGCCCGACCCGGACGTTGCCGCCGAGCAGCACCGCCTGGGCGGCCATGGGCATCTGCATGCGGCCGATGCCGAAGCCGGCCCAGGTGACATTGGCCGGCAGGTTGTCGACCATCGCCTTCATGGTGGTGGTATCCGCCGGCGCGCCCCATGGGATGCCCAGGCACAGCTGGAACAGCGGGTCGTCCAGCAGGCCTTCCTTGATCATTTGCTTGGCGAACCACAGGTGACCGGTATCGAAGATCTCCAGCTCGGCCTTCACGCCCAGCTCGGTGATGCGCTTGGCGCCTGCGCGCAACTGGGCCGGGGTGGAGACGTAGATGGCGTTGCCGTCGCCGAAGTTGAGGGTGCCGCAGTCGAGGGTGCAGATTTCCGGCAGCAGTGCCTCGACATGGGCCAGGCGCTCCAGCGGGCCAATCAGGTCGGTGCCTGGGCCGAATTCCATGGGTGACTCGCCCGGGCCGATCTCCAGGTCGCCGCCCATGCCGGCGGTGAGGTTGACGATGATGTCCACGTCAGCCTCGCGGATGCGCTCCATCACTTCGCGATAGAGGTTGACGTCGCGGCTAAAGCGGCCGGTTTGCGGATCGCGAACGTGGCAGTGGACCACGGTGGCGCCGGCCTTGGCGGCCTCGACGGCGGATTCGGCGATCTGTTTCGGGGTGACCGGGACCAGGTGGCTCTTGGCGACCGTGTCGCCGGCACCGGTGAGGGCGCAGGTGATGATGACGTCGTGGTTCATGGTGGATTCCTTTTTGTGACTATGGACCGGATCTCTGTAGGAGCGGCCTTGCGTCGCGATAGGGCCGCGCAGCGGCCCCAGGATTTATGTGGCGGCGTTGAAGTCCGGGGGCCGCCTTGCTGCCCTATCGCGACACAAGGCCGCTCCTACACCGATCGGGTTGACCTGTCGGTGTGCGAGTAGGCGATGAGGTTCTGTCAGTTGGCCGTGAGCTTGAGGTTGTCCGCGGCGGGCTTGCCATCGAAGGTGGTTACACCCTCGAGCCAACGGGCCTTGTCCTCGGGGTGGTCCTTGAGCCACTGGCGGGCGGACTCCAGCGCGTCCTTGTGATCGAGCAGCGGCTGCATCATCCGGCTCTCGTCCTCGGCGCTGAAGTTCAGGTTGGCCAGCAGGCGGTGGGCGTTGGGACAGCGTTCGGCGTAGTCCGGCGCGGTCACCGTCCACACCGTGGCGCGGCCTTCGTCCGGGCCCAGGGCGTCCTGGCTGTCGCCGAGATAGACCATGTCGATGTTCACGTTCATTGGGTGCGGCGCCCAGCCAAAGAACACCACCGCTTCCTTGCGTCGTACCGCTCGGTCCACCGCGGCGAGCATCCCGGCCTCGCTCGACTCGACCAGCTGGAACTTGCCCAAGTCGAACTGGTTCTTGCTGATCATCGCCTTGATCTGGGTATTGGCGCCGGAGCCTGGCTCGATGCCGTAGATCTTGCCGCCCAGTTCCTTCTGGAACTTGTGGATGTCGGCGAACGTCTTCAGGCCTTTGTCGGCCAGGTATTTCGGCACGGCCAGGGTGGCGCGGGCGTCTTCCAGGCTTGGCTTGTCGAGCACCTTGACCTGGTTGGCCTGGATGAATGGGGTGATGGTCTGGGTCATGATCGGGTTCCAGTACCCGAGGAACATGTCCAGCCGCTTATCGCGAATACCGGCGAAAATGATCTGCTGCGAGGCGCTGGTCTGCTTGGTCTGGTAGCCCAGACCATCGAGCAGCACCTGGGCCATGGCGCTGGTGGCGATCACGTCGGTCCAGTTGACCACGCCCAGGCGCACGTCCTTGCAGACGGCGGGTTCGGCGGCGAAGAGCGGTGCGGCTACGGTGGTGCTGAGCACGAGGGACAACAGGCTGCGGCGGATAAAGCGTTGCATGGTGGCTCTCCATCGGCAGTGCATATTGTTATGGGTCCGGCCTCTGCGGGCCGTGAGAACACGCTACGCTGGCGACAGGGTGGAAAATCGCACCCTGGCGACTAACACTTGCACGGAGGCGACCACCTTTGCGCGGAGCATGCGATGCCGGAAACCATAGACTTCCTGTTGCTACCCGGCTTTTCCGCCATGGGTTTCATCAGTGCCATCGAGCCGCTGCGCGTGGCCAATCGCTTCCGTGGCCCGTTGTACCGCTGGCGCGTGCTGAGCCTGGACGGTGGCGCGGTAGAGGCCAGCAACGGCATGTCGGTGAATGCCGATGGCGCGCTGGGGGAGGGCGGGCACGGGCGGCTGTTGCTGCTGGTGGCCGGCTTCGAGCCCTTGGCGTGCTATGGATCGGCGCTGCAGCAAGCGCTACGTCGTCTGGACCATGAAGGCGTAGTGCTCGGGGGTATCGACACCGGCGCAGTGGTGCTGGCCGAGGCCGGCCTGCTCGATGGTCACCGGGCGACCCTGCACTGGGAGGCACTGGAGGCGTTCAAGGAGCGTTATCCACGCCTGCAGGTGACCCAGGAGCTGTTCGAGATCGACCGCCGGCGCATCACCTGTGCCGGCGGCACGGCCTCCATCGACCTGATGCTCGACCTGATCGCCCAGGCCCACGGCAGTGAGCTGGCGGTGCAGGTTTCCGAGCAGTTCGTGCTGGGGCGCATCCGTCCGCGTCAGGACCACCAGCGCATGGAGATCGCCACGCGTTACGGGCTGCGCAACAAGAAGCTGGTGAAAGTGATCGGCGAGATGGAGCGCAACACCGAGCTGCCGCTTAACACCCAGGTACTGGCTGATGGCGTGCAGGTGACCCGGCGCCAGTTGGAGCGGCTGTTTCGCCTGTACCTGGCCGACACGCCCAGCGGTTTCTATCTGCGGCTGCGACTGGACAAGGCCCGCCAGTTGCTGCGCCAGACCGACATGAGCGTGCTGGAGGTGGCAGTGGCGTGCGGGTTCGAGTCGGCGTCGTATTTCACCCGCTGCTATCGGACACGGTTCGAGCGGTGCCCGCGGGAAGACCGGCGATTGGTCGTGTCATGAAGTGAGCATTCGCGGGGCAGGCAATCACTGCTGTCCGATCGACTGCAGGTATTCCGAGCGCTCGTCGCTACGCTGCGCCACGCAGGTATCCCACGCCGCCTCGTACGCCTTGCTCCCCGGCTTCTCGGCCCAGGTCTCGACCTTGCAGTCGGCGTCGCGCAACTGTGCCCACAGCTTTTCGGCTGCCTCCATCTTGCCGCTCAGCGCCGCGGCCTTGTCGCTTTCATCCGCGTACTGGTCGCGGATGCGTTGCATCAGGTCGTCATAGGCCGCTTTCAGTTCGCGCTCGGCGGTCTGCTTGTTGTAGGCCGCGCAGGCATACCCCTGCTGTTCGGTCTCGACGTTGTCGCAAGGCGTGCTTTCTTCCTCGGCGGCGTGCGTGCTACCCGCGACCGCCAGCAGAACCAGCCATGCCATTGATTTCATCCAATTTCTCCTGAACAGGCTGACCAATCGCTGGATTCTCGCTCAGCGCAGGTTCGGGCGATAGCTCCCTGACGAAATGTTCATCAAACGTCGTTGTCGAGACTCGCTCTCATTGCCGAGCGCCGTGCCAGAGCGTGCCGGATCGGCCATTGACGCTTTCGGCAAACCCCCTGTCGTTTTTGCATCGGGGCGCCTCGGGCGGCAGGCATATGCTGGCCCCAAAGCGCCGGCACAAGGTTCGGCGCATGCAGACTTCAATAAAAGGGGACAGCCTGATGAGCCCAGCCGAACTTCACGCCGACAGCATCGTCATCGACGGCCTGATCATTGCCAAGTGGAACCGCGAGCTGTTCGAGGACATGCGCAAGGGCGGGCTGACCGCGGCCAACTGCACGGTCTCGGTGTGGGAGGGCTTCAAGGCCACCGTCGACAATATCGCCTCCAGCCAGAAACTGATCCGCGAGAACAGCGACCTGGTGATGCCGGTGCGCACCACCGCCGATATCCGCAAGGCCAAGGAGCTGGGCAAGACCGGCATCCTCTTCGGCTTCCAGAACGCCCATGCGTTCGAAGACCAGATCGCCTATGTCGACGTGTTCAAGCAGCTCGGCGTGGGCATCGTGCAGATGTGCTACAACACCCAGAACCTGGTCGGCACCGGTTGCTACGAGCGTGACGGTGGCCTGTCGGGCTTCGGCCGCGAGATCGTCGCCGAGATGAACCGCGTCGGCATCATGTGCGACCTGTCCCACGTTGGCTCCAAGACCTCCGAAGAGGTCATCCTCGAGTCGAAGAAGCCAGTCTGCTATTCCCACTGCCTGCCCTCGGGCCTGAAGGAACACCCGCGCAACAAGTCCGACGCAGAGCTTAAGTTCATCGCCGACCACGGCGGCTTCGTCGGCGTGACCATGTTCGCGCCGTTCCTGGCCAAGGGCATCGACTCGACCATCGACGACTACGCCGAGGCCATCGAGTACACCATGAACATCGTCGGCGAGGACGCCATCGGCATCGGCACCGACTTCACCCAGGGCCACGGCCAGGACTTCTTCGAGTACCTGACCCACGACAAGGGCTACGCCCGGCGCCTGACCAACTTCGGCAAGATCATCAACCCGCTGGGTATCCGTACCGTCGGCGAGTTCCCCAACCTGACCGAAACCCTGCTCAAGCGCGGCCACTCTGAACGCGTGGTGCGCAAGATCATGGGCGAGAACTGGGTCAACGTCCTCAAGGATGTGTGGGGCGAGTAAAGCCGCTCTCCAAGCCTGAAAGCCCCTGCCAGCAACGCCGGGGCATCCAAACAAAAAATTTTATGGAGTTGAGTTTCCATGGCCAAGATCGCCCCGCAATTGCCAATCGAAGTCGACAGCGAGACCGGTGTCTGGACCAGCGACGCCCTGCCGATGCTCTACGTGCCACGGCATTTCTTCGTCAACAACCACATGGGCATCGAGGAAGTGCTGGGCGCCGACAAGTACGCCGAGATCCTCTACAAGGCCGGCTACAAGTCCGCTTGGCACTGGTGCGAGAAAGAAGCCGAGTGCCATGGCCTGGAGGGCGTGGCGGTGTTCGAGCACTACATGAAGCGCCTGTCCCAGCGTGGCTGGGGCCTGTTCCAGATCCAGGACATCGACCTGGACAAAGGTACCTGCAGCGTCAAGCTCAAGCACTCGGCGTTCGTGTACGTGTATGGCAAGTGCGGCCGCAAGGTCGACTACATGTTCACCGGCTGGTTCGCCGGGGCCATGGACCAGATTCTCGCTGCCCGCGGCAGCTCGATCCGCACCGTGGCCGAACAGGTCTACGGCGGGTCGGAAGAAGGCCACGAAGATGGCCTGTTCGTTACAAAGCCGTTGTAAGCCGGAGATAGCGTCATGGCCTTCGAAGCAATGTTCCAGCCGATCCAGATCGGCAAGCTGACCGTCCGCAACCGTGTGCTCAGCACCGCGCACGCCGAGGTCTACGCCACCGACGGCGGCATGACCACCGACCGCTACGTGAAGTACTACGAAGAGAAGGCCAAGGGCGGCATCGGCCTTGCCATCTGCGGCGGCTCTTCGGTGGTGGCCATCGACAGCCCGCAGGAGTGGTGGTCGTCGGTCAACCTGTCCACCGACCGCATCATCCCGCACTTCCAGAACCTCGCCGACGCCATGCACAAGCATGGCGCCAAGATCATGATCCAGATTACCCACATGGGCCGTCGCTCACGGTGGGACGGCTTCAACTGGCCGACGTTGATGTCGCCGTCGGGCATCCGCGAACCGGTGCACCGCGCCACCTGCAAGACCATCGAGGTGGAAGAGATCTGGCGGGTGATCGGCAACTACGCGCAAGCCGCGCGTCGCGCCAAGGAGGGCGGCCTGGACGGCGTCGAGCTGTCGGCTGTGCACCAGCACATGATCGACCAGTTCTGGAGCCCGCGGGTCAACAAGCGTACCGACGAGTGGGGTGGCACCTTCGAGGGCCGCATGAAGTTCGGCCTGGAAGTGCTCAAGGCCGTGCGCAAGGAAGTCGGCGATGACTTCTGCGTGGGCATGCGTATCTGCGGCGACGAGTTCCATCCCGATGGCCTCAGCCACGAGGACATGAAGCAGATCGCCGCCTACTACGACGCCACCGGCATGCTCGATTTCATCGGCGTGGTCGGCTCGGGCTGCGACACCCACAACACCCTGGCCAACGTCATCCCCAACATGAGCTACCCGCCGGAGCCGTTCCTGCACCTGGCGGCCGGCATCAAGGAAGTGGTCAAGGTCCCGGTGTTGCACGCGCAGAACATCAAGGACCCGAACCAGGCCACACGCATCCTCGAAGGCGGCTATGTCGATATGGTCGGCATGACCCGCGCGCACATCGCCGACCCGCACCTGATCGCCAAGATCAAGATGGGCCAGGTCGACCAGATCAAGCAGTGCGTCGGTGCCAACTACTGCATCGACCGCCAGTACCAGGGCCTGGATGTGCTGTGCATCCAGAACGCCGCGACCTCCCGTGAATACATGGGCGTGCCGCACATCATCGAGAAGTCCACCGGGCCGAAGCGCAAGGTGGTGGTGGTCGGCGCAGGCCCAGCTGGCATGGAGGCGGCCCGCGTCGCCGCCGAGCGTGGCCACGACGTCACCGTGTTCGAGAAGAAAGACCAGATCGGCGGACAGATCACCATCGCCGCCAAGGCGCCGCAGCGCGACCAGATCGCCGGCATCACCCGCTGGTACCAGCTGGAGTTCGCCCGCCTGAAGGTCGACCTGCGCCTGGGTACCGCTGCGGATGTGGACACCATCCAGGACCTGCGCCCGGACATCATCGTGCTGGCGGTGGGCGGCCATTCGTTCCTTGAGCAGAACGAGCACTGGGGCGCCGCCGAAGGGCTGGTGGTCAGCAGCTGGGACGTGCTCGACGGCAAGGTCGCGCCGGGCAAGAACGTGCTGGTGTACGACACCATCTGCGAATTCACCGGCATGTCGGTGGCCGACTTCCTCGCCGACAAGGGCAGCCAGGTCGAGATCGTTACCGACGATATCAAGCCGGGCGTGGCCATGGGCGGCACGACCTTCCCGACCTACTACCGCAGCATGTACCCCAAAGAAGTGATCATGACCGGCGACATGATGCTGGAGAAGGTCTACCGCGAGGGTGACAAGCTGGTGGCGGTGCTCGAGAACGAGTACACCGGCGCCAAGGAAGAGCGCGTGGTCGACCAGGTGGTGGTGGAGAACGGCGTGCGCCCTGACGAGCAGCTGTACTACGCGCTCAAGGACGGCTCGCGCAACAAGGGCCAGATAGACGTGGAGGCGTTGTTCGCCATCAAGCCGCAGCCGATCCTCAGCCAACCGGGCGAGGGCTACCTGCTGTACCGCATCGGCGACTGCGTGGCCCAGCGCAACGTGCATGCGGCGATCTATGACGCCTTGCGGCTGTGCAAGGACTTCTGATCGCACCGCCTCTCTAGAGGCGGGATTGGCCCCCTGTAGGAGCGGCCTTGCGTCGCGAAAGGGTCGCGAAGCGACCCCGGGATCTGTGCATCACTGCTGAGCCCCAGGGGCTGCTTTGCAGCCCTTTCGCGACACAAGGCCGCTCCTACAGGGGTCGGTGCCGCCCATGAGAGCGGCGCAGGATTCTAGCTGTTGTGGGAGCCTCCCATGTTGAACACCCTCTTACCCATCCTGCTGTTCGCCGCCCTCGGCCTGGCGGTGCTCGGCGCCCTGCGCCGGGTGCGCATGTGGCGGCGTGGGCGGCCGAGCAAGGTTGACCTGATTGGTGGCCTGCTGGCCATGCCACGGCGCTACCTGGTGGACCTGCACCATGTGGTCGAGCGCGACAAGTACATGTCCAAGACCCACGTGGCCACCGCCGGCGGCTTCGTGCTGTCGGCCGTGCTGGCGATCCTGGTGCACGGCTTCGGCCTGCACAGCACGATCCTCGGCTATGCCTTGCTGGTGGCCACGGTGATCATGTTCACTGGCGCGCTTTTCGTCTTCAAACGCCGGCTCGATCCGCCTTCACGCCTGTCCAGGGGCCCATGGATGCGCCTGCCGAAAAGCCTGCTGATGTTCGCGGCGAGCTTCTTCATCGCCACGCTTCCGGTTGCTGGCATCCTGCCGGAAGGTACTGGCGGCTGGGTGCTGGTCGTCTTGCTGGGTGTCGGTGTGCTGTGGGGCGTGTCCGAGCTGTTCTTCGGCATGACCTGGGGCGGCCCGATGAAGCACGCCTTCGCCGGTGCCCTGCACCTGGCCTGGCACCGCCGCGCCGAACGCTTCGGCGGTGGCCGCTCCACCGGCCTCAAGCCGCTGGATCTGGAAGACCCGAATGCACCGCTGGGCGTGGAAAAGCCGGTCGATTTCACCTGGAACCAACTGCTCGGTTTCGACGCCTGCGTGCAGTGCGGCAAGTGCGAGGCCATGTGCCCAGCGTTCGCCGCCGGCCAGCCGCTGAACCCCAAGAAGCTCATTCAGGACATGGTCATCGGCCTGGCCGGTGGTACCGACGCACAGTTCGCCGGCAGCCCTTACCCGGGCAAGCCGGTCGGCGAGCATGGCGGCCATCCGCACCAGCCGATCGTCAATGGCCTGGTGGATGCCGAGACGCTGTGGTCGTGCACCACCTGCCGCGCTTGCGTCGAGGAATGCCCGATGATGATCGAGCACGTCGATGCCATCGTCGACATGCGCCGCCACCTGACCCTGGAAAAGGGCGCCACGCCGAACAAGGGCGCCGAGGTGCTGGACAACCTGATCGCCACTGACAACCCCGGCGGTTTCGCCCCGGGCGGGCGGATGAACTGGGCGGCCGACCTCAACCTGAAACTGCTGTCCGAGGTGAAGCGCACCGAAGTACTGTTCTGGGTCGGCGACGGCGCCTTCGACATGCGCAACCAACGCACCCTGCGGGCCTTCGTCAAAGTGCTCAAGGCCTCGGGCGTGGACTTTGCCGTGCTCGGCCTTGAAGAGCGCGACAGCGGGGATGTGGCCCGTCGCCTGGGCGACGAGGCGACCTTCCAGCAACTGGCCAAGCGCAACATCCAGACCCTGGGCAAATACAGCTTCCAGCGCATCGTCACCTGCGATCCGCACAGCTTCCATGTGCTGAAGAACGAGTACGGTGCGCTTGGCGGCGAGTACCAGGTGCAGCACCACAGCACCTACATTGCCGAGCTGATCGCCGCGAACAAGCTCAACCTCGGCCAGCACAAGGGCGGCAGCGTTACCTATCACGACCCGTGCTATCTGGGCCGCTACAACGGCGAATACGAAGCCCCGCGCGAAGTGCTCAAGGCGTTGGGCATCGAAGTGCGCGAGATGCAGCGCTCGGGCTTCCGTTCCCGCTGCTGCGGCGGTGGCGGCGGTGCGCCGATCACCGACATCCCCGGCAAGCAGCGTATTCCCGACATGCGCATGGACGATATCCGCGAGACCGAGGCCGAGCTGGTGGCGGTGGGTTGTCCACAGTGCACGGCAATGCTCGAAGGCGTGGTCGAGCCGCGTCCGCAGATCAAGGACCTGGCCGAGCTGGTCGCCGATGTGCTGATCGAAGACGAAGCCCCTGCAACCGCGAAGTCGCAGGCTGCCAAACGTGAACCTGCGGAGGTGCACTGATGAGCGACATCATCCGCCGCGACCCACGCGCCGAGTGGATCGCCCGTAACCGCCTGCATCCGCTGCACGCGGCGATGCAGACGCAACAGACGAGCTGGATGGGCCCGCACGGGATCATCCGCAAGAACCCGCACGCGATCGCCGCCGGCTTCATCGGCCCCAGCGGCCTCAAGCGCATCGACCGCAGCGGCGCCCAGCAGGGCACCGGTGTCGGCGGGCGACGCAGCGCGGCCGCCGAAGTGCAGTTGCCGCTGCACAGCGTGGCGCAACCGGCCTTCTACATTGCCGTGGTCCCGGACATGGTCGGTGGTCGCCTGGGCAGCCATGACCGCGACCTTTTGGGCCTTGCCCACAGCCTTGCCGGCGGCGACGGCGCGGTGCTGGCCATCGTCTTTGGCGAGCACAAGGAAAACAACTTTTCCACAGCCGGCGTCGATCGCTTGCTGGTCATCGAGGGCGAGGCCTTCGCAGGTTATGCACCGGAGCAGCTGGTCCAGGGCCTGCGGGCTGTGGATAACCAGTTCGCGCCGCGTCACTGGCTGCTGCCTGACAGCCGTACCGGTGGCGGCGAACTGGGACGTCGCCTGGCCGCGGCGCTGGGCGAACGCCCTGCGACGCGGGTGTGGCAGGTCAAGGACGGCCAGTGCATCGGTCGTGCCGGTGCCGGCCAGCAGGATATCCAGCGGAGTGTGCCACGCCTGATCCTGGCCGCCGCCGAATGTGCCGAGCCGGTCAGCGAAACCCGTCATGAAGCGTTGCCGGTGGAGTTGTCCACAGGCGTGGCACGCAGCCTGTCGCGTATCGAAGACCTGGGTTCGGTGGCCGTGGACCCGGCGGCCATCGCCATGGCCGAGGCCGAGTTCATCGTCTCCGGCGGCAACGGCGTCAAGGATTGGGACCTGTACCACCGGGCCACGGCGGCCCTCGGCGCCACCGAGGGCGCATCGCGGGTGGCGGTGGACGACGGCTTCATGCCGCGCAACCGCCAGGTCGGCGCCACCGGCACCTGGGTCACGGCGCGGGTCTATGTGGCTGTGGGTATCTCCGGTGCCATCCAGCACCTGCAGGGTATCGGTGCCTGCGACAAGGTGGTGGCGATCAACATGGACCCGGGCTGCGACATGATCAAGCGAGCTGACCTGTCGGTGATTGGTGACAGCTCGGCA
Organism: Pseudomonas mosselii; assembly: GCF_019823065.1. Lineage (NCBI taxonomy): Bacteria > Pseudomonadati > Pseudomonadota > Gammaproteobacteria > Pseudomonadales > Pseudomonadaceae > Pseudomonas > Pseudomonas mosselii. Next base: position 421,285 of record NZ_CP081966.1, read on the forward strand.
ATTCTCAAGGCACTGATCGAGGCTGTGGACAACTTCCGCAGCGGCGGCCAGCGCGACGCGGCATAGGGGCAGCGAGCATGAGTACGAAAGTCATCAGCCTGGTCTCGATCGGCGCCCACCCCAGCTCCGGCCGCGCCCGCCGCGCCGAGCAGGATGCCCGTGCCGTGGAACTGGGCTTGCAACTGGCTGGGGATAACTTGCAGGTGGTGCACGCCGGCGATCCTCGCGAAGAGGCACTGCGTGCCTACCTGGGCATGGGGCTGGATCATCTGGATGTGCTGGAACAACCCGCCGGCGCCGATGTATTGGGCGTGCTCGGCGATTATCTGCGCGACGCGGGTGCCCAGCTGGTGCTGACCGGCAGCCAGGCCGAAACCGGCGAAGGCTCGGGCATGCTGCCGTTCCTGCTGGCCGAGAAGCTGGGCTGGCCGCTGGTGGTGGGGTTGGCCGAGGTCGAGTCCATCGACAACGGTACCGCCCAGGTGCTGCAGGCTCTGCCAAGGGGTCAGCGGCGTCGCCTGAAGGTGCGCCTGCCATTGCTGGCAACTGTGGATAACGCTGCGCCCAAGCCTCGACAATCGGCGTTCGGCCCGGCCCGGCGTGGTGTACTGGCGGCGCGCAATGTGGCAGTGATTGAGGATTCGTTGCTGGCCGAGGATGCCCTGCAACCTGCCAGGCCACGGCCCAAGCGGCTCAAGGTGATCAAGGCCAAGAGCGGCGCCGACCGCATGAAGGCCGCGACGGCCAAGGCCAGTGGCGGGGGGGGCAAGGTGCTCAAGGATGTATCTCCACAGGAAGGCGCCGAGGCTATTCTCAAGCTGCTGGTAGAGGAGGGGGTACTACGCTGATTTTGCCCACATTCACTGTTGGTCACGCTGTGGATAAACTGTTCGAATACCGCTGAAGCCCTTGTCAATCAATGTGTCTGCAGGTTTGTTCAATTTCTGAGCACTGGCATCTCCATTCATCATGGAAGCTATAGCGAACTGGGATTGATATGAGATATGCACAGACATATGCACAGACCTTGATTGGAGGGGGTTGTCAACAAAGCTTGTTCATGTCTCTGTGGACAAGTTGTTTGTGCAAGGCTGCAAGCACCGGACTCATTGGACTGCGGAGGAGTGACTATTTTTTGTTCATCAATGGTCGGAAGCAGACAGGCGAAGCTGTGCCTGTGAGTTGTTGAAAAGAGGACCCACTTTACCAGGCGGGCTGCATGACCCTGGTAATTTTGCTAGTTAACGCTCCCTGACAGGCGGTGGTAGTGTTGCTGCCAGGTCAGACAGGGGCTTATCTATGTTCACGGCAAAGCTGTTGGTCACAGACCATCTACTTAGTCCTAGCCTTGTACGGGGGACGTCAGGGAGTGCGCCTGTCTCCTATACCCCCTACGGTGACCGTTCTTCGCGAACGGGTTTCGCATGCACAGGCTTCTCAGGCCAGTTTCGTGAGCCAATCTCAGGCAGCTATCTGCTGGGCAATGGCCGCAGGTCCTACAACCCTCAGCTGATGCGCTTCCATTCACCCGATGCACTAAGCCCATTTGCTGCCGGAGGCCTGAACCCCTATGCGTACTGCAAAGGTGACCCTGTCAACATGACCGACCCAAGTGGCAATTTCCCTGGATACAAGGCGACAGTGATGGGGAACGCGCCGGCACTCTATACGGCAGGTAAAATGGTAGTCAGTAGTCTCTACAATAGAACACTGCCATCGGCTAAAGATACCGTTGTCACGCTCGCCACAGCAGCAGTTGGCGGTGTAGGTATGTATGGTGCTCTGTTGCAGTATCACGGCGATCCGTTGGGTGATGATTATGCTAACTGGACAACGGCGATAAATGGAGTTGGAACGACTGCATATTTATTTATGAGTGATCTGCTGAAAGGCGGTACGTTAAGCCTTGAAAAAGTTCGGGAAGTCGGTGGAAAGGTGGCCAGTTATACCCGCGAAAGTTTCCGGACTCGACATGCAAGAGAAATCGAAATGGAGGAGTTGACCAAAGAAAATAAAAAAGTGCTTAGCACATTCAAGCCGCAGGAAAGCGTGGTAAACCTCCTAGGCACAAGTCCAGGCTCGTCGAGTTCGGGTAGCGTGCCTCCTCTTACTAGTTCTGCTGGATCGCTAATACGAAGCTGATTAGTCACCTGGCTAGATAGTATTCGGCTTCGGCGCAACTACGGGTTATTCGTGCTGTTTCGACCTGTCGAGGTACCGACTATGAGCGTTTCATCATCATTGTTGCAGACGGATCTTCAGTACAGTGCCCTGGCCGCCATGCTTAGAGACGGATCTCGGTTCATTGCTTATACGGTATATGGCGCGTCTCCGGTAATAGTCGCTGGTACCTTGACGGGTTTTGATGGAGTAGTGCGAGACGGCTGTTTGGGGGGGTATCTGCTTGGAAATGGTTATCGTGTATACAGCCCCATGCTGATGCGTTTTTATTCTGCCGACCAGGTGAGTCCATTTGGGCGAGGTGGAGTAAATGCTTATGCGTACTGTCAGGGTGATCCAGTCAATTATCGAGATGACTCTGGGAGGGTGCGGAAACCTGCTCGAAAAATATCACTATCTGAATTCCAACTGGCTTCATTGGCAAGCCTGGCTAAAGAATTGACAAAAGAAATAAGTATCTTGGATGAACAGCTTGAAAAAAGCGGAAGGTTGTTGAGGAGTAGCCCGTCGCGTGGAGCGCCAAGTTCCGCAGAGAAAAGCCTTCGGGAGTCGATGGTGCAATTACAACTGAAAAGGCATGAGGTCGAGAAGTCTCTTGTAACAGTTAATAATGAAAGCGCCAAGCTTTCGCAGTCAACATCAGCGACGTCATCGGAGTCAGAGTCACAAGCTAGTCAGCCTACTTCGCCCACACTCGCACTAATTTCTGTGCAGGTTCGTCAATCCTCTAGCTCTTCAGTTCACCATGATCCAGAAGCGCCTCGCCAAGTAAAAGAGCATTATTTTGTCTACCCAGGCAGGTGACACACCATGAGACAGGCTACTGTACTTCTAGAAGTTGACAGGCAGAAGAGTGCCTTGAATCTCAATTCGGGTCGTGGGTACACGCCGTTTGGCTACAGGCAGGCATATTTTTCGCTGATGGGTTTCACAGGTCAGTTATGTGAGCGTGGCCAGGGGGCGTATGCGCTCGGGAACGGACACCGCTTCTATAACCCCTGGTTGATGCGCTTCCATTCTCCAGATGCATTAAGCCCTTTTTCCCAAGGGGGGATAAATGCTTATGCCTATTGCGCGCTCGACCCCATAAATCATGTCGATCCTAATGGTCGATGGCTTTATACCGTCGCGAAGAACAATCTCGTGACGGTAAAAATATTCATGGAAGGAATTTATGTTGGTCAGAAGCTTGTAAAGCGCTATATCACCGGTTCAGAGGAGGGGTGGTATGAACCGAGAAAAGTTGGCGAGTATGTTTCCTACGCTTTCAAGGGGGCTGCAGTGGCGTTGTCAGCGATGTCTGAGCTTATAAGCAATCTACCAGGCCCTACGACGCCAAAAGAGCAGGATAGTTACGATCGACTAATGAGTGCCGCCGACAATTTGAAAGGCGCTGCCGCAGTTTTAAGTCTGGGTGCGACAGGTATCGAGATTCTCATCGCAAGTGTAGACATTTATAAAATGGTACAAAAAAATAGGCGAGTCGATGTGCGTCGTGAGGCCGATATGTTGAGGCAGGCCGAGCAAAATGATGATCTACTGAACAGGCTGTAAAAGGCGATGTTTGATCTGGCAAGAGGAACTTGCCGCAGTCGTTACACCCCATCCCAGTGATGACAGGGCTATAGCCGCATCTTCGCATGATGAAGGTGGAATGCCCTACTTGCCGCTGGTTCAGTACTAGGCAGCACGTAGGGCCTGGGGTTACTGAGAAATGACTTCCTTTAGATAAGGCGCCGGCTCGGCACCAAGATTGTTAAGCAAGCGTTGGCTGTACCAGTCAATAAAGTTCACCACCCCGAACTCATAGGTCTTGGAGTACGGGCCAGGCTGGTAAGCGGTAGAATTGATCCCCCGCTGGTTCTCCTCCGCCAACCGACGATCCTGGTCGTTGGTGGCATCCCATACTTTGCGCATCTCCTCTGGGTTGTAATCAACCCCCTCGACCGCATCCTTATGCACCAGCCACTTGGTGGTGACCATGGTCTCCTGCGCGCTGATCGGCCACACGGTGAACACGATCATATGGTCGCCCATGCAGTGGTTCCACGAATGCGGCAGGTGCAGGATGCGCATTGAGCCTAGGTCCGGATTCTTGATACGGCCCATCAGCTTCTGGCAGGCCTGCTTGCCGTCCATGGTCATCGACACGGTGCCCTTGAGCAGTGGCATGCGCACGATGCGGTTACGCAGGCCATGGCTCTTGTGCAGGTACGGAATCCCCTCGGCTTCCCAGGCGGCGGCCGAGGCGGCCACGTGGTCCTTGAATTCCTGGCTGGCGCGCGGGTCGTTGGTGTCGTCCCATTCCAGCAGGGTCTTCAGCAATTCGGGGTGTGAGCCACTGCAGTGGTAGCACTCGCGGTTGTTCTCCAGCACCAGTTTCCAGTTGGCCTTCTCCATCAAGGTGGTCTGCACCGCCACCTTGGTGTTCTCCATGTCGTACGGTTCCATGTAGTGGTCGAGGGTGGCGAGGAACTCGTCGATGGCTGGCGGGTTCTCGGCCAGGCTGATGAAGATGTAGCCACCGGCCACCTTCACGTTCACCGGTTTGAGGCCGTACTGGTTCATGTCGAAGTCGGCGCCCATCTCGGTGCCGGCGAACAGCAGGCGGCCATCGAGCTCATAGGTCCACTGGTGGTAGTGGCAGACCAGCTTGGCCACCTTGCCTTTGTCGCTGACGCACAGGCGCGAGCCGCGGTGGCGGCAGACGTTGTGGAAGGCATGCACCTTACCTTCGGCGCCGCGTATCACGATGATCGGGTTCTTGCCGATCTGCAGGGTGATGTAGTTGCCCTTGGTCGGGATCTCGCAAACCATGCCGGCGATCAGCCACTCCTTGTGGAAGATCTCCTGCATGTCGATCTGGAACAAGCGCTCGTCGCAGTAGAACGGCTGCGGCAGCGAGTAGGTGCGCTCGCGGGTCTGCAGCATTTCGGCGGTGGCCTTGCGTGCAGGTTCCAGTGGATCGCCCAGGCTCAGGGTTGCGGTGACGTCCATCGTGTGGTCCTCGTGGCCGCGCGCGGCCGGCTGAAGTGGCTAATCGTTGTTGTAGTGCCGCAAGGCTGTTGTTAGCGATAAACAACCTGTTGTTTTGCCGAGGAGTGTGCGTCCGGGCCGGGAAATGACCATATCCACGGGCGACATGGCCGCATCGAATTCCGACGCGCCAACCCTTGTAGCGCGGGGCTGGTCGCGATGAGCACGCCGATGTCGCGGATGGGAATGTACGGCGCGGTGCGCTTGCGCATTATCGGAGCCATGAGAATGGCCGACAGTCGGCTGCTGGAGATGAACATGTCCGATACCTTCCTCAATCCGGTTACCACCCAGACCTGGGCCAATGGCCGCCACATCGTGCGCTGCGTCAAGGTCATCCAGGAAACCTGGGACGTGCGCACCTTCTGCTTCATGGCCGACCAGCCGATCATGTTCTTCTTCAAGCCCGGGCAGTTCGTCACCCTGGAACTGGAGATCGAAGGTAAGCCTGTGATGCGTTCGTACACCATCTCCAGCTCGCCGTCGGTGCCCTACAGCTTCTCCATCACCGTCAAGCGCGTGCCGGGTGGGCTGGTGTCCAACTTCCTCCACGACACCATGCATGAAGGCGCTGAACTGCCGGTGCACGGGCCGGTGGGGTTGTTCAACGCCATCGACTTCCCCGCGGGCAAGACGCTTTACCTGTCCGGCGGCGTCGGCATCACCCCGGTGATGTCCATGGCCCGCTGGTTCTACGACACCAACGCCAATGTCGACATGGTGTTCGTGCACAGCGCCCGCTCGCCGAAAGACATCATCTACCATCGCGAGCTGGAGCAGATGGCCTCGCGCATCCCCAATTTCAGCCTGCACATCATCTGCGAAAAGCATGGGTTGGGTGAGCCCTGGGCCGGTTACCGCGGTTACCTGAACCAGCGGCTGATGGAACTGATTGCCCCGGACTACCTGGAGCGCGTGATCTTCTGCTGCGGGCCGACGCCCTACATGAACGCGGTCAAGCGCATGCTCGAGGCGGTCGGCTTCGACATGAAGAATTATCACGAGGAATCGTTCGGTGCGACGCCGCCTGAGGCGAAGGCCGACGCGGTGGAGCATGCCGAAGCGGCTGCCGATGCGCCGGAAGTGGATGTGGCCGACCTCAACCTGGTGGAGTTCGTCGGTAGCGACAAGAGCATCCGCGTGGCCCCTGGCGAGACCGTGCATGCGGCGGCGGCCAAGGTCGGGCTGATGATCCCCAAGGCCTGCGGCATGGGGATCTGCGGCACCTGCAAGGTACTCAAGCTCGGCGGCGAGGTGGAGATGGAGCACAACGGCGGGATCACCGAGGAGGATGAGGCCGAGGGTTACATCCTGTCGTGCTGCAGCGTGCCGAAGGGGGATGTGCGGATCGAGTATTGATCTACATTCGCAGGGGCCGCAAAGCGGCCCGGGTTACATGGGGTGCCTGATAATTTTGCCAGTTCCACTAGCGCCGCATCGCTGCCAATCTTCGGATGGAATTCACGGCGAAGGATTGTGGACAATGCCTACCTACTTGTTTGCCTGCGACAAGCAGAACACCCCCCTTGGCGGCATTGGTTTTTCCGATCGGGGCTTTACCGCCTATGGGGCGTTAACGTCACCGATCAGCCCGATGACAGGTTTCTGTGGACAGCCTCGTGACGCCCGGATGGATCGCTATCCATTAGGCAATGGGCACCGTCGGTACAGTCCTGCCTTGATGCGGTTCCAAGAACCTGACACGTTGAGTCCGTTCGACAAGGGCGGCATCAACATGTACATGTATTGTGCGGGAGATCCGGTGAACCGGCTTGACCCGACTGGCGGATACTCTGCCTTGGTCTCGCAGATCATTCAGCGCTCCGGGACCATCGCATTGCATACCGCCTCGCCGCTGGCGTTGTTGTTGGGGCCAGAGCCCAAGGGGGCGTTGGCGGTGAACGCCACACGGGTTGCCCTGGCTGGTTCCGCCACCAGTGTGGTGGCAGCAGGGTTGGGGTTGGCCGGGGTGGGGGCGGCTACCTATGTTGCCAATGCCGGGACCGCACTGCTGGCAGCGGGAGCAGGAACTCGGATTGCCAAGGCGGTCTGGGAGAACCGAGCGGAGCTCTGGCAGTATGTCAAGGAAAGTGTCAGCACCAATGTAAGGGCAGTGCTGGGCCTGCGCAGAGAAACAAGTACGCCGTCGACAACCGATGGAGCTTCCAGCGTTCAGGTATCCACGGTTGACCACGAAATTGTGTCACTGGGTGGATCCATGAATGGCATCAGGACCTCTACCTGATGCCATTGGGTTAGAGGCAGTTAATCGCGGGCTTGCCTCGCTATGGCTGTAAAGGTCAGGTACGGAAGCGGGCCACCAGGCCGTTCAAGTCAACCGCCAGGCGCGACAGCTCGGCACTCGCCGCGCTGGTCTGATGTGCCCCGGTAGCGCTCTGCACCGACAGGTCGTTGATGTTCACCAGGTTGCGGTCCACCTCGCGGGCGACCTGAGCCTGTTCTTCCGCCGCACTGGCAATCACCAGGTTGCGCTCGTTGATCTGCGCCACCGCACCGGCGATGGTGTCCAGCGCCAGGCCCGCGCCACGGGCGATGTTCAGGGTTGACTCGGCGCGCTCGGTGCTGGTGCGCATCGAGTCCACGGCCTGCTCGGTGCCGCCCTGGATGCTGCCGATCATCCGCTCGATCTCGCTGGTGGACTGCTGGGTGCGATGCGCCAGTGCGCGCACCTCGTCGGCGACCACGGCGAAGCCACGACCGGCCTCGCCGGCGCGGGCGGCCTCGATGGCGGCGTTGAGCGCCAGCAGGTTGGTCTGGTCGGCCAGGCCGCGGATCACGTCGAGCACCTTGCCGATATCGCGGGACTGCTCGGCCAGGTGGGTGATCAGCTTGGCGGTGGACTGTACGTCGCCGCTCATGCGTTCGATGGCGCCCACGGTCTCCATCACCAGGTCGCGGCCATCGCCTGCCGAACGGCTGGCTTCGCTGGAGGCCTCGGAGGTGCTTACCGCGTTGCGGGCCACTTCCTCGACCGCGCTGGTCATCTCGGTGACGGCAGTGGCGGCCTGCTCGATCTCGTTGTTCTGCTGCTGCAGGCCACGGGCGCTTTCGTCGGTGACGCTGTTCAGCTCCTCGGCGGCGGAGGCCAGCTGGGTGGCGGAGCCGGCGATCAGCTGCAGGGTGTCGCGCAGCTTGTCCTGCATCTTGGCCATGGCCTTGAGCAGCCGCGCCGCCTCGTCGGTGCCTTCGGCGTGAATGCTGTGGGTCAGGTCGCCCTCGGCGATCTGCTCGGCGGCCTGCAGCGCTTCGTCGATGGGCTTGACGATACTGCGGGTAAGCAGGAAGGCGAACAGCAGGGTCAGCACCGTGGCGGCCACCAGCAGGCTGATCACCAGGGCGAAGGCGCCGCTGTACTGGTCGGCGGCCTGGGCATTGGTGGCGCTGGTCTGGTCAGTGTTGATGCGCACCAGGGTGTCCATGATCTTGTTGATCTGTTCGGAGTTGTCCAGCAGGTCGCGGTTGAGCAGGTCGCGCAGGGCGTCTAGATCGCCGGCCTGGCTCAGCGTGCGCATGCGCGCCTCGAGCTGGCGGTACTGGTTGAGCAGCAGGCCGTACTGGTCGAAGGCGGCCTTCTCGTCGGCGGCGGTCACCAGCGGCTCGTAGGCGCGGCGGGCCTTGTCGATCTGTGCGTTGCGCTCGTCCAGCAGGCGCAGGGTGTCCTGTTGGGTGGCCGGTTCGCGGTTGAGCAGCAGGCGGTAGGACAGGGTGCGCAGGCGCAGGTTGAGCGCGGTCAGCTCGTCGAGGGTCTTGATGCTGGGCACGCTGATCTCCTCGATGGTCACGCCGGCCTGGCGGATGTTGCCCATCTGGATCAGCGAGAACACGCCGAGGCCCAGCATAAGCAGGCCGATCACGGCGAACCCGAGCAGCGCGCGCGGCGCGATATTCATATTGCGTAAGGACATGGAGGCAGTTCCCAAGGCAGAAGAGGTGCCGCGATCCATGCGACGGAAGAGGACCTGCCTGCCTATCGGTCGTGACCGGCCAGTCTTGAGTCCGTCAGGCAAAAATTGTGAGGCAGCTAACTATTTTCCTGACCAGCGGTTGATCCAGGTCGGAACAAGGGAGCCGATCCTGGGTCAACCTGAACCCGGCAAACACCTTTTGAATCCGATATTTAATGGCGGGGGCGGCAGTTTTTCCTTATCGTGTGCGCCCTTTGCAACAACCGAGATAGACGCATGTTGGAAACTTCCCTGAATCAACTCGAGCAACTGGTCAGCGACCTGATGCACAAGAACGCGCAACTGGCCGAGCAAAACGCCAGCCTCGGCCAGGAACTGGCCCAGGCCAAGGAAGAGAATGACAGCCTGCAGTTGTCGCTGATGGAGCAGGAAGAGAAGCACGGCGCCACCGCCGCCCGCATCCAGGCCCTGGTCGAGCGCGCCAGCGCGGGTGTCGTGAACGCATGAGACTGCAAGCGCAGCCGGTCAATGTCGTGTCGATCCTGGGTAACGACTACTCGCTCAAGGCGCCCGAAGGCCAGGAAGAAACCCTCTCCCAGGCCGTGCGCATGCTCAACGTCGCCCTGGCCGAAACCAAGCGCAACTATCCGACCCTGATCGGCGACAAGCTGCTGGTGCTGGCCGCCCTGAATTTGTGCTCCAAGCAGATCGAACTGCAGCGCGAGCACGACCGCACCCTCGAGCGCACCCAGGCGCAGATCGACGCCACGGTCGATGCCATCAGCAAGGCCGTCTCCGACGTCTGACTGACGCCATCGCGCGGCGACTGGTAGCAGGCTTGCCCCGCGACTAGGGCGGCCGTTGTGTCGCGGATCACTGGAACAACTGGATACTTAAGTGTATACACTTCCCGAAAAACAATAATTATCGGGGAGTGGAACATGCGCATCTGGCGGCGGAGTATCCAGTGGCAACTGATCGCAAGCATGGGCGCCGCCCTGCTGGCGAGCATCCTGGTGGTGGTGGCGATCTATACGATGGCGCTCAACCGCCTGACCGAGCGCTACCTGGTGGACACGGCGTTGCCGGCCAGCGTCGAAGCCATTCGCAACGATATCGAGCGCATGCTCGGCCAGCCGCTGGTGGCGGCGGCGGACATTGCCGGCAACACGCTCCTGCGCGACTGGCTGGCCGCCGGTGAGGCCCCGGCCGAGCTGCCGCGCTTCATCGAATACCTGGAGGCGGCCAAGCAGCGCAACCACGCCTTCACCACTCTGTTCGCCTCGACTGTCACCGGCCACTACTACAACGAGAAGGGGCTGGACCGCACGCTCAGCCGCGCCAATCCCAAGGACAAGTGGTTCTACGGCTACATCGACAGTGGTGCCGAACGCTTCATCAATATCGATATCGACGGCTCCACTGGCGAGCTGGCGCTGTTCATCGACTATCGGGTCGAGAAGGACGGCCAGCTGGTCGGCGTGGCCGGCATGGGCCTGCGCATGACCGAGCTGTCGAAGCTGATCCACGACTTCAGTTTCGGCGAGCACGGCAAAGTGTTCCTGGTGCGCAATGACGGCTTGATCCAGGTCCATCCCGACCAGCAGTTCAGCGGCAAGCGCCAGCTTGCCGAGCAGCTGGACGTCGAGGCGGCCAAGGCCGTGCTGGTGGGCGGTGCAGGCCTGCGCAGCAGCCGTTTCCAGCGTGATGGCAAGGATTACCTGGCCCTCGGCTTGCCCCTGCGAGACCTGAACTGGACCCTGGTAGCCGAGGTGCCGGAAGCCGAGATCTACGCCCAGGCCCGCCAGGCCATCTGGCAGACCTGCCTGATCGGCGGCGGCGTGGCGCTGCTTTCGCTGTTGCTGGTGGTAGTGTTGGCACGCGGGTTGGTCCGGCCCATTCGCCAGGTCACCGCCGCATTGGTGCAGATCGGCGGTGGCGCGGGAGACCTCAGCCATCGCCTGGACGACTCGCGCCAGGACGAGCTGGGCGATCTGGCCCGTGGCTTCAACCGCTTCCTCGACAGCCAGCGCGGCCTGATCGGCGAGGTGCTGCGTACGACCGAACGCCTGCACCGGTCGGTGGAGCAGGTGACCCTGGTGGTGGACAACACCGCAGAGCGCTCGGGCCGCCAGCAGGAAATGACCGAGATGGTCGCCACCGCCGTGCACGAGATGGGCCTGACCGTGCAGGACATCGCCCAGAATGCCGGCTCCGCCGCCCATGCCTCGCAGTCGGCGCGTGACGAGGCGCTGCAGGCGCGGGAGGTGGTGCGCCGTTCCATCCACAACATCGAAGGCATGTCCGGGGAGATCGGCCGCGCCGCCGAGGCGGTGACGCAGCTGGCCGACGAAGTCGCCTCGATCGACGAAGTGCTGGCGGTGATCCGCAGCATTTCCGAGCAGACCAACCTGCTGGCGCTCAACGCCGCCATCGAAGCAGCACGGGCCGGCGAGATGGGCCGGGGGTTCGCCGTGGTGGCCGATGAGGTGCGGACACTGGCGCGGCGGACCCAGGTATCCACCGACGAGGTGCAGCAGATGATCCACCGCCTCAAGCAGGGCGCGGGCACCGCCGTGGCGTCGATGCAGGCGGGGCAGCAGGCGACCGGCAACGGCGTCGAGTCAAGCCAGCGCACCGGCACCTCGCTCGGTGCGATCACCGATCAGGTCGAGCGCATCAGCGGCATGAACGAGCAGGTGGCCACCGCCACCGAGGAACAGTCGGCGGTGACCGAGGAGATCAACCGGACGGTGCAGGGGATTTCCGACCTGGCGCGGCAGACGGCCAGCGAAGTGCAAGGGTGTCGCGAGGAGTGCCAGGCGTTGCGTGGGCTGGCCGATGACCTGGCGCGGCAGATGGGTGGGTTCCGCCTCTAGCTGATCGCGGGGCAAGCCCGCTCCCACAAGAGGCTTGGAATGCTCGTGGGAGCGGGCTTGCCCCGTGATGACGATATATCAGGCAGCAAAGATGGCGCGGATGTCCGCCGCCAGTTCACGCACCCGGGCTTCCTGGGTATCCCACGAACACATGAACCGCGCCCCACCGCTGCCAATGAAGGTATAGAACCGCCACCCCTTGTTGCGCAGCACTTCCAGCGCATGCTCCGGCATCTGCAGGAACACGCCGTTGGCCTCCACCGGGAACATCAGCTCCACCTCCGGCAAATCGCTCACCAGCGATGCCAGCAGCTGCGCGCAGTGGTTGGCATGCTTGCCATGACGCATCCACGCGCCGTCTTCTAGCAGACCAACCCATGGCGCCGACAGGAAACGCATCTTCGATGCCAACTGCCCGGCCTGCTTGCAGCGGTAGTCGAAGTCCTCGGCCAGGGCGCGGTTGAAGAACAGGATCGCCTCGCCCACCGCCATGCCGTTCTTGGTGCCGCCGAAGCACAGCACATCGACCCCGGCCTTCCAGGTCAGTTCGGCCGGCGAACAGCCGAGGAACGCGCAGGCATTGGTGAACCGTGCGCCGTCCATGTGCAGGTTCAGGCCCAGTTCCTTGCAGGTGGCGCTGATCGCCTTGAGCTCGTCGGGGCGGTACACCGTGCCCACTTCGGTGGCCTGGGTGATGGTCACCACGCGGGGCTTGGGGTAGTGGATGTCCTGGCGCTTGAGGGCCACTTCGCGGATCGACTGGGGCGTGAGCTTGCCGTTGACGCTGGCGGCGGTCAGCAGCTTGGAGCCGTTGGAGAAGAACTCCGGCGCGCCGCATTCGTCGGTCTCGACGTGGGCGGTCTCGGAGCAGATAACGCTGTGGTAGCTCTGGCACAGCGAGGCCAGGGCCAGGGAGTTGGCGGCGGTGCCGTTGAAGGCGAAGAACACCTCGCAGTCGGTCTCGAACAGCTTGCGGAAGTATTCCGAGGCGCGTTCGGTCCACTGGTCGTCGCCATAGGCGCGTTCGTGGCCCTGGTTGGCCTTTTCCATCGCGGCCCAGGCTTCGGGGCAGATGCCGGAGTAGTTGTCGCTGGCGAATTGTTGGTTGTTGTCGATCATGACGCCTGTCCTTTTGTACGACGCAGGAACGCACTCTAAACCATCGATTTGGCGGTTGCCTATACAGGCTGTTTGAGCCGGATGCGGTCTCTTGGGAGAAGCGGCGCACCGCCGCTCCCACGCAACTTTCCTCAGCGCCTTGAACAATGTCGTAAACGCGCCATTGCAAGGCGCGCGCAGGCATCTGTGCCCCGGTGCCCGGCCATACCATCGCTGCAAAGGGTGGGAAAACCCTCACCAGACAAGAAACGATCGCTGCCGGGAGATACACGATGTTCAGCAAGCAAGACCAGATCCAGGGTTATGACGACGCACTGCTGGCGGCGATGAATGCCGAGGAACAGCGCCAGGAAGATCACATCGAGCTGATCGCCTCGGAGAACTACACCAGCAAGCGCGTGATGCAGGCCCAGGGCAGCGGCCTGACCAACAAGTACGCCGAGGGCTACCCGGGCAAGCGCTACTACGGCGGCTGCGAGCACGTCGACAAGGTCGAGGCGCTGGCCATCGAGCGCGCCAAGCAGCTGTTCGGCGCCGACTACGCCAACGTCCAGCCGCACTCCGGCTCCTCGGCCAACGGCGCCGTATACCTGGCTCTGCTGCAAGCCGGCGATACCATCCTGGGCATGAGCCTGGCCCATGGCGGCCACCTGACCCACGGTGCCAAGGTGTCGTCCTCGGGCAAGCTGTACAACGCCGTGCAGTACGGCATCGACACCACCACCGGCCTGATCGACTACGACGAAGTCGAGCGCCTGGCCGTCGAGCACAAGCCGAAGATGATCGTCGCCGGTTTCTCGGCCTACTCGAAGACCCTCGATTTCCCACGTTTCCGCCAGATCGCCGACAAAGTCGGTGCGCTGCTGTTCGTCGACATGGCCCACGTCGCGGGCCTGGTCGCCGCCGGCCTGTACCCGAACCCGATCCCCTTCGCCGATGTCGTCACCACCACCACCCACAAGACCCTGCGCGGCCCGCGTGGTGGCCTGATCCTGGCCAAGAGCAACGAAGAGATCGAGAAGAAGCTCAACGCCGCCGTGTTCCCCGGCGCCCAGGGTGGCCCGCTGATGCACGTGATCGCCGCCAAGGCGGTGTGCTTCAAGGAAGCGCTGGAGCCTGAGTTCAAGAGCTACCAGAAACAGGTCATCGAAAACGCCCAGGCCATGGCCCAGGTGTTCATCGACCGCGGCTACGACGTGGTCTCCGGCGGCACCGACAACCACCTGTTCCTGGTCAGCCTGATTCGTCAGGGCCTGACCGGCAAGGACGCCGACGCCGCCCTTGGCCGCGCCCATATCACCGTCAACAAGAACGCCGTGCCCAATGACCCGCAGTCGCCGTTCGTCACCTCGGGCCTGCGCATCGGCACCCCGGCCGTCACCACCCGCGGCTTCAAGGTCGCCCAGTGCGTGGCGCTGGCCGGCTGGATCTGCGATGTGCTGGACAACCTGGGCGACGCCGATGTCGAGGCCGATGTGGCCAAGAACGTCGCCGCCCTGTGCGCCGACTTCCCGGTCTACCGCTGAGTGGAGCAGAACACCATGCAACGTTATTCAGGCTTCGGCCTCTTCAAGCACTCCCTCAGCCACCACGAGAACTGGCAGCGCATGTGGCGCACGCCGACGCCGAAGAAGGTCTACGACGTGGTCATCGTCGGCGGTGGCGGCCATGGCCTGGCGACTGCCTACTACCTGGCCAAGGAACACGGCATCACCAACGTGGCGGTGGTCGAGAAGGGCTACCTGGGCGGCGGCAACACCGCCCGCAACACCACCATCGTGCGTTCCAACTACCTGTGGGACGAGTCGGCGCATCTGTATGAACACGCCATGAAACTGTGGGAGGGGCTGTCGCAGGACATCAACTACAACGTGATGTTCTCCCAGCGCGGCGTCTACAACCTGTGCCACACCCTGCAGGACATCCGCGACTCCGAGCGTCGGGTCAACGCCAACCGCCTCAATGGCGTGGACGGCGAGCTGATCCGCACCGAGCAGGTGGCGGCCGAGATCCCGTACCTGGACTGCTCGAAGAACACCCGCTACCCGATCCTCGGTGCCACCGTACAGCGCCGTGGCGGCGTGGCCCGTCACGATGCCGTGGCCTGGGGCTTCGCCCGTGCCGCCGACGCCCTGGGCGTGGACCTGATCCAGCAGACCGAGGTGATTGGCTTCCGTAAAGAGAATGGCGCCGTGATCGGTGTCGAAACCAACAAGGGCTTCATCGGCGCCAAGCGCGTCGGCGTGGTCACCGCTGGTAACTCCGGGCACATGGCCAAGCTGGCCGGTTTCCGCCTGCCGCTGGAGTCGCACCCGCTGCAGGCACTGGTATCGGAGCCGATCAAACCGATCATCGACAGCGTGATCATGTCCAACGCCGTGCACGGCTATATCAGCCAGTCCGACAAGGGCGACCTGGTGATCGGCGCCGGTATCGACGGCTGGGTCGGCTACGGCCAGCGCGGCTCCTACCCAATCATCGAGCACACCCTGCAGGCGATCGTCGAGATGTTCCCGATCCTCTCCCGGGTGCGCATGAACCGCCAGTGGGGCGGCATCGTCGACACCACCCCCGATGCCTGCCCGATCATCTCCAAGACCCCGGTGAAGAACATGTTCTTCAACTGCGGCTGGGGCACCGGCGGCTTCAAGGCCACCCCGGGCTCGGGCAACGTGTTCGCCGCGAGCCTGGCCAAGGGCGAGATGCACCCGCTGGCCGCGCCTTTCTCCATCGACCGTTTCTACAACGGCGCGCTGATCGACGAACACGGCGCCGCTGCCGTCGCCCACTGACCCGGAGACAACCGTCATGTTGCAAATCTTCTGTCCCCACTGCGGCGAGCTGCGCTCCGAGGAAGAATTCCACGCGTCGGGCCAGGCGCACATCGCCCGCCCGCTGGACCCCAACGCCTGCTCCGACGAGGAGTGGGGCACCTACATGTTCTTCCGCGACAACCCGCGCGGCATCCACCATGAACTGTGGGACCACGTCGCGGGCTGTCGCCAGTACTTCAACGTCACCCGCGACACCGTGACCTACGAGATCCTGGAAACCTACAAGATCGGCGAGAAACCTCAGGTTACCGCCGCCTCGAAACAGAGCACCGCGCCAGCGACCGCCAAGGGCCAAGGGGAAAAAGTATGAGCCAGACCTATCGCCTCGCCAGCGGCGGCCGTATCGACCGCAGCAAGGTGCTGAACTTCAGCTTCAACGGCAAGACCTACCAGGGCTATGCCGGCGACACCCTGGCCGCCGCGCTGCTGGCCAACGGCGTCGACATCGTCGGGCGCAGCTTCAAGTACTCGCGCCCGCGCGGGATCATCGCCGCCGGTACCGAGGAGCCGAACGCGATCCTGCAGATCGGCTCCAGCGAAGCCACCCAGATCCCCAACGTGCGCGCCACCCAGCAGGCCCTGTATGCCGGCCTGGTGGCCACCAGCACCAACGGCTGGCCGAACGTCAACAACGACATGATGGGCATCATCGGCAAGGTCGGCGGCAACATGATGCCGCCCGGGTTCTACTACAAGACCTTCATGTACCCCAAGTCGTTCTGGATGACCTACGAGAAGTACATCCGCAAGGCGGCGGGCCTGGGCCGTGCGCCGCTGCAGAACGATCCGGACAGCTACGACTACATGAACCAGCACTGCGACGTGCTGATCGTCGGCGCCGGCCCTGCTGGCCTGGCCGCTGCGCTGGCTGCCGCGCGCAGCGGCGCCCGGGTGATCCTGGCGGACGAGCAGGAGGAGTTCGGCGGCACCTTGCTCGACAGCCGCGAAACCCTTGATGGCAAACCAGCCGTCGACTGGGTCAATACCGTCGTTGCCGAGCTGGAGTCGCTGCCGGAAGTCACCCTGCTGCCACGCAGCACGGTCAACGGCTACCACGACCACAACTTCCTGACCATCCACGAGCGTCTGACCGACCACCTCGGCGACCGCGCGCCCATCGGCCAGGTACGCCAACGCGTGCACCGTGTGCGCGCCAACCGTGTGGTTCTGGCTGCTGGCGCCCATGAGCGCCCGCTGGTGTACGGCAACAACGACCTGCCGGGCAACATGCTGGCGGGTGCCGTGTCCACCTACGTTCGCCGCTATGGCGTGGCGCCGGGCCGCAAGCTGGTGCTGTCGACCAACAACGACCACGCCTACCGCTGCGCTTTGGACTGGCACGACGCGGGTCTGCAGGTGGTCGCCATTGCCGATGCCCGCCACAACCCACGCGGTTCGCTGGTCGAAGAGGCTCGCGCCAAAGGTATCCGTATCCTCACCTCCAGCGCCGTGATCGAGGCCAAGGGCAGCAAGCACGTCACTGGCGCCCGCGTGGCCGCCATCGATGTGCAGGCGCACAAGGTTACCAGCCCGGGTGAAACCCTCGAGTGCGACCTGATCGCGACTTCCGGCGGTTACAGCCCAGTGGTCCACCTGGCCTCGCACCTGGGCGGTCGCCCGGTCTGGCGTGAAGACATCCTCGGCTTCGTCCCGGGCGATGCACCGCAGAAGCGCGTGTGCGTCGGTGGCGTGAACGGCGTCTATGCCCTGGGCGATGTGATCGCTGACGGCTTCGAGGGCGGTGTTCGCGCCGCCACCGAGGCCGGCTTCAAGGCTAGCGTCGGCACCCTGCCGAAAACCCTGGCGCGCAAGGAAGAAGCCACCGTGGCACTATTCCAGGTGCCCCACGACAAGGGCACCGCCCGTGCGCCGAAGCAGTTCGTCGACCAGCAGAACGATGTCACCGCCGCCGCCATCGAGCTGGCCACCCGCGAAGGCTTCGAGTCGGTCGAGCACGTCAAGCGCTACACCGCCCTGGGCTTCGGCACCGACCAGGGCAAGCTGGGCAACATCAACGGCCTGGCCATCGCCGCCCGCTCGCTCGGAATCGGCATCCCGGAAATGGGCACCACCATGTTCCGCCCCAACTACACGCCGGTGACCTTCGGCGCGGTGGCGGGCCGGCACTGCGGCCACCTGTTCGAGCCGGTGCGCTTCACCGCCCTGCATGCCTGGCACATCAAGAACGGCGCCGAGTTCGAGGACGTCGGCCAGTGGAAGCGCCCGTGGTACTTCCCCAAGCCCGGCGAAGATATCCACACCGCCGTGGCCCGCGAATGCAAGGCTGTACGTGACAGCGTCGGCCTGCTGGACGCCTCGACCCTGGGCAAGATCGACATCCAGGGCCCGGACGCGCGCGAATTCCTCAACCGCATCTACACCAACGCCTGGACCAAGCTCGACGTGGGCAAGGCCCGCTACGGCCTGATGTGCAAGGAAGACGGCATGGTCTTCGACGACGGCGTGACCGCCTGCGTCGGCGACAACCACTTCATCATGACCACCACCACCGGCGGCGCCGCCCGTGTGCTGCAGTGGCTGGAGCTTTACCACCAGACCGAATGGCCAGAGATGAAGGTGTACTTCACCTCGGTCACCGACCACTGGGCGACCATGACCCTGTCCGGCCCCAACAGCCGCAAGCTGCTGGCCGAGGTCAGCGACATCGACCTGGACAAGGAAGGCTTCCCGTTCATGAGCTGGAAGGAAGGCCTGGTTGGCGGCGTGCCGGCACGGGTGTTCCGCATCTCGTTCACCGGCGAGCTGTCGTACGAGATCAACGTCCAGGCCAACTACGCCATGGGCGTGCTGGAGCAGATTGTCGAGGCGGGCAAGAAGTACAACCTGACCCCGTACGGCACCGAGACCATGCACGTGCTGCGTGCCGAGAAGGGCTTCATCATCGTCGGCCAGGACACCGACGGCTCGATGACCCCGGACGACCTCAACATGAGCTGGTGCGTGGGTCGCAACAAGGCCTTCTCGTGGATCGGCCTGCGCGGCATGAACCGTGAAGATACCGTGCGCGAGAACCGCAAGCAGCTGGTGGGCCTCAAGCCTGTGGACCCGAACGTGTGGCTGCCGGAAGGCGCCCAGCTGGTGTTCGATCCCAAGCAACCGATCCCGATGGACATGGTTGGTCATGTCACCTCCAGCTACGCGGCCAACTCCCTGGGCTATTCGTTCGCCATGGGCGTGGTCAAGGGCGGCCTCAAGCGCCTGGGTGAGCGGGTGTATTCGCCCCAGGCCGACGGCAGCGTGATCGAGGCCGAGATCGTGTCTTCGGTGTTCTTCGATCCGAAGGGCGAGCGGCAGAACGTTTGATTCCAGGATGACGGGATCTGCGAGGGAGCGCTCAAGCCCGCTCCCTCGAGGTCAGCGTGGTTCCTCGCACAAGAATTCAAGGCAGGTAAGAAATGAGCGCTATCAACGTCTTCCAGCAAAACCCAGGCTCCGATGCCAAGGCCCAGTCGCCGCTGCACCACGCCGACCTGGCCAGCCTGGTCGGCAAGGGCCGCAAGAACGCAGGCGTGACCCTGCGCGAGAAGAAACTCCTCGGCCACCTGACTATCCGTGGCAATGGCCATGACCAGGCCTTCGCCGGCGGCGTGCACAAGGCCTTGGGTCTGGAGCTGCCGGTGGCTCTGACCGTGGTCGCCAACAGCGAGATGTCGCTGCAATGGGTGGGCCCGGACGAGTGGCTGCTGATTGTCCCCGGCGGCCAGGAGTTCGCCGTCGAGCAGAAGCTGCGCGATGCCCTCGACGGCCAGCATATCCAGGTGGTCAACGTCAGCGGCGGACAGACCCTGCTCGAGCTACGCGGCCCGAACGTGCGCGACGTGCTGATGAAATCCACCAGCTATGATGTACACCCGAACAACTTCCCGGTGGGCAAGGCCGTTGGCACCGTGTTCGCCAAGTCGCAACTGGTGATCCGGCGCACCGCCGAGGACACCTGGGAGCTGGTGATCCGCCGCAGCTTCTCTGACTACTGGTGGCTGTGGCTGCAGGACGCGTCGGCCGAATACGGCCTGGCCATCGAAGCGTAAGGAGCATTACCCATGAGTCGGGCACCGGACACCTGGATCCTCACTGCCGACTGCCCGAGCATGCTCGGCACGGTCGATGTGGTGACGCGTCATCTCTACGAGCAACGCTGCTACGTCACCGAGCACCATTCCTTCGATGACCGGCTGTCGGGGCGGTTCTTCATTCGCGTGGAGTTCCGTGCCCCCGATGGCTTCGACGAGGACGGTTTTCGCGCAGGCCTGGCCGAGCGCAGCGAAGCCTTTGGCATGGCGTTCGAGCTGACCGCGCCGAATCACCGCCCCAAGGTGGTGATCATGGTGTCCAAGGCCGACCACTGCCTTAACGACCTGCTGTACCGCCAGCGCATCGGCCAGCTGGCCATGGACGTGGTCGCGGTGGTGTCCAACCATCCTGACCTCGAGCCGCTGGCACATTGGCACAAGATCCCCTATTACCACTTCGCCCTCGATCCGAACGACAAGCCGGCGCAGGAGCGCAAGGTGCTGCAGGTGATCGAGGAGAGCGGCGCCGAGCTGGTGATCCTCGCCCGCTACATGCAGGTGCTGTCGCCGGAGTTGTGCCGGCGACTGGATGGCTGGGCGATCAACATCCACCACTCGTTGCTGCCCGGTTTCAAGGGCGCCAAACCGTATCACCAGGCCTACAACAAGGGCGTGAAGATGGTTGGCGCCACGGCGCACTACATTAACAACGACCTGGACGAAGGGCCGATCATCGCCCAGGGCGTCGAGGTGGTTGACCATGCGCACTATCCCGAGGACCTGATCGCCAAGGGGCGCGATATCGAGTGCCTGACCCTGGCGCGGGCTGTGGGTTATCACATCGAGCGACGGGTGTTCCTCAACGCCAATCGGACTGTGGTGCTTTGACATTGGGGCTGCTTTGCAGCTCATCGCGACACAAGGCCGCTCCCACAGGTAAAGCGCAAGTCTCAGGGGTTGCGCTGGCCATGTAGGAGCGGCCTTGTGTCGCGAAAGGGCCGCACAGCGGCCCCGGCTTTTGGCCTGCCGTGAACAGGCATTTGCTTGTCGCATCCAGTCACCGCCCCGCCTCCTATCCAGCCCACAATTCCCTTCATTCCAGTAACACAGGCCGCCCACGGAAAGGCGGCGCTTTCCACCACCGCTGCATAAATACAAATCAAGCGAGGTAAGAAGCATGTCTGGTAACCGTGGAGTGGTGTATCTCGGCGCGGGCAAGGTCGAGGTGCAGAAGATCGACTACCCCAAGATGCAGGACCCGCGCGGCAAGAAGATCGAGCACGGCGTCATCCTCAAGGTGGTCTCCACCAACATCTGCGGCTCCGACCAGCACATGGTCCGCGGCCGCACCACCGCCCAGGTCGGCCTGGTCCTGGGTCATGAAATCACCGGTGAAATCGTCGAAATGGGCCGTGACGTCGAACGCCTGAAAATCGGCGATCTGGTGTCGGTACCCTTCAACGTCGCCTGCGGTCGCTGCCGCTCGTGCAAGGAGATGCACACCGGCGTCTGCCTCACCGTCAACCCGGCCCGCGCCGGTGGTGCCTACGGTTACGTTGACATGGGCGACTGGACCGGCGGCCAGGCCGAGTACGTACTGGTGCCCTACGCCGACTTCAACCTGCTGAAACTGCCGGACCGCGACAAGGCCATGGAGAAGATCCGCGACCTGACCTGCCTGTCCGACATCCTCCCCACCGGTTACCACGGCGCCGTCACTGCCGGTGTCGGCCCGGGCAGCACCGTCTACGTCGCAGGTGCCGGCCCGGTCGGCTTGGCCGCCGCCGCTTCCGCCCGCCTGTTGGGCGCTGCCTGCGTGATCGTCGGCGACCTCAACCCGGCCCGGCTGGCCCATGCCAAGTCGCAAGGTTTCGAAGTGGTCGACCTGTCCAAGGACACTCCGCTGCACGAGCAGATCATCGATATCCTCGGTGAGCCGGAAGTGGATTGTGCCGTCGATGCCGTTGGCTTCGAGGCCCGTGGCCATGGCCATGAAGGCGCCAAGCACGAGGCCCCGGCCACCGTGCTCAACTCGCTGATGCAGGTGACCCGCGTGGCTGGCAAGATCGGTATTCCGGGCCTGTACGTGACCGAGGATCCGGGCGCAGTGGATGCCGCTGCCAAGATTGGCGCGCTGAGCATTCGTTTCGGCCTGGGTTGGGCCAAGTCCCACAGCTTCCACACCGGGCAGACCCCGACCATGAAGTACAACCGCCAGCTGATGCAGGCGATCATGTGGGATCGCATCAATATCGCCGAAGTGGTGGGGGTGCAGGTGATCAGCCTGGACCAGGCGCCGGAGGGGTATGGCGAGTTTGATGCGGGGGTGCCGAAGAAGTTTGTGATTGATCCACATAAGACGTTTAGTGCGGCTTAACAGAATGCACCAGTGCCCCGTTTGGGGCATTGGTTTTTAGATGTTTACCGTGCGGTTGTACAGGGCTTGTGCGAGCGTCATTTAAGGCTCCCCTAATCTCAGCACTTGGTTTGCTTTTGAAATGTCGCTCTGGAGTGATGGCAGAATAACTCTTAACTCTAGCCAGTCATCTATGAAGTTGTATTGTGTTCGCAAGAATTTCATTCGTGATTTAGCCATTGTTTCGTCTTCACTGGCTCGCTTGTAATGCGCTTTATCACCTCTGTCCGAGCCGGTATGCCGCTCCATGGTTTTTTGAGCTGCTGCTGCTGTTTTCTCATGCGCGATGTATTGTTGGGCTTCCTCTCTTGAGCTGTATCTATTGAATTTTCCGATTAACGCATTCGACTCATCAATTCCATTGGATATGGCTTGTTTGTACTCTGTTCCTAGTTTGGCTGGTTTGTTCGGGTTAAGCATGCGTTTCCCGTCGCTCAAGAACGACTCGTACAGCTTTCCGCCATTAACCCCGATGGGGTCCAGTAAATGTCCAAGGGGCCTTTTAATACCAGCGTGACCGCTCGGGTCAATGTTGTTGACTGGGTCGCCTGAGCAGTACATGTAGCTATTGATGCCACCGACACCAAATGGGCTTAGGTGGTCCGCCGAGATGAAGCGCATTAATTGTGGACTGAATATTCGATATCCGTTTCCCAGCAGGTAGTGGCCCGTGTGCTCCCGAAGCTGAGCGTTGAAACTCAATATGGGGGGCTTAGTCAATTTTGCGGATGAGCCTCCGTAAGGCGCATACGATAATTTAAGTTCGTCCGGCAGTTGGCGATGGAGCAGAATGGATCCTTGCATGTCTGAAGCCAGCAAGCCGGTGCCTGACTTGATTTTGTATTTCTGTGCCATGTGAACTCCGTCTGGAGGCAGGTTTCGCTCTACTCTGCGACGAAGGTTAGCCGAGTGACAACTGGCAAAAATATCAGGTCTGGGAAAGCTCCTACTCATTCTCAGGTTGTTTCTCACTGGATTCGTGAGGGCTCAGGAATGGTGTCGTGCCCATGGAATACGTGCTGGCCAACGTCTCCCACTACCTGATGTTCGCCTTCAGCGACAGCTACCGGGCACTGGACCGTATCGAGGACGAGGAGACGCGGCAGTTGCTCAAGCTTGGGCTGCGGGCCATGCAGATCGCCTGGGGGCAGGCGGATGCGCTGGCCTGTGCGGTGGAGAACAGAGCCGGCCAGTAAATGTCCATCGCGGGGCA
This sequence comes from Pseudomonas mosselii, assembly GCF_019823065.1. Lineage (NCBI taxonomy): Bacteria > Pseudomonadati > Pseudomonadota > Gammaproteobacteria > Pseudomonadales > Pseudomonadaceae > Pseudomonas > Pseudomonas mosselii. The sequence goes on from NZ_CP081966.1 coordinate 444,920, forward strand.
AGCCCGCTCCCACGAATGACCCAGGGCTTCGTGGGAGCAGCTTGCCCCGCGATAAGACCCTGCAATGAACACCGATGGCCGGCCCGGAACAAACCCCCGGCGCTCCAGTCCAATCCCTCGTTTTCCGGCCATTCCGGCCGACGAGGCCCCTCCTGATGAAAGCATTCACCCTGGCAACCCTGATGACCCTGGCCGCAAGCCCGGTGTTCGCCTTCAACCTCAGCGACGCGGCCAACGCCGTCTCGGCCATGCAGAACCAGAACCAACAGGGCCAGGCGCCGGCCGGCCAGGCCAACCTCCTCAACACCTTGGGCAGCGAATTGAAGATCACCCCAGAGCAGGCCATCGGCGGCGCCGGGGCGATGCTGGGGCTGGCGCGCAACAACCTCAGCGGCGACGACTATGGGCAACTGACCAAGGCCGTGCCCGGGCTGGACCTGCTGTCGGGTACCAATGCGCTGGGAGGGCTGAGCGGCCTGGGGCAGTTGCTCGGCAATGACAAGAACAGCTCGGCGCTGAGCAACGCGCTGGGCGGTGAGGTGCAGAACCGCAGCGACCTGGACAACGCCTTCAAGGCGCTGGGCATGGATACCGGGATGATCGGGCAGTTCGCGCCGTTGATCCTGCAGTACCTGGGGCAGCAAGGAATTGCCGGGTCGTTGTTGCAGAACCTGGGCAGCCTGTGGAACGCCCCTGCGCCGTTGAGTCAGCCATCGGTCTGAGCGTCTGACACCGGCACTGAGCGGTCGTGGGATCAGCCTGACTTAGGCGCCAACTTGCTCAGGTGCAGCGCCACCAGCAATGCGACCGCCAGCAGGCTGGCAATGAACAGCCCTGTCCCGTTCCAGCCCCACCGGTGCCAGAACACCCCGCCGGCAGTCCCGGCGACACTTGATCCCGCGTAGTAGCAGAACAGGTAAAGCGAAGACGCCTGTCCCTTGGCCTTCAGCGCCCGGCGGCCGATCCAGCTGCTGGCCACCGAGTGCGCGCCGAAGAAGCCGAAGGTGAACACCAGCATGCCGACGATGATCATCGCCAATGGGGTGGCCAGGGTCATCAACAGGCCCCCGGCCATCACCAGGATGCTGGCCCAGAACACCTTGCGCCGTCCCAGCCTGTCGGCCAGGGCGCCGACCTGCGCCGAACTGTATATCCCTGACAAATACACCACCGACAGCAACCCGACCAGCGCCTGGTTCATGTGATAGGGCCCAGCCAGCAGGCGGTAGCCGATGTAATTGAACAGGGTGACGAAGGCGCCCATCAGCAGGAAGGCTTCGAGGAACAGCCAGGGCAACCCTGCGTCCCTGAAGTGCATGGCGAAGCCGTCCAGCAGGCTGCGCGGATTCAGGGCCTGGGGCCGGAAGTTGCGCGATTCGGGCAGCACTTTCCAGAACACCAGCGCCGCTGCCAGGGCCAATCCGCCGATGGTGAGCATCGCCGTGTGCCAGCTGACAAAGTCGATCAGCACGCCGGTGATCAGGCGCCCGCTCATGCCGCCGATGGCGTTGCCACCGATGTACAGGCCCATGGCCAGGCCGATGTGCTGCGGGTGGATTTCTTCGCTCAGGTAGGTCATCGCCACCGCCGCCAGGCCGCTCAACGACAAACCCACCAGGGCGCGCGTCGCCAGCACCAGCTCCCAGTTCGGCATCACCGCGCTGGCCAGGGTCGACAGGGCGGCGCAGAGCAGGGCGAAGACCATCACCGGCTTGCGCCCGATGCGGTCGGAGATCGGCCCGGTGACCAGCAGCCCGAACGCCAGCATGGCGGTGGACACCGACAGCACCAGGCTGCTCTGCGCGGCGTTGATGGAAAACTCCCGGGACAGCAGCGGCATCATCGGCTGCACGCAGTACAACAGGGCAAAGGTGGCGAAGCCACCGCTGAACAGGGCCAGCACGGTCTTCATGAAGGCGGGGGAGCCTTTCTCGATCCAGGTATCGTCGACGACAGGCTCGGGTTCGGCAGGCAGGGGGACTACGACGGATCTCACAGAGGGTACCTCGGGCGCTGGGGCCGGTGCTGCGGTAAAAAAAGCATATAGCTGGCTAATGATTAGATCCAATATATTGTTCGACCCGTTCAAGACGTTTTACGACCTGTTTGGAGTCGATCATGGAGCTGCGTCATCTGCGCTATTTCATCGCCGTGGCCGAGGAACTGCATTTCGGCCGCGCCGCCCAGCAGCTGGGTATTTCCCAGCCTCCCTTGAGCCAGCAGATCCAGGCCCTGGAGCAGGAGCTTGGGGCCCGCCTGTTCGAGCGCACCAACCGCCGGGTCGAGTTGAGCGAGGCCGGGCGGCTGTTCCTCGAGGAGGCGCGCCAGGTGCTGGCGCAGGTGGAGAAGGCCGCCGATGTGGCGCGGCGAGCGCAGCTGGGTGAACTGGGCGAGATGAAGATCGGCTTCACCTCGTCGGCACCCTTCACCTCGCGGATTCCCCAGGCCATTCGGGCCTTCCGCCAGCGCTATCCGTCAGTGCACCTCAACCTCAAGGAAATGAGCAGCCGAGAAGTGGTGGAGGCGGTGTTCGACGAGTCCATCGAAATCGGCCTGATGCGACCGATGCCGTTGCCGGAAGGGATCGCTTGCACCGAGCTGTTCCGCGAACCCCTGGTAGCCGTGCTCAATGCATCGCACCCGCTGGCCATTGGCAGCGAACAGGGTGTACATATGCAAGCCCTGGCCCATGAGCCGTTCGTATTCTTCCCGCGCAGCTACGGCAGTGGCCTGCATGCCCAGTTGCTGAGCCTGGCGCGCCAGGCGGGTTTCAGCCCGCATTTCGCCCAGGAAGCCGGTGAGGCGATGACCATCATCGGCCTGGTGTCGGCGGGGTTGGGTGTTTCGGTGTTGCCGGCCTCGTTCCAGCGCATGCGCATCGAAGGCGTGGTGTACCGCACGTTGCTCGACGAAGAGGCCATGACCGCCGTGTGGCTGGTACGTCGCGAGGCGCCCGGCTCGGCCATGGCCAATGCCTTCATCGCCCTGCTGGCCGGGCTGGAACAGCCCGAAGGTGCTGGCTAAACCGCTGCGCTGACCACATACTCGGGCATTCGTTGATACACGGAGGTCTGACATGCGGCGCGTGGTGTTCAATCAGAAAGGTGGCGTGGGCAAGTCGAGCATTGCCTGTAATCTCGCGGCGGTCAGTGCCAGTGAAGGCTATCGGACCCTGCTGATCGACCTGGATGCCCAGGCCAACTCGACCCAGTACCTGACCGGCCTGACCGGCGACGACATCCCCATGGGCATCGCAGACTTCTTCAAGCAGTCGCTGTCCAGCGGGCCGTTCGCCAAGAAGAACAAGGTCGATATCTACGAAACCCCCTTCGACAACCTCCACGTGGTGACCGCCACCCCGGAGCTGGCCGACCTGCAGCCCAAGCTCGAGGCCAAGCACAAGATCAACAAGCTGCGCAAACTGCTCGACGAGCTGGACGAAGACTACGAGCGGATCTACATCGATACGCCGCCGGCGTTGAACTTCTACGCGGTTTCCGCACTGATCGCCGCCGATCGCGTGCTGATTCCCTTCGACTGTGACAGCTTCTCGCGCCAGGCGCTGTACGGCCTGCTGGCCGAGATCGACGAACTCAAGGAAGACCACAACGACGAGCTGGTGGTCGAGGGTATCGTGGTCAACCAGTTCCAGTCACGGGCCAGCCTGCCCCAGCAGATGCTCGACGAGCTGCTGGCCGAGGGCCTGCCGGTACTGCCGGTGTACCTGGGCAGTTCGGTGAAGATGCGCGAATCCCACCATGCCAGCCTGCCGTTGATCCACCTGGAGCCACGGCACAAGCTTACCCAGCAGTTCGTCGAGTTGCATGATCTGCTGGAGCGCAGCGCCTAGACACCCTGGCTGCGCAGCCACTCCAGCAACGACTGTAGTGGGAACGCGCCGGCCTGGCGAGCCACTTCGCGGCCGTTCCTGAACAGGATCAGGCTGGGGATCGAGCGGATGCCGAGCTGGCCGGCCAGGTTGCGGTTGGCCTCGCTGTCGAGCTTGGCCAGGCGGCAGCGTCCGGCGAGCTGACGGGCGGCCTGTTCGAACACCGGGGCGAAACTCTTGCAGGGGCCGCACCAGTCGGCCCAGACATCCAGCAGCAACGGCAGGTCGCCTTTGATCTGGGCGGCGTAGGTGCTCTCGTTCAGTTCGAAGGGCTGAGCGAGCAGCACGTCCTGCTTGCAGCGGCCGCATTTGGGGCTGTCGCCCAGGCGCTCGGCGGGCAGGCGGTTGAGGCCGTTGCAGTGAGGGCAGGGGATTACCAGGGGGGCGGACATTTTATCTCCTTGATGTGGCTGGGGCCGCGTAGCGGCCCCGGGGTTCATGACGAACAGCTGATTTCCAGGTGCTTGCCCCACTCAGGTGGCCGTTCGGCATAGGCCTGCATCCCGGGCTGTTCCTCGAACGGCTTGCCCAGCACCTGATGCAGCCGCCGCACTTCACTGTAGTCGCCCGCCTCGGCGGCTTCGATGGCCTTCTGCGCCAGGTAGTTGCGCAGCACATACAGCGGATTGATCGCATGCATGCGCTCGCGGCGCCCTTCTGCATTGCCCGCTTCGCGCGCGCAGCGCGCCTGGTAGTCGGTGCTCCAGGCGTCGAAGCCGGCCAGGTCGATGAAATCTTCCCGCACCACCTGCAGGGCCTGGGCCACGGGCTGCTCGCCCAGGCGGCGGAAGAACAGGGTGTAGTCCACGCCCCCCCGCTGCATGCACTGCAGCAGGCGCTCGACCAGCGCCATGTCGTCGTCCTCGGCCGTGGTCAGGCCCAGGCGGCGGCGCATCAGGTCAAGGTAGTGCGCCTGGTACAGCGGCAGGAACAGCCCCAGCGCCTCCTTCAGCGGCTCGACTTCGATCACCGTGGTCAGGGCCTGGGCCAGGGCGCTGAGGTTCCAGTGGGCGATTGGCACCTGGTTGGCGTAGCTGTAGCGGCCCCGGTCATCGGAATGGTTGCAGATGAAGTTGGCGTCGAAGTCGTCGAGGAAGGCGTAGGGGCCGAAGTCGAAGGTGATGCCCAGGATCGACATGTTGTCGGTGTTCATCACTCCGTGGCAGAAGCCATAGGCCTGCCAGCGGGCGATCAGCTCGGCGTTGCGCTCGACGAGGGTGCGGAACATGGTCAGGTAGGGCTGCTCGGCGTCGCGGCACTCGGGGTAGTGCTGCTCCAGCACATGGTCTATCAGCACCCGCTGCTGTTCCGGTTGCTTGGTGTAGTAGAAGTATTCGAAGTGGCCGAAGCGCACGTGGCTTTGGGCCAGGCGCAGGAGCATGGCAGCGCTCTCGCGGGCTTCGCGCCATACCGGGGTGCTCGAGCCGATCACGCACAGCGCGCGGCTGCTGGGAATGCCCAGGGCGTGCAGGGCCTCGGAGGCGAGGAATTCGCGGATCGACGAGCGCAGCACGGCGCGGCCGTCGCCCATGCGCGAGTAGGGCGTCTGGCCGGCGCCCTTGAGGTGCAGGTCCCAGTGCTCGCCGGCATCGTTGAGAACCTCGCCCAGCAGCAGGCCACGACCATCACCCAGGCGCGGGTTGTACGAGCCGAACTGGTGACCGGAATACACCATCGCCCGTGGGTCGGCCTCTTCCCAAAGCTTGTGGCCGCTGAACAGCTCGGCGAACACCGGCAGCTCGGCCTGTGCCGGGTCGAGATCGAGCAGGGCCATGGCCGATTCACTGGCGACGACCAGGCGTGGATCGGCGATCGGGTCGGGCAGGACCTGGGTGGAGAAGGCATCGCCGAGTTGGGCGAAGCGGTTGTCGAAGGTGAGTTGCTCGAGGGACTTCACGGGGCCTGCTCCTGGATTCGGTGCCATCGAGGGCAAAGCCCTCGCCTGCATTCTGGAGGGCATGCCTGTCGTAGTCCACTCAGCTCGGCGGCGTGCTGTCCGGTTTGCCGTCCATCGGGATCAATTGCTGCTTGCCGTTCTTCGGGTCCATGAGGAACACCTCCACCTGGCGCACCGAGATCTTGATGTTGTGCGCCTTGAACTCCCGGTTGATATAGCGGTTCAGCTCGTCCAGCGTCGGGTTGCGGTCGCCCAGGTCGCGCACATGCATGCGCAGCTCGTGGTCCAGCGAGCTTTCGCCGAAGTTGAGGAAGTACACCAGCGGTTCCGGATCCTTGAGCACCCGTGGGTTCTCGTGGGCGCCCTTGAGCAGCAGGTCGCGCACCAGGTCAAGGTCCGAGCCGTAGTCGATGCCCAGCTTCAGCGTCACCCGGGTGACCGTGTCGGTCAGCGACCAGTTGATCAGCTGGCCGGTAATGAAGGTCTTGTTGGGGACGATGATGTCCTTGCGGTCGAAGTCGGTGATGGTGGTGGCGCGGATGCGGATCCTGCTCACCGTGCCGGACAGGTTGCCGATGGTGATGGTGTCGCCGATGCGCACCGGGCGCTCGAACAGGATCATGATGCCGGAGATGAAGTTGGCGAAGATCTCCTGCATGCCGAAGCCCAGGCCCAGCGACAGGGCCGCCACCAGCCATTGCAGCTTGTCCCAGCTGACCCCGAGGGTGGCCAGGGTGCTGACGATGCCGACGCCGGCGATCACATAGGACAGCAGCGTGGTGATGGCGTAGGCGCTGCCCTGGGCAAGGTTCAGGCGCGACAGCACCAGCACCTCGAGCAAGCCCGGCAGGTTGCTGGCCAGGGCCACGGCGATGCCGGCGATAACCATGGCGCCGAGCAGGTCGCCGAGGCTGATCGGTACCATGCTCGCCGCCGCGCCGGTGCCGCTGCTGTATTCGTAGAGGGTGATGTTGTTGAGGTAGGCGAATACCGTGATCAGGTCTGCCCAGACCCAGTACAGCCCGCCGATGAAGCCGCCGAGCAGGGCCAGGCGGATCAGGCGCAGGGACTGCTGGTTGACTTGCTCGATGTCCAGGGTCGGCTCCTCGACCACCACTTCGCCGTCGAGCCCTTCCTTGGCCGCCTGGCGTTTGCTCAGGGCGCGCTGGTAGGCCAGGCGCCGCGCCGCCACCGACAGGCCGCGCACGAATGCGGCCTCGATCACCAGCCAGAACAGCAGCAGGTAGAGGGTGTAGATCAGCCGGTCGGTGAGCTTGAGGGCGGTGTAGTAGTAGCCGAAGCACACCGCCACGAACAGGGCGATGGGCAGGGCGGTGAAGGCCACCCCGACGGCCTTGCGGAACAGCGAGGTGTTGCGGTGCGCCGGGCTGCTCAGCAGCAGGCGGCTGAGCAGCCAGGCCATCAGCGCGTAGCAGGTCAGTACCACGCCGATGCCCAGCACGTCCTCGGCCAGGGCCGATGGCTGGTGTTCGGCCACCGCCACCACGCCGACCAGGGCCAGCACCACGGTGCCGAGCCGGCGCACCCAGCCGCGCAGGAACTCGACCTGCGGCTTGTGCCAGCGGAAGTGGATCTCGGCCACGCCGCCCGGGGCGAGGATACGGTAGGCGGTGTAGAACACCAGCCAGGCCTGGGCGATCTGCCACAAGGCGGCGCCGAGGTTGGCGTTCTGCCCGCGGGCATCGAGCTGCAGGGCGTAGCTGCCCAGGGTCAGGGCCAGGGCCACCGGCAGGGCCAGGAGGATGTTGATCAGGATCGCCTGGGGCGTGTGCCACTGGCTGTCGCGCTTGAAGTGGCCGATGTCCTGGTGGACCTTGCCCAGCCGTCGGTACAGCGCCTTGCGCCGCCACAGCAGGGCGCCGATCACCAGGATCAGCGGCAGGAACAGCAGCGGCTGTTGCACCAGGCCGTCCGCCAGCTCCTTGATGCCTGCGCCCCAAGGCAGGCTGGCCACCTGGGTGGTCAGGCGCTCGGGTACCTCGCGCAGCCATTGCCAGTCCAGCGGCTTGTTGCTGGGGATCCAGAACATCTGTTCTTCCAGCGTGGTGCGCAGGTTCTGGGCGGTGCTCAGCAGTTGCTTCTGGTTCAACTGCAGGGTGATGCATTCGTTGAGCAGCGCCGACAGCTCGCGGTTCAATCGTTCGAGCAAGTCGCTGCGGGTGATCGCCACTTCCAGCAGGGCCTTGCGCAGTTGCGGGGTGACATCTTCCTCGGGCTGGCTGGCCAGCAGCTTGTCCACATAGGTGGACGGGCTGCTTATCTGTTCGCGTTCCTGGTTGATCTCGAACTGGTAGAGGCGGATATCGGCGATCTGGTCGGCCAGGTTGCGGTCAAGCTTCAGGTGCGGCAGGGCCTGCTTCTGCTTGTAGAGGATCTTCGACAGCAGCAGGCTGCCCTTGAGCACGTTGATCTGTTCGTCCAGGGCCAGGTCGGCCTGGGTGAGGCTGTCGAGCTGTTGCTTGGTACGCAGGTTCTGCTGGGTCACCTCGTTGAGGCGATCGGTGCTGCGCAGCAGGTAGTCGGACAGTTGCAGGTTGGCGGTGCTCTCGGTGGCCAACAGGTTGCTGCCGCCGGCCTTCTGCGCCTCGATCGACTGGCGGGTGACGGCCTGTTGCGACTGGGCCAGGCGCTTTTCGTTGATCAGCGTCTGCAGGTCCTGGATTTCCTGCTCCAGGCGGGTGGCGCGCTCGATCAGCAGGTCGTGGCGGGCGTTGCCCAGGTCCTGCAGCACGCTGTTGCCGGCCAGTTCCTGGCGGCGCAGCAGGGTCAGCGCGTTGAGCGAGGCCAGCTCGGCGTTGAGCTGGTTGCGCTGGTCGGCGTTGATCGCCTTGCCGTTGTCCTTGCCGCTCTTGAGGCTGCTGTTGATCTGCTGGGCGCGCATCTGGTTGCCGCTGATCTCGGCCTGGGCGCGTTCAGGACGGGTCTGCGCATTGATGATCAGGCTGTTTGCTTCGGACAGCGCCTTTTGCAGATCGCCCTGCTGGGTGCTGCGTTCGCTGAGCATCTGCTCGAGCTGCGGTACCGTCAGGCTGGCGTAGCGCTGCGCCACCGGCGGGGTGGTGCTGGCCTTGAGCTTGATCAACTCGCGCTGGCTGTCGCGGATCTCCTGGGGTGCGCCGGCCAGCTGCTGCTTGAGGGCTTCGAGCTTCTTTTCGCTGTCGTCGCGGGCGTTGAGCAGCGCCAGGGTCTGCTCCAGCACCTGCTGCACGGCTTTCTGCTCGGTTTCCGGCAGCTTGCGCTCGGCGATCTTGCTCAGGCTGCTCTGGATGCCCGGGGTGGTCGGGACTTCCACCGCGCCGGCGGCGAACGAGAGGGTCAGGCACAGCCCCAGCAGGGCTGCGCGGCAATGGTCACGCAGGGACATAGGCAGAGTTCTTGTGTTACGCGGCAAATCGGAGTTTAGAGGAACAGCCCGGGTCCGGGGCGGGTACCTTCGGGGAATCTGACGCCCACTTTCTGGATCTTGTTCCCGTCCATGACCGCGACGGTCCAGATCGTGCCGTGCCATTCGATCTGGTCGCCTACTACTGGCGCGCCTCCGACCTTCTGTCGGATGAACTGCGCCAGCGGCATGTTCGCGTCCAGGCCATCGAGTTTCAGGCCATACAGCGCGGCCACCGCGCCCAGTTCGGCGTCGCCTTCGAGGACGAAGTCGCCGAAGAAACGCAGGTCCAGGCCACGCTGTGGTGCCTGGCTGAACAGCTTGCCCAGCGCCGGCAGGTTATGTTCGTGGCCGATCACGCAGAGCATGTCGCCGACTTCCAGCACGGTGCTGCCCGATGGGTGCAGCAGTTGCTCGCCGCGAAACAAGGCGGCGATGCGCGTGCCCTCGGGCATCTTCAGCTCGCGCAGGGCGGCGCCGATGCACCATTTCTCGGCGCCCAGGCGGTAGACGAACAGCTCCCACTCGCTGGTGACGTGCACTTCGAGTGCGGAGCGGGAAATCGGCGCCGGGTCCGGCGGTACCGTGACCTTCAGCAGTTTGGCCATCCACGGCAGGCTGGTGCCTTGCACCAGCAGTGACACCAGCACGATGAAGAAGGCCAGGTTGAAGAACAGCTGGGCCTGGGGCAGCCCCGCCATCAGCGGGAACACCGCCAGGATGATCGGTACCGCGCCACGCAGGCCGACCCAGCTGATAAAGCCTTTCTCGCGACCATGAAAGGCCTTGAACGGCAGCAGGGCGGCCACCACCGACAGCGGGCGGGCCACCAGGATCATCCACAGCGCCAGGCCCAGGGCCGGCAGGGCGATGGGCAGCAGGTCGTGGGGCGTGACCAGCAGGCCGAGCACCAGGAACATGCCGATCTGCGCCAGCCAGGCCATGCCGTCGAGCATGTGCAGGATGCCGTGGCGGCTGCGGATCGGCCGGTTGCCCAGCACCAGGCCGCACAGGTACACGGCCAGGAAGCCGCTGCCGTGCAGGGCGTTGGTCAGGGAGAACACCGCCAGTCCGCCGGCTACCACCAGGATCGGGTACAGGCCGCTGGCCAGGTTGATGCGATTGACCAGTTGCAGCATCAGCCAGCCGCCGCCCAGGCCCATCAGCCCGCCGATGCCGAACTCGCGCAGCAGGTGGGTGAGCAGGCTCCAGTGCAGGCCGGTCTGGCCGCTGGCGATCATGTCGATCAGGGTGACGGTGAGGAACACCGCCATCGGGTCGTTGCTGCCCGACTCGATCTCCAGGGTGGCGGTGACCCGCTCGTTCAGGCCCTTGCCGCCGAGCAGCGAGAACACCGCCGCGGCATCGGTGGAGCCGACGATGGCGCCGATCAACAGGCCCTGGATCAGGTTCAGGTTGAACAGCCAGGCGGCGACCATGCCGGTCAGGCCGGTGGTGATCAGCACGCCGATCGTGGCCAACGACAGGGCCGGCCACAGCGCCACGCGGAAGCTCGCCACCCGGGTGCGCAGGCCGCCGTCGAGCAGGATCACGGCGAGTGCCAGGTTGCCCACCAGGTAGGCGGTCGGGTAGTTGTTGAAGATGATGCCGCCACCATCGACCCCGGCAATCATGCCGACCGCGAGGATGATGACGAGAATGGGGATGCCCAGGCGCGATGACAGCGAGCTGACCAGGATGCTTGCGCCCACCAGTAAAGCGCCGATCAGGAACAGGCTGTTGATGGTGCTCGCATCCAAAGGTGGTACTCCGGGATATCGCGGGGGAAGGGACCTGGAAGCATGAACTAGCAGGTCGCGTGCCAATCGATTCTAACCTGATGAATTGGCAGGCTGTAAAGCGTTTCTGCAGATGTAGAAAAGGCACCTCGAGAGGTGCCTTTTCTTGTGTTGCCGCAGCAGGCTTACGCTTGCTTCACTTCACGCATCGGCTTGCCCTTCACCGGTGCATCGCCGGCCACGTAGTACTTGGCGGTGCTGCGCGGCAGCGGCTTGCGGCCACGGATCTTGTCCGAGATCTTCTCGGCGATCATGATCGTGGTGGCGTTGAGGTTGCCGGTGATGATCAGCGGCATGATCGACGCGTCGACCACGCGCAGGCCCTGCATGCCATGCACGCGACCTTCGCCGTCGACCACTGCCATGTCGTCGGTGCCCATCTTGCACGAGCAGGATGGGTGGAAGGCGGTTTCGGCGTGCTCGCGGATGAACTTGTCCAGCTCTTCGTCGGTCTGCACGTGGGCGCCTGGGCTGATCTCGCGACCGCGGTACGGGTCCAGCGCCGGCTGGGCCATGATTTCGCGGGTCAGGCGAATACCGTCGCGGAATTCCTGCCAGTCCTGCTCGGTGGACATGTAGTTGAACAGGATGCTTGGGTGCTGGCGCGGGTCTTTCGATTTGGCCTGGATGCGACCACGGGCTGGCGAGCGCATGGAACCCATGTGCGCCTGGAAACCGTGTTCTTTCACACCGTTCGAGCCGTTGTAGTTAATCGCTACCGGCAGGAAGTGGTACTGGATGTTCGGCCACTTGAATTCAGGACGGGTGCGGATGAAGCCACCGGCCTCGAACTGGTTGCTGGCGCCGATGCCGGTGCCGTTGAACAGCCACTCGGCACCGATGGCTGGCTGGTTCCACCACAGCAGCGACGGATACAGCGACACCGGCTGGGTGCAGGCGTACTGCAGGTACAGTTCGAGGTGGTCCTGCAGGTTCTCGCCGACGCCTGGCAGGTCGTGGACCACCGGGATGTCGAGGCTTTCCAGCAGTGCGCGCGGGCCGACGCCGGAGCGCTGCAGCAGCTGCGGCGAAGCGATGGCGCCGGAGCTGACGATGACTTCCTTGCGCGCCCGGGCTTCGACACGCTCTTCGCTGTCACCGACCAGGTAGGTCACGCCGACGGCGCGCTTGCCGTCGAACAACACGCGGTCAGTCAGGGCGTGGGTGACGATGGTCAGGTTCGGGCGTTTCTTGGCCTGGTCCAGGTAGCCGCGGGCGGTGCTGGAGCGACGGCCGTTCTTGGTCACCGAACGGTCCATCGGGCCGAAGCCTTCCTGCTGGTAGCCGTTGAGGTCTTCGGTGCGCGGGTAACCGGCCTGCACGCCGGCTTCGACCATGGCGTGGAACAGCGGGTTGTTGCCGGCTTTCGGCGTGGCCACGCTGACCGGGCCGTCGCCACCGTGGTAGTCGTTCGGGCCGATGTCGCGGGTTTCGGCTTTACGGAAGTACGGTAGGCAGTCCAGGTAGGTCCAGTCTTCCAGGCCCGGCAGTTCCGCCCAGCCGTCGAAGTCCATGGCGTTGCCGCGGATGTAGCACATGCCGTTGATCAGCGAGGAGCCACCCAGGCCCTTGCCGCGGCCACACTCCATGCGGCGACCGTCCATGAACGGCTCCGGATCGGTCTCGTAGGCCCAGTTGTAGCGACGGCCCTGCAGCGGGAAGGCCAGGGCGGCCGGCATCTGGGTGCGGAAGTCGAAGCGGTAGTCGGGGCCACCGGCTTCCAGCAGCAGCACGGTGACGCTGGCGTCTTCGGTCAGGCGGGTGGCCAGGGTGTTACCGGCCGAGCCGGCACCGACGATGATGTAATCGAATTCTTGGGACATGAAAAGTACCCTCGTTGGCGGTGGTCAGGGAGCGCAAGCGCCCGTGCGCGAAGGCACGGGCGTGGCTAAACGGGGTTTAGAAAACCGAGTTGTAGCCGCCCAGCTCGACCTGGACCGACTTGATGCGAGTGTATTGAGCCAGCGAGCTGACACCGTTCTCACGGCCGACGCCCGACTGCTTGTAACCGCCAACCGGCATTTCCGCCGGCGACTCGCCCCAGGCGTTGATCCAGCAGATGCCGGCCTCGAGCTTGTGGATGATGCGGTGCGCGCGGCTGATGTCGTTGGTGCAAACGCCGGCGGCCAGGCCGTATTCGGTGTCGTTGGCGCGACGGATGACTTCTTCCTCGGTCTCGTAGCTGAGGATGCTCATCACCGGGCCGAAGATCTCTTCCTTGACGATGGTCATGTCGTCGCTGCAGTCGGTGAACACAGTCGGGGCCACGAACGCGCCCTTGGCGAAGTCGCCGTCCAGCAGACGCTCACCGCCGCACAGTACGCGGGCGCCTTCTTCTTTACCCTTGGCGATGTACGACAGCACGCTTTCCATGTGCTGGAAGCTGACCAGCGGGCCGAAGTTGGTGTTCTCGTCTTCCGGGTTGCCGGCACGGATGCGGGCGACGCGCTCGGCGATCTTGGCTTCGAAGGCGGCTTTCATCGAGGCTGGGATGAACACGCGGGTGCCGTTGGTGCAGACCTGACCGGAGCTGTAGAAGTTGGCCATCATGGCGATGTCGGCGGCCTTGTCCAGGTCGGCGTCGTCGCAGATGATCAGTGGCGACTTGCCGCCCAGTTCCATGGTCACTTCCTTCAGCGACGAGCTGGAGGCGCTGGCCATGACTTTCTTGCCGGTGGTGGTGCCGCCGGTGAAGGAGACTTTCTCGATGCGCGGGTGCTCGGTCAGCCAGGTGCCGACTTCGCGGCCGCTGCCGGTCAGGACGTTGAACACGCCGTTCGGCAGGCCGGCTTCGGTGAAGATCTCGGCCAGTTTCAGGGTGGTCAGCGAGGTGACTTCCGACGGCTTGAAGATCATCGCGTTGCCGGCGGCCAGGGCCGGGGCGGATTTCCACAGGGCGATCTGGATCGGGTAGTTCCAGGCGCCGATACCGACGGTCACGCCCAGCGGCTCGCGGCGGGTGTAGACGAAGGACGATTCGCGCAGCGGGATCTGCTCGCCTTCGATGGCCGGTACCAGGCCTGCGTAGTACTCCAGTACGTCGGCGCCGGTGACGATGTCGACGTAGCGGGTTTCGGAGTACGACTTGCCGGTGTCCAGGGTTTCCAGCATGGCCAGCTCGTCGTTGCGCTCGCGCAGGATGTCGACGGCGCGGCGCAGGATGCGCGAACGCTGCATGGCGGTCATCGCGGCCCAGATTTTCTGGCCGCGCTCGGCGCTTTCGACGGCTTTTTCGACGTCGGCTTGGGTCGCGCGCTGCACATGGGCGAGGACTTCGCCGGTGGCCGGGTTGATGGCTTCGAAGGTGGCGTCGCTGCCTGCGTCGACGTAAGCGCCATCAATGTAGAGTTTTTGCGTTCCGAAACGGGCCATAGTGTCCTCGCAAGTGCAGTGTGTGGTTGGCTGCCGCGTCACGCTCCTGCCGGTTGGCTGGTCGCTGCGCGCGGCTGTTCAGAGGCCTGGTCGGTTGTGCCCAGGGACTGCTGTTTCGCCAGTTGTAGATCCATGTATTCGTAAGCGATGCGTATCGCCTGGTCGGTGTCGAATGCATCCCCCGACAGGGCGCCACGCAACCACAGGCCGTCGATCAGGGCCGCCAGCCCGCGGGCAGCCTTGCGCGCATGGTAGAGCGGCAGGACGCGGCGGAACTGGCAGCACAGGTTGGAATACAGACGGTGATCGTTGATCCGCTGCAACCTGTGCAAAGACGGCTGGTGCATGCTGGAGGCCCAGAAGGCCAGCCAGGTTTTCATTGCCGGGCCATTCACCTGGCTCGCATCGAAGTTGCCTTCGATGATCACCTTCAGGTGGGCACGCGGGCTGTCGTCCGTGAGTGCCTGACGACGCGCGATCACACCCTCGTTGAGCATGTTCATGATGTGGCGCATCGTCGCTGCGATCAGGCCGTTCTTGTCCTGAAAGTAGTGACTGATGATGCCGTTCGACACGCCGGCCAAACGGGCAATCAGCGCAATGCTGGCATCGCCCAGTCCGACCTGATCGACCGCCTGTAACGTGGCTTCGATCAACTGCTGGCGGCGGATGGGTTGCATACCGACCTTGGGCATCTTGCTATCTCCTCAGGCCTGCGGGCAGACGACGAGCGGCTGCCTCGGCGAAGGCCAGTCTATTTTGTTTTGATTGAACGTTCAATCAATAAAGAATAAGCTCTGCGACAATTTGTGCCATTGACAGTTTTTCAGGCCGTCAAAGGGACACGAATCGACACCCCAGGAAATCGTGTAACCCCCGGAATACAAGGCGTTGACGGGCATGAGCGATGCAAAGGACAGATTCTGCCGAGCGGTCATGGACTGCGCGGTCGGCCCTTGGAGCGGGCCAGGTGGTCTGTGGCGAATGCGCGCACCTTCTGCTGAGTGCGTGGCAATGCGACAGACGGCCGGTCTGTATTTTTTGCAGCGTTTCGATTCGGGATCACGGTTTCCAGGTGCCTTTTATAACACCTTGCGTAGTAGGGCTATTGCACCAATTGCGCGGGAAATAACTGTTTAGCCTCCACTGCCGCACTGCCCGGAGCATTCGTGCAATGAGTTCTGCCTCCCTGACAAAGCCTCCCGCCGAGCGGGTACGGGTCAACCGCGTGGTGTTCTACACCTCTGCGCTGATGATCCTCGTTCTGACTGCCCTGCTGATTGCTGTACCCGAAGCCGCCGGCCAGGCGCTGGGCGTTGCCCAGAAATGGCTGACCCGTACCTTCGGCTGGTACTACATGCTGGTGATCTGCGGTTACCTGCTGTTCGTCGTCTACCTGGCCTTCTCCGATTTCGGCAAGCTCAAGCTTGGCGGCAAGGACGACACCCCCGACTTCAGCTACGGCGCCTGGGCCGGGATGCTGTTCTCCTCGGGCATCGGTATCTCGCTGCTGTACTTCGGCGCCTCCGAGCCGCTGGACCACTACTTCAACCCACCCGAGGGCACCCCGGCCAGCCTCGAGGCCGCGCGCCAGGGCCTGCAGCTGACTTTCCTGCACTGGGGCCTGCACGGCTGGGCAATCTACGCCCTGGTGGGGCTTGCCGTGGGTTACTTCGCCTACCGTCACAACCAGCCGCTGGCACTGCGCTCGGCGCTTTATCCGCTGGTCGGTGAGCGTTGGGTCAAGGGTGGCGCCGGCCATGCCGTGGACATCTTCGGCATGTTCGTCACCCTGCTGGGCCTGGTGACCAACCTCGGTATCGGTTCGATGCAGGTGGCTTCGGGCCTGGAGTACCTGTTCGGCATGGACCACAGCAAGACCAACCTGCTGGTGGTGATCCTGGTCATGGCGGGCGTTGCCACCGTGGCCGCGGTGTCGGGCGTGGAGAACGGTATCCGTCGCCTGTCCAACCTGAATATCCTGCTGTTCAGCGGCCTGCTGATCTTCGTGCTGCTGGCCGGCAACACCCTGCACCTGCTCAACGGCTTCGTGCAGAACATCGGCGACTACCTCAACGGTGTCGTGCTGAAGACCTTCGACCTGTATGTCTATGAAGGCGACAACGACAAGTCCGAGCGCTGGCTGGGCCTGTGGACCGTGTTCTACTGGGCCTGGTGGATCTCCTGGGGCCCGTTCGTCGGCATGTTCATTGCCCGTATCTCCAAGGGCCGTACCGTGCGCCAGCTGGTCAGCGGCGTGCTGCTGATTCCTCTGGGCTTCACCCTGGCCTGGCTGTCGATCTTCGGTAACACCGCATTGGACCTGGTGATCAACCAGGGTGCGGTGGAGCTGGGCAAGACGGCGCTCGAACAGCCGTCGATGTCGATCTACCAGCTGCTGGAGTTCTTCCCGGCCGCCAAGATTGTCATCGGTGTAGCCGTGTTCGTCGGCTTCGTGCTGTTCCTGACTCCCGCCGACTCCGGCGCGGTGATGATGGCCAACCTGTCGTGCAAAGGCGGCAAGGTCGACGAGGACGCCCCGCACTGGATGGTGGTGTTCTGGTCGGTGGTCATCACCCTGGTCACCATCGGCTTGCTGTTCGCCGGTAACTTCGAGGCCATGCAGACCATGGTGGTACTGGCCGGCCTGCCGTTCTCGGTGGTCCTGGTGCTGTTCATGTTCGGCCTCATGAAGGCCATGAAGCAGGACGTCGCGGTCGAGAGCGAGCGCGCCGAGCTGGCCGCCCGTGGCCGTCGCGGCTTCAGCGAGCGCCTGAGCCAGTTGGACCTGCAACCGACCCAGGCCGTGGTCCAGCGTTTCATGGACAAGCAGGTCAGCCCGGCGCTGAAAGAGGCCGCCGAGCAGCTTCGCACCCTGGGCTTCGAGGTCGAGACCCGTGTAGGCCAGTCACGCAACATGATGGGCCTGCGGGTGATGATGGAAGAGGGTAACCCCTTCGTCTACGAAGCCAGCCTGGACGGTTACATGGCCGCGCCGAGCGAGGCGCCGGTCGAGGGCGAGCCGGAAGTGCGTCAGCGCTTCTACCGTGCCGAGGTGTACCTGCACGATGGCAGCCAGGAGTACGACCTGATGGGCTTCACCCGCGAGCAGATCGTGCGTGACGTGCTGGATCAGTTCGAGAGCCACCGTCAGCTGCTGGGGCGTGTTTACAGCTGATCGTGAGCGGTAACAGGCAGGGGCCTGGCGTGAAAGCGCCGGGCCCTTGTCGTTTCTGGGGCGCGCAATATGTACAGCCTCGCAGGCTGGTGGGTGACGGCATGGTGGCAGTCCACTCACCAGGAGGCGTTCACCATGACGACACCTTCGACACCCCTGTTCGATTTCAAGGGCGCTGCCGCCCGGCAGTTCGCCAACCGTCCGACCCTGCGCCAGGTGGCCAGCACGCAGGTGCTGAGCCTGCTGCTCGAACACTTGCCATGGCTGGCGTCGGTCACCCCGGCGCTGACCGACGCCGACCCGCTGATGCTCGACAGCCCTGTGCCCGGCACCAACTACTACACCACCGACAGCTTGGTCGACCTGGTGTTGCAGGCCATGGTCGCGGAGCAGCCCATGAACCTGGAAGCGCTCGAAGGGCGCCACCACAACCTCGGGCTGGTGGCGACCCACCGCTTCGCCGGCTCGCGCAGCGAGTTCGATACCCGCCGCCTGAGCGGGGTGACGGACGCCTTCAACGGGTTGCTGGCGCGCTTGCCCGAGCTCTTCTGCCAAGCGCAGCTGGACTATTGGCAGGGCCGGGGCAGCGCTGGCAAGAGCCGCGACCGGTGGCTGCAGTTGCTGTTGAAGATGGCGCTGCTGAGCAACCTGCCTGCGCAGGGGCTCGATGCCAAGGCGCAGGCGTGCGTGCGTGGCCTGATCGAGGGCGGTGCCGAGCAGCCGGCGACGTTCGTCGTGCAGGCCAGGCTGGGCTGGGATGACCAGGTGTTCACGGTCGTGCAACCCGGCCTGTTGGTGGTGGGCGAATGGGACGAAGCGCAGGTGGTGCTGTGGTGCAGGCCGTCGACCCAGGTCACGGCCTTCGCGTCGCTTGAGGCGTTTGGCCTGGCCCTGCGCGATGCGTTGGCGCTCGCGCACAGCTTCGACACGCTGAACTGGGAGCGCCATGCGCTCGAGGGCAACGTGTTCGCGCAGCAGAGTGCGCTGCTGCTGGCGAGGATGTGCGAGCACATCGCTCAGTTGCGTCTGCGTGGCCTCTCGGTGGCACGGATGGAGGCCCTGTTCGCGCAGTTGAGCGACCCCGCGCAGTGGCTACTTGGCGGCTACTTCCACGACGATGGCGTTCAGGCCAAACTCCCGCCAGGCCTGTCCAGCGCCTCGGCCAGCGACAGCTTCGCAGCCCAGGAAGCCCTGTTGAGTATGGCCTTGGCCCAAGCGCAGGCCGAAGGGGGCTCGGCGCTCGATGGCGTCCAGGACCTGCAGACCTACGCGCGCGAACGCTTGCGCGAACAGTTGCTGGCGGACTATCCGGTAGAAGCGAACTATTTTCCTGACGACCTGTTGCTGTCGCTCGCCACCGCCGAGGGCATTCCGGGTGGCGCGGGAAGCGGCGCAGGCGGGGGGGAGCCGTTGGCCGACAGGGGCGAGGTAAGCCTGACCGCCTTCGCCATCGGCAACCTCAGTTCACTGGGCGCGGCGGTCATCAAGGGCATACGGCACCGCACTGGACAATTGATCATGCCGTGGCTGACGGTCGACTACCTCAAGGGCGTGGTCCAGCGCGTCGACATCGGAGGCAAATACCCTCGCTACGTGGCGACCACCCTGGGTGACCCGTCAAGCCGGGCGCAGCGTACCCGGCACTTCGCCCGGGAGTGGCGCCAGGGGCTGTTATTCAGTGCCCTGCTGGCCAAGCTCGATGGCAAGGTTTCCGATGCCGGGCTGCAACACGTCGTCGATTTCTGCCAAGGCCACCTGGATCCTGAGTCACCCAGTAGCGTGCTGGCGCCCCTGGCCTTCAAGCGCCGTCCCGACGCCACGCATTCCGACCTGGTCCAGGCCATGTACGTATTGTTCTGTGCGCAGCCCTCGCGGGTGTTGCTGTACCGTCCGCTCTACGCCAAGGATACGCTGCTGGAGTACGCCAGCCTGGAGGCGATGATGGCGGCGATTCGCGCCTCCACCGAGCTGCAGCAGAGCCTGGTGGCGTGGATGAACCCAACGGCACGCTCCATCTATGACCACGACGGGTTCAAGGAACCGCACATCGGCAGCATCGGCATCGACCCTTATAACCTGCCGGAAAAGCCGGCCCCCGCCGAACTCGCCAGCTGCCACTGGGCCACGGGTGTGGATGAAAAGCTCTATGCCGCCAACCAGGCGTTGCGGGTGGCGCTGGCCGACGCGCAAAGCACCTCCACGGCAGAAAGCCGTTGGGCGCTGCTCGGCCAGGGCGCCTGGCTGCTGTTCGACGTGGCCAGCCTGGCGTTGCGTGGCCCGGTGGCATCGGCGGCATGGCTGGTGCAAACCCTCAGCGCCCTGGACAGCGATCTCGAGGCGGTGGCCCACAGTGACTATTTCAACCGGGACGCGGCCACGGTCGATCTGATCATCACCACCGGCATGACCTTGCTGCACGCGCACCTGCCCAAGGCTCCCCACGCCGATGCGCAGCCTTTACCCGGTGCGGCGGCGTTCACGCAAGCACCGGCCCAGGATGGCCGTTACCAGGCGCTCAAGGTCGTGCCGAGCCAAGGCCGGGTCACGTCACCTGGGCCCTTGGCATGGCCAGAGCCAGTGGTGGGCGACGCAGCCGTTGTGGACTTCAGTTGGCGTGGCAACCAGGGCTTCAACGACTTGCCGCCCTCGCGGCGCAAGGCGTTGATGGCCATGCGCTCGAACGTGGCACTCGCAGGTGAGCAGCCACAGGCATCAGGGGTTTACCGGGTGGCTGGGCAGGACTGCGTGCCGATGCTGGGCGAAGTGTTTGCCGTGAGCGCATCGGACGACGGCATCCGCGTGGTCGACCCGGCGGGTGGGCATGGCCCTTACTTGTCCTACGAGGCGGGCGCCTGGCGTGTCGATACCCGGCTGCGCTTGCGCGGTGGCATGCCCAAGGCTTCCCTGGAAAAGCAGTTCAACAGGATGCTCACGCAGATCGACCGGCTGACCCTGGAATCGAACCAGGCGGCGGGAGTTCTCAAGCCAACCCTTGATGAAGCGCTGGTATTGCAACGCAAGCACGATCAGCTCTGCGTGCTCGAGGCTGCGGAGCGAAAGCGTCGCCTGGACGCCGAAATGACAGGCGACACCTGCTTCGACAAGGTCGGCTCCGACCGCCTGATGACCAGCTACCAGGCACGACTCGCCGAGTTGAACACGGCGTTGAAGGCAAAGCGGCTCGAGGCGCTGTCGGCGCTGGAAGCGGTCATGGCGCCCGATCGCAAGCAGATCGCCCAGATCAAGGTGATGCTCGAGCCCAAGTATGGTCGCTACCGGCAGCATGGCGCGGGCGCGCTCCTCGATGGCCAGTTGAACCTGCTCACGCAGTCGACGATTCGTAACGCCGATTTCGCGCTGACCGAACTCTATACGCTGGCCGACTACGCGCACATCAGTGAGATGCGCAAACAGTTCAGGGGAAAGTACCTTTTCGAAGTGGCGGAGCACTATCGGCAATTTCGTAACGAACTCATCGATCTCTGCGAGATCAACGAGCGGGTGCTTGCTTTGCACGGCGAGCTCGACGTGCTGCTGCTCGGCGTGCCGGATACCCTGAATGTCAGCGCCACGACGACGGCCCGCAGCGTGGCGCAGTTGATCATGGGGCGGCGCTTCACCACGATCGATTTGCGTTTCCAGCACGTGTTGAACCTCGCGGAGGCCGCGTTGCGGCTGGAGTCCAGGAGCATGCCGCGGCGCTTGTTGAGGTTCCAGCGGGGGCTGGTCAACCCTGCGCTGAATCGCGCCTCCTCGGCGCATGGGGATTCGTTGAAGGCCAACCTGTCGGCGGCCGACCGGATCAGCATCCTGCAAGAGGCCTGGGACGTGTACACCGCCGCGATCGTACACAGCCTGCACATCGAGCCCCAGGCCGGCGAGTTGCTCGACCCCGTGATGCTGCGCCGCTACCGGGCTCACATGATCCTGCTCAAGGAGGACGCGGGGCGCCGCTTGGTCGATGCCATCGCCGAGCAGGACGGTGCGCCGACGTCCAGCGGGCGCGTGCCTTACCCCGTCGCCCAGGAGCCCAAGCGGATAATTCGCAATGACGACGGCCAGTTGCTCATCGCCACCGAGGTAGACCACGAAGGACGGGTTGTCCTGGAGGTGCGCCAGTCGATCACCGACAAGGTCTTGCAGGTGTTCGAGCGCAAAGGGGATGCCTGGGTCGAGCGTGTTGAGGACGCGCCCGCGCCCAGCGTGCAGCCAGGCCCATCGATTGACGTCGCTGCGCAGGTCAAGGCGCTGCTCGCGGACCACCAGGACCTGCTCGACGCCGCCCAGGCGTATGTGCAGGACGATGTCAGTGGCGCGCTGCTGGATCGCCTGCTCAGTGAGCAGGTGAAGGTGTTGGAGCAAGCCTTGGCAGGCTTCGCCGAGCAGGGGGCGCAGGCGACGGCTACCGCCCCGCTGAGAAAGGCCTTGGAGGCCTTGAAGACTTACCGGGTCGAACAGTTGACCCTGCTCTACGGCAAGACCCCATACCCCACGGCCAAGGGGTTGCGCTTCCTGCATGAGCAGCAACTGATCAAGGTCGAGTACGTGCGGCGCGAGAGCTCGGTCAACACCAGCCCGTTCGATGAGTTCAAGATCGTGCGTCTGAACGCGCCGGCTGGCAGCAAGGGTCGCCCGCTTTGGGCCGCGCATTTCCACTTGCCGTCGCAAGCGGCAAACCTGGCGGACTTCACCCACGCCCACCTCAAGCTCTGGAGCCAACGCTTGTTGGGCCGGCAGTACGAGGCCGCCAGCGGTCAGCGGGTGCACCGCGGGCGTCTGGAGCAGGCCGATGTGCAGGGCATCATCCCGCTGACCTGACGCCCGCAGGGACAGGCCCGGTCTTCACGACAGGGCCTTCGATCATCAACTTTCCGGGCTCAGCAACTCGCTGCGGGTGGCCGAGACCTGCCCGTCGAGATCGATCGCCCGGCTGCAGAGGGTGACCGGAAGCTGCGCCGCCGTGATGACCTGAGACGACATCAATGCGCGTCGGTAACCAAAGGGATTGGTGCAGTCGACTGCGTCCGGCTTACCCAGCTTGAGCACGTAACGCCGCAAGTAGGGCTGGTCAGTCTGCCAGTTGATCCGTACATGGCCTGCTTGGTGACGATCGATGCTGTAGCGCACCTGCGGCGAGCCCTCGGCGAGCAGTTCCAGCGGCACGCTCAAGGCATTGGCCATTAACGCTGGCGAAGGCAGTTGGTCGGCCGACTGCACGCCGATCAGGCACAGGTGATACCTGCCGGGTTGGCTGCCGATCGGGTCGTCGATGTGGTTTTCACTGGACGCTAGGGTTGCGCTGTAGCCGACAGGATCCTCGCAGGCCAGCGCATCGCGCACGGTTTTGTAGCGGTAGTAAGGGGTATCGAGGCTGAAGCTCATGTTCCATGTCGCGGGGAGGGGCTGGCCCTGCGCGTCGCTGGCTACCCGCTTCAGCAGACGGATGGGCGGCTTCTGGACGAGTTGGAAGCCGGGCAGCAGGTCGCAGCCCTCTACGCTGAGGTCTACGTGTGCGTTGCGAAAGCATCCCATCACCCGTTGCACCGGAATCGCGAAGTTGTTCATGGGCGTACAGGCGCCACCGGGGGCGCAGGCCTGGCCGACCGCCGCACTGTTGAGCACGCTGACCACGCGGCCGTTGGCGCGTTCGATCACCGGGCTGCCTGAGGCGCCTTCGCTACGGGTGGGGCAGTCGTTGGTCTTGAGCTTGCGCCAGACCCAGGGGAAGTCGGTCACGCTGTCCACGTCAGTCTCTTTGCAATACGCCGCGCGCAAGCCGCTGTCTGGTCGGCTGGGCTCACCCACCATCACCACTTCGCTGCCCGCTGGGGCGCGTTTGCCGAGCGTCAACGGCTCGACCCCGGCGGCCATGACATCGGCCAGGCTGGCTTGCAGTTCCACCAGGGCCAGGTCACTGCCTTGCACGCTGCTCCACACTGTGCGCTTGAGGGGGAAGGCGGCGCGTGTATCGGGGGTGTCGATGAAGTAGTTGAATGTGATCGTACCTTGCGCCGGTGCGTCATGGACGATCTGGCCGTTACGGGTGCTCAGGCAGTGGCCGCTGGTCAGCACGTAGGCGGGGCCGTTGGTGGCAGATGTCTGCTCACGGCTGTCGATCAGGGTGGCGATGCATTGGGTGTAGGGCGGCACGCTCAGGCGACCGATGCCGGTCCAGTGGGCGTTTTCGCCGTTGGCATTGGTCAGCGGCGTGGGCACCGCCTGGGCGGCGATGGCGTTAAGGGTGGTCAGGGCCAGTACGCTGGCCAGGGCGTTGGTGGGGAGCATGGGCATGGGGCGGTTCTCTTCGTGGGGGGCGCCGTCACGCTGCCGTAACCGGACCCTGCGTTGTGGTGCTTATTGATGACGTCACCGCGCTGAGCAATATGTAGGCCTGCCCCGCGTTCTTGGCTGTATACGCTCCTTGGCCACCCTCAGCCTGGAGCCGCCCGCCCATGACCCCTTTGACCGATGACAAGCACGCCGTGGCGATTCAGTTCGCCAGCCGCCCGACCCTGCGCCAGGTCGCGGGGCGGCAGTTGATGCAGGTGCTGATTGAGCATCACCCGACGATTGCCGAGTACCGCCCGGAGCTGACATCTGCAGAGGTGCTGTACCTGATGATCCCCCAAGCGGATACCACCTGGCGCAACCAGCCGTTCGTCGACTACATCCTGCAAGCGCTGCTGGATCGACGCGTCCTCGATTTTTCCCGGGTGGCTGGTCTGGACTACCGCCTAAGCCTTGAGGTCCCGCGCCGGTTCTACGCCAACCCGGCCCCCTTCGAAGGTTCCGATGCCGACGTGGTCAGGCTCGAAGCGCTGACCGACGCGCTCAATGACCTGCTGGTACTGCTGCCCGAGCACTTCTGCCAGGCGCAGGTCGAGTACTGGCAAGGCACGGGCAGTGCCGGGGTCAGCCGCGACCGCTGGCTGCAACAGGCGATGAAGTCGGCCTGGTTGGCCAACCTGCCCCTGCAAGGCTTGGATGCCGAGCAACAGGGCTACGTCCATGGCCTGCTTCAAGGCGGCAAGCAATCGCCTAGCGTGAGTGTGCTCCAGGTGCAATTGAGCCAAGGCGCCGAGCGTTACCACACGCTGCTGCCGAACCTGCTGCTCATGGGCGAAAGCGATGCGCGCAAGGTGTTCCTCTGGTGCATGCCTTCCAGTGCCATCCGCGCGTTCGACTCGCTCGAAACCCTGGTCCTGTTCCTGCGCGATGCATTCGCTCAGGAGCAGGCGTTCGAGACGTTCGTGTGGAACCGCTACGAACTGGAGGGCGATGCGTTCGCCCAGCTGAGCACGTTGATGCTCGAGGCGTCGCTCGAGCGCGTGCGCCGTGTCCGCTACTCGCAACTGGCCGATGTCGACGCCCTGGAGCGCTGCTTCGCCGCGCTGTGCGACCCGTCGCGCCCCTTCATCGAGGGCTACCGCGTGAACGACCCGCAAGCCCGCGCGCTATTGCCGCCGCAGTTTCTGCACGCGGTGCCGGCCGACAGCTTCGCTTGCCAGTGCGCGCTGTTCGACCTGGCCCTGGCGCAGGCGCTGTCCGATGGTGTCGGCGCCCTGGATGGCGTGCTCGACCTACAGGCCTACGCGCGCCAGCAGTTGCGTACGCAGTTGCTGGCCGACCATCCCGACGACGCCAACTACTTCCCGGACGACCTGGAGTTGACCCTGACCATCGCCCGAGGCACACCCGGCGGTGCGGGCGCAGGCGTGGGTGGCGGCAGCGTGGCGCACCGGCGCATGAGCCTGACCGAATTCGCCATCGGCAACCTGAGTTCGCTGCAAGGCGCGCTGCTGAGCGCCGTCGAACACCGCAAGGGCCAGTTGATCATGGACTGGATGAACCCGGGCTACGTGCAGTCACTGGTCCAGCGGGTCGATATCGGCGGGCACTACCCGAACTACGTGGCGCAGTGCCTGGACGACCCTGCCCAGCGCGCGCAGCGGGTCGTGCGGTTCGGGCGCGAGTGGCGCTGCTCGCTGTTGTTCAGCGCCCTTTCGGCACGCCTGGCCAAGACCCTCAGCGAAGCGGCCCTGGGCTGCGTGGTCGACTACTGCCGCGGTGTCGTCGATCCGCAGTCGCCTGCGCAGATGCTGATGCCCTTGGCGTTCAAGCGCGAGCCCGATGCGACCTCCAGCGACAAGGCGGCGGGCATGTACGTGCTATTTTCCACCCAACCTGAATGTGTGCTGCTGTACCGGCCGCTGTACGGTAATGCCGCGCTCATCGAGTACGCCAGCCTTAGGGCGATGATGGCGGCGATCAGCCAGTCCGGTGCGCTGCAGGACAGCGTCCTCGACTGGCTCACCCCCGAGGCGCGTCTTGTCTATGGCCGCGGCGGTTTTCTCGAGCCGCACCTGCTGCGGCCGATCGTCGACACCTCGGTGTTGCCTTCGCGGGTCAAGCCTGCCACCTTCGAGGCGCAGTTCTGGCAGCGCGACGTCGATGCCAAGCTGTACCAGGCCAACCGCGATCTGCTGGTGGAACTGGCCGACCGGCAATCGGTTTCCAATCGGGAAAGCCGCTGGGCGATCCTCACCCAGGGCGCCTGGTTGCTGTTCGATGTGGTCAGCCTGTTGCTGCGCGGGCCTGTGGCCACTGTTGCCTGGCTGGCGCAGGGCATCACAGGGATGCAGAACGACCTGGCGGCGCTGCGTGGCGACAACGCGTTCGAGCGCTCCGCGGCCGTGGTGGACCTGCTGCTCAACGCGTCAATGGCGTTGATGCACCTGCGCCTGCCGGGGGCGTCGGCCGTCACGCAATCGATCATGCCTGCATCGGCCATCGAGCGCCTGCCGTTGCTGCAGCCAGCTCGCCGCGCACAGGCACTCAAGCCTTCGCAGGGCAAGGTCGGGTTAGCGGGGGCCCTGGGTGACGCGGCCACACGGCTGGACTTCTCGTGGCGCGGCGCCCAAGGGCTCAACGTGCTCACGGCCGAGCGGCGCAAGGCGCTGCAAGCCCTGCGTGTCGGGCAATCGCTTGACGGTTTGGAGGCGATTGGAAGCGGTGACCATCAAGGGCTGTATGCGCTCGAGGGACATCACTATTTGCCCTTGGATGGCGATGTGTACCGCGCTCGTGTCTCTGGCGAGGGGGTGCGCATCGTCGACCTTGCCGGGCAAGCGGGGCCTTGGGCGGTGTTCGTCGACGGCCAGTGGCGGATCGACCCGGCGCTGCGCCTGCGCGGCGGCATGCCGCGCAGTCGTCTGAAGGCGATGAAGGAGGAAAACCAGAGGTTGTTCGACAGTCTGCGTCATAGCGAGACGGTATTCGCGCAAACCAACAACCGACTGGGCAAGCTACTGGAGGACCACCGCGACCTACTGAACCAGAAGGACCGTCAGATTGCCGCATTGGAAGCCTTGCCCGCACTGGACGAGCTGAACCAGAACGTCCTCGACCTGACTCGGCGCTTGCGCAAGAAGATCAACGAGAAAGTCATCTACGAACTCAAGGCGGTGGTGGAGAACGGTATCGAGCATGACCGGCTCCTTGCTCGCCTGCACGACATGCGGATCGACGACACGGCGCTGCAAGCTTCGCTCGCGGAGCAGCGCAGTGGCGTGCGCCAGGCCCTCGTCGAGAATCTTTCGGTGTACTACAACGAGATGGCCTCGATGATCAATGAAGAGGGGCTGGATGATATCTCCAAGGATGTCGCCGTGCGCCCCGAGGGAGCGCTGGAGATACAGCACTACAAGACGTTCCTGGCCTCGCTGGAGAATGTCATCAAATGGGAGACCGACCTGGTCGACATCTCCCGAGTGCTGGACAAGGTGCTCGTGGATACCCTGAACGACACCTCGATCGTGTTCAAGAATGACAAGAACGAGGCGAGGATCAACAAGGACACCGAGCTCAAGCAGACTATCGAGCGCCGACGCCTGTCGGCCATCGACCTGGATTTCCGCCTGTTGCTCGACCTGGCCGAGGTCAGCCTCGACCGCTTGGTGGATGTCGAGGAGCGTACCTTGGAGCAGTACCTCGACTACCTGGCCAGCGAAGCCCTGAAGAGTGCGGGCAATGCCCACGGTGACCTGGCCGGGAGCGAGCTTTCGGTCAATGAGCGGATCGACGTTCTGACGGGCATCCTGGAGGCCTACGAAGAGGCCAGGGGGATGGCGGACTACCTGAGTAGCCTCGGTGGCCAGGCGATCCGGCAGGATCGTTTACAGCAGTACAAGCAGACCCTCGAAGGCCTCAAGAACTTGGCGGAAAAAGACCTGGCCGAGGCCGTCCGGGAAAAGGAACTCGAGCTGCCGCCGGTGAGACAGGCTTCCACCTACGCGCCACGCGGCGGCAGGCGCAAAGTAGTCAGGACCAGCCGCGGGCGCAGCGTCCTGGGTGAAGAGGTGGAGATCGACGGTATCGCGGTGATCCAGCAGCGGGACTTCCGCACCCAAAGCGTGATCAAGACTTTCCACAACCAGGGTGGGGAATGGGTCGAGCAAGCCTCGGGGAGCGGGGCTGACGACCTTCCGCCCGTTTCGCCCAAGGACCCGCGCATCGCGCGTCAGCGTGCCCATGCCTTGGTCGGCCAGGTGGACTCGGTAATCAACCTGGCCCGGCTGTACGTCAAGTCCGATGAAGCGCTCGGGCTTTCCGCGGTGATGGAGGGGCATATCGGCAAACTCAAGGAGGTGCAGGCCAAGTTGCCTAGGCTGACCCCTGAAGACGAGCTGTTCGACAACCTGAGCCAGGCGGTGACGCGTCTGCAGGCGACCCAGCGTGACCTGCTGACGGGCATGTACCTGGTCACCTCCCACCCCACGGCGAAGAGTTTGCGCTTTCTGTTCGAGCACAACGAAGTGACGGTTCACCGAGCCGGCCCACGGCGAATGCTGTCGGCCAAGGACTACCTGGACGTTTATGAGATTCGCCGCCGTCAGCGGGCGGGCGAGCAACAGGGCGAGGGCCTGTGGGAGGCGCATTTCCACTACCCTGCAACGACCACCGGCACACGGCAATTCAGCAAGGGCCATCTCAAGCTGTGGTCGCAGCGCAAGCTGGGGCGCAAGGCGCAACTGCATGCGGCGGCCAGCGGCAAGGACCTGCTGGCGATCTACCGGGGGGAAGTGCGACTGGGTGAGGTGGAGGGCGTTATTCCCTTCGACTGAGGCGCTCAGCGGTTCAGGTAGCGGCCTTGCTTGCCGTGCGCGGGCGTGGCCTGGTTGCCCCGTTCGGCGATCATCTGGTGCAGGCTGATCAGCTCGATGCCTTGGCTTTTCAGCCGGGGCAGTTGCTCCTCCAGGACCGCCAGGGTTTGTGGGTAGGGGTGGCCGATCAGCACCGCCGAGCCTTGCTTGCGCGCCTGGGCAATGCCCAACTGCAACTGTCCGCTGATCGCCTCTGTCGTGCGCACGTCATCGAGGAACACATCCCTCGAAACATGAGCCAGGCCGACGGTCTGCGCTTCGGCGGCTGCCACGGTGGCAGCGCTGGTGCGGCTGTCGACGAAGAACAGGTGGCGGCGCTGTAGTTCTTCCATAAGCCAGTGCATCGGCTTGCGCTGGGCAGTCATGCGGCTGCCCATGTGGTTGTTGATACCCGCGGCGAAGGGCACCTTTGCCAAGGCGGCGTTCAGGCGCCGGGCCAGCTCCTCGATCGGCGTGCCAGGGTGCCAGGCGTAGGGGCCGGTGGCCGGGTCCATGGGCATGTGCAGGATCACCGTGCGTCCGGCCTTGTGGGCCTGGCGGGCGAAGTCGGTGGCGTGCGGGGTGTCGGGCATTATCGCCATGGTCACCGGCCCAGGCAGGGCGAGGGTGCGGCTGTCACGCTCGCTGTTCTGGCCCAGGTCGTCGATGATGATGCTCAGGTAGGCCTTGCCCGGCGCCGCCTGGGCGGTACCGAGCATCAGGCAGATAAGCGTGAACAGCAGGTAACGCATTGGCAACGGTCAGTCGCCCTTGGTGATGTTCAGGCCCTTCAGCAGGCTGAGGGCCTGGCTGAGCTGGAAGTCGTTGTCCTGTGGGCGGTCCTTGCGCTTGCTGCTGCCGCTCGGACGGTCGGCGCCGCCGTTGCCGTTGCCCAAGTGACCCTGCAGATCGGCTTCCTTGAAGTTGTCGTTGTCGGCCTCGGCGGTAAGCTTGGCAGGACGCACCTCGATGTCCGGGACGATGCCCTGGGCCTGGATCGAGCGGCCGTTGGGGGTGAAGTAAAGCGCGGTGGTGAGCTTAAGCGCACGGTCGTTGGCCAGTGGTAGCACGGTCTGTACGGAGCCCTTGCCGAAGCTGTCGGTGCCCATCAGCACGGCGCGTTTCTGGTCCTGCAGGGCGCCAGCGACGATTTCCGAAGCCGAGGCGCTACCGCCGTTGATCAGCACCACCAGCGGCACGCCTTCGCTGGCGTCGGCCGGATCGGCAGAGTAGCGCAGCTCGGAATTGGCGATACGGCCCTTGGTGTAGACGATCAGGCCTTTGGTCAGGAAGTGGTCGGCCACTTCCACCGCCGACTGCAGCACGCCGCCGGGGTTGTTGCGCAGGTCGAGGACCACGCCGCGCAGCTTCTTGCCGTTGTCCTTGCGCAGCTTGGCCAGGGCCTTGCCTACCTCGTCGCCGGTCTTGACCTGGAACTGGGTGATGCGGATGTAGCCGTAGTCGTTTTCCAGCAGCTGGCTCTTGACGCTCTTGACCTGGATCACCGCGCGGGCCAGTGTCACGTCGAACGGCGTGCCGCCGTCGCGCACCAGGGTCAGGGTAATTTTCTCGCCGATCTTGCCGCGCATCTTGTCCACGGCCTCGGTCATGGTCTGGCCACGGGTTGGCGCGCCGTTGATCTTGACGATCAGGTCGCCGGCCTCGATGCCGGCGCGGGATGCCGGGGTGTCGTCAATGGGCGAGACCACCTTGACGAAGCCGTCTTCCATGCCCACTTCGATGCCCAGGCCGCCGAACTCGCCGCTGGTGCTTTCCTGCAGCTCCTGGAAGTCCTCGGGACCAAGGTAGGCCGAGTGCGGGTCGAGGTTGCTGAGCATACCCTTGATGGCGTTTTCCAGCAGGGTCTTGTCATCCACTGGCTCGACATAGGCTGCCTTGATACGGTCCATGACCTCGGCGAAGGTGCGCAGCTCGTCCAGCGGCAGCGGCGCCTTGGCGGTCACCTCGGTGGCCGGCACGGCGGCGGGCTTGGCCGTCGTCGGCTTGGCCGGCTCGGCGGCAACGGCCAGGGGCGCGCCGACGACCAGAGCGATGGTCAAGGCCAGCTGGGTGAGGCGAGGCGAGTGCAGCATGTCAAACGAACTCCTGATCCTGTTGGTGCTCCCGTTGGGAGCATCGGTGCCACCGTTTCGTGGGCGGCGCCGTAAAAGTAGCATTAACTAGCCTCGGCACCATTGCGCTGGGTCGGTTGGCCGGCCCTGCTGGCGAATCGCGAAGTACAAGCCCGCGTTGTCCTGGCCACCGCTGTCGCCTACGGTGGAGATGGCATCGCCGGCCTTGACGATGTCGCCAGCGCTCTTGAGCAGGCTCTGGTTGTGGCCGTACAGGCTCAGGTAGCCATTGCCATGGTCGAGAATGACCAGAAGTCCAGCGCCGCGCAACCAGTCGGCGAACACCACGCGCCCGCCGTGCACGGCGCGCACCTGGGTGCCGGCGCTGGCGCCGATCATCACCCCGTCCCACTTGGCCCGGGCATCGCCGCCGCGGGTATCGCCGAAGCGTGCCAGCAATCGACCATTGACTGGCCATGGAAGTTTTCCCCGGGCCGCAGAAAAAGCACCGCCGTAGCTGGCGCCATCGCTGGAAACCACTGGGCCGAGGGTGGTACGGGCCTTCTTCGGCGCTTCCTCGGGTTCCTGGGCGCTGGCCGCCGCGGCCAAGGCCTGCTGCTTGCGGCGTTTTTCTTCTTCCTGCTTGGCCAGCAGGGCGCGCTGGCGGGCTTCCTCGGCCTCGCGGGCCTGACGGGCGAGGGTTTCCTCGATGGTCTTGAGCACCTTGCCCAGGTCGGCCTGGTCCTGCTCGCGGCTCTGCAGCTTCTGGTCGCGTTCTTTCATGTCGCTGTTGAGCTTGGCCAGCACCTGCTGGCGCTTGTCGCGTTCGGCCACCAGCGCTTGACGGCGGCCGTCGAGGTCGGCGCGTTGGGTCAACAGCTGTTCCTGCTGGCGGACGATGTCTTGCTCGACATTGGCCAACTGGCGCAGGGTCTCGTTGAAGGCGCGCAACTGCTCCATGCGTGCCTTGCTGAGGTAATCGTAATAAGTGAGGGTGCGGGCGAACTTCTCGGGGTTCTGCTGGTTCAGCAGCAGCTTGAGGTATTCCTCGCGGCCATTGTTCTGATAAGCGGAACGGGCCTGGATGGCAATCAGGCGTTGCTGTTCAACGCGGGCGCTCTGGAGTTTTTTTTTCTCGTGATCAAGGCGCTCCAGCTCGCCCTCTGTCTTTTTTAGTTCTTGCTGCAGTGCCTCCACCTGTTTCTCGAGGTTGCCGATGTCGGTCTCGGTGGACTTGAGGTCTTTCTGCACGCCGGCTTTCTCCTCCTGGAGCTTGCCCAGCATCTTCTTCAGCTCGGCGATGTCCTGGCGGGTGGCGTCCAGCTGCTGCTGGGTCTGCGCGCGCTCGTCGGCGAAGGCCGGGGTGAGCAGGCATGACAGGGCGAGTAAAAAGAGGGCGCGGAGCATGGGGTTTGGCGTACCGGGGATGGAGACTGGCCTAGTATGCCCTTGCGGGCCTGCAAAAAAAACGCCCCGCGGCTTGGGCGGCGGGGCGTTGGTCTGGAATTAGGGTATTTCGGGGCCACAAAGCGGCCCCAGTAGAACCCTCAAGCATCGATCAGGATCGAGGTTCCGGTCATTTCCGCCGGCTTTTCCAGCCCCAGCAGCTTGAGCATGGTCGGCGCCACATCGGCCAGCACGCCGCCTTCGCGGACCTTGACCTGACGCTTGCCGACATAGATGAACGGCACCGGCTCGGTGGTGTGGGCGGTGTGCGCCTGGCCGGTGCATTCGTCTTCCATCTGCTCGACGTTGCCGTGGTCGGCGGTGATCAGCGCTTCGCCGCCGACCTTGTCCAGCGCCTCGACGATGCGACCGACGCAACCGTCCAGCGCTTCCACGGCCTTGACCGCCGCGTCGAATACGCCCGTGTGGCCGACCATGTCGCCGTTGGCGTAGTTGACCACGATCACGTCGTAACGCTGCTGCTCAATGGCCTCGACAATACGGTCGGTGACCTCGGGGGCGCTCATTTCTGGCTGCAGGTCATAGGTGGCGACCTTTGGCGATGGGATCAGGATGCGTTCTTCGCCTTCGAACGGCTCTTCGCGCCCGCCCGAGAAGAAGAAGGTGACATGGGCGTACTTCTCGGTCTCGGCAATGCGCAGTTGGGTCTTGCCGTTCTTGGCAAGGTATTCGCCGAGTACGTTGTTCAGGCTGGCCGGGGCAAACGCCGCTGGGGCCGGAATCTTCGCCGAGTACTGGGTCAGGCCGATGTAGGCCGCCAGTTTCGGCAGGCGGGCGCGAGGGAATTCGTTGAAATCGGCCTCGACGAACACACGCGACAGCTCGCGGG
Organism: Pseudomonas mosselii; assembly: GCF_019823065.1. Taxonomy (NCBI): domain Bacteria; kingdom Pseudomonadati; phylum Pseudomonadota; class Gammaproteobacteria; order Pseudomonadales; family Pseudomonadaceae; genus Pseudomonas; species Pseudomonas mosselii. The sequence goes on from NZ_CP081966.1 coordinate 477,967, forward strand.
CACGGTCGGCGCGGAAGTTCATGAAGATCACCGCGTCGCCGTCCTCGACCTTCACGGCTTCGCCGACACGGGTGGCCTTGACGAACTCGTCGCTCTCGTCGCGGGCATAGGCGGCTTCGAGGCCGGCCAGGGCGGTGTCGGCGGTGTAGTCGGCGACGCTGTCGACGATCAGGTTGTAGGCGGCGCTCACGCGGTCCCAGCGGTTGTCGCGGTCCATGGCGTAGTAGCGGCCGATCAGGCTGGCGATGCGGCCCTTGCCCAGCTTGGCGAAGGTGGCGTCGAGCAGTTCGATGGACGACTGGGCGCTGCGCGGTGGGGTGTCGCGGCCATCGAGGAAGGCGTGCAGGTAGATCTTCTCGGCGCCACGCTGCGCGGCCAGCTCGGCCATGGCGACCAAGTGGTCTTGGTGGCTGTGCACGCCGCCGTCGGAGAGCAGGCCGAGGATATGCACGGCCTTGCCAGCACCGACGGCCTTGTCCACCGCGCCGCCGAGCACGGGATTCTCGAAGAACTCGCCGTCACGGATGGCCTTGGTCACCCGAGTGAAGTCCTGGTACACCACACGGCCGGCGCCAAGGTTCATGTGTCCGACTTCGGAGTTGCCCATCTGCCCGTCGGGCAGTCCCACGTCCATGCCGGAACCGGAGATCAGGCCATGCGGCTGGGTGGCGCGCAGGCGGTCGTAGACCGGCGTGTTGGCAGCGAAGATGGCGTTGTATTCGGGGCTTTCGCTGTGACCGAAGCCATCCAGGATGATCAGGACCAGGGGTTTAGGCGTACTCGTCATCAATCAAACTCACGGTTGTTCAAAGATGATAAAGACACGCATTTTAGGGCAAATCCGCCAGCGACGGCGAATATTCCTCCCCTTGCCCGACAGGCGCGGTCAGGCATGCAACATGAAGACGCGTTTGCCGCCAGCCCAGTGGGCTTTGGTGGTCATGGGGCGCTGTGTATACTGGCCGCCATTTTCAATCGCCTGGAACACCCCTGATGGTTGCTCACCTGATTCAATTCGCGACAGATCACTACATCCTGGTGGCCATTTTCGTCGTCCTGCTGGTCCTGCTGCTGATCAACGAAGTCCGCCGTGGCGGCCAGAGCCTGAGCAACGGCCAGCTGACCGCGCTGGTCAACGCCGACAAGGCCGTGGTGATCGATATCCGTACCGCCAAGGAATACTCGGCCGGGCATATCGTCGGTGCGCTGAACATTCCCCAGGACAAAGTGGCCGGCCGCATGAGCGAGCTGGAAAAACACAAAGAAAAGACCCTGATCGTCGTCGACGCGATGGGCCAGCAGTCCGGCACCCTGTGCCGCGAACTGCTCAAGGCTGGTTACACCGCCGCCAAGCTCAGCGGTGGCGTTTCCAGCTGGAAAGCCGATAACCTGCCCCTGGTGAAGTGATATGAAGCCCGTCATCGTCTATTCCAGCGACTACTGCCCCTACTGCATGCGCGCCAAGTACCTGCTCGAGAGCAAGGGCGTGGCGTTCGAGGAGATCAAGGTCGACGGCAAACCCCAGGTTCGCGCCGAAATGAGCCAGAAGGCCGGCCGCACCTCGGTGCCGCAGATCTGGATCGGCAGCACGCACGTCGGTGGATGCGATGACCTCTATGCCCTGGAGCGCGCGGGCAAGCTCGACGCGCTGCTGGCGGCCTGATTCGCACTGCATTCAAGAACATTAGGAAAAGGATCTGCCATGACCGAGCAACAGACCAACGGCGCCACTGACGCCAACGCCCCACAATTCTCCCTGCAGCGCATCTACGTGCGCGATCTGTCGTTCGAGGCGCCGAAAAGCCCGCAGATCTTCCGCCAGCAGTGGGAACCGAGCGTCTCGCTGGACCTGAACACCCGCCAGAAGGCCCTGGAAGGCGACTTCCACGAAGTCGTGCTGACCCTGTCGGTGACCGTCAAGAACGGCGACGAAGTGGCCTTCATCGCCGAAGTGCAGCAGGCCGGCATCTTCCTGATTGCCAACCTCGACGCCGCTTCGATGAGCCACACCCTTGGCGCGTTCTGCCCGAACATCCTGTTCCCGTACGCCCGTGAGACCCTGGACAGCCTGGTGACCCGTGGCTCGTTCCCGGCGCTGATGCTGTCGCCGGTCAACTTCGACGCCCTGTACGCGCAAGAGATGCAGCGCATGCAGGAAGCCGGCGAAGTGCCGACCGTGCAGTAATCGCTGAAACAAGAAAGGGCGACTTCGGTCGCCCTTTTTTGTTCGTCGGTGTGCCCCGCGAAAGACCTTTCAGGCAAACCCCTGCTGCCGCCACGCCTCGTACACCGTCACCGCCACGGTATTGGACAGGTTCAGGCTCCGGCACCCCGGCCGCATCGGCAGGCGCAGGCGCTGCTCGGGGGCCAGGCTGTCCAGTACCTCGGCCGGCAGGCCACGGCTTTCAGGCCCGAACAGGAACGCATCGCCAGGTTGGTACTCGACCTCATGGAACGGGTGCGAACCCTTGGTGGTAAAGGCGAACAGCCGCGGCTGATTCAGGCTTTCCAGGCATTCGGCCAGGCTTTGGTGACGCTTGAGCGTGGCATACTCGTGGTAGTCCAGCCCGGCCCTGCGCAGGCGCTTGTCATCCAGTTCGAAGCCGATCGGCTCGATCAGGTGTAGGTCGCAGCCGCTATTGGCGCACAGGCGGATGATGTTGCCGGTATTCGGCGGAATTTCTGGTTGAAAAAGGATGACGTGAAACATGCACGGCTCCAAGCATGAGGATAACGAGCATTCTACCCCCGAACCCGACCCGCGTTCGAAGGCCTTCCCGCGGGTGATCCTGTCGCTGGCGATTGTCGGGCTGATGGTGGGCATGATGATCGGACGCCTGACCACCCCGGAGGAACGGGTGCTCGAGCAGGTGCAGGTGGTGCAGGATGGCCTGGACCTGTGGTTCAACGAAGAGCCCAGGCTGCATGGCGAGAACGTCCAGGGCACCGTGGCCATCGTGTTCGAGGCTCAGGGCAAGACCCAGCGTGGTCAGCTGAGCCTGCAGGGCAAGCCGGTGGGCTGGCGCCTGCAGAAGAGCGAAGAGGGGCTGGTGCTGACTGTGGTGGCCGCCCGCCCCCTGCGCGGTGAGTGGGCCGCAATAGAGGAGGCGGGGCGCTGGCGGGTGCAGGTGAGGCTGCATGAATAAAAGAGGGGATTTCCCGGCCTGCCTGTACCGAGGTCCCCAAAACTGGAGGTAATTGGTACATAGCAGGGAGCGTGCCAGGTCTTGTGCGCCCAGAAATACGGTGTTCCGGCCATTTTTTGAGGGCTTGCGAGGGCGAATCTGCCTTTTGCTGGTGCGCGCAGCACAGCAACGGTGCAAATGGGGCCTGATAATTTTGCCAGTTTCGGACACTGCCAGCCTCGGTTAGCTTTCGGCTCATGATTCCCGGCTCGATAGGAGTGACTGTTCATGAGCCAGTACTTGCCGATGACAGATCACCAGCGATCACCTTTCAGAGGACGCAATTTCTCCAGGGCGTATACGCCATATGGTGCTACTGCGGCTGCAGGAGGCCCAATTCTCGGTTTCTGTGGGCAGCCCTGCGAGAGGCCCATTGGTATCTACCCTCTGGGCAACGGCTACCGTTGTTATTCCCCAACCGCGTTGCGCTTCCTGTCTCCGGATCGATTGAGTCCTTTTGATGAGGGAGGGATCAATGCCTATGGCTACTGCGCGGGTGATCCAGTCAACAAATGGGACCTCAGTGGCGGGGTATGGGAGCCGATATTTGGTGGCATCATGGGTATTATCGGCACGGTGGAGACAGCAAGTAGCCTGGCCACAAATATCAAACTCAGAAAGAATATAAAAACGCAGAAAGCTACTTCCAATGACCCTGCCGTGCTGAATACTGTAGAGCCCACCAGAACACGTATTCTGGAAGAGAAGATAGCAACAGGCTTGGCACTGGGCGCCACGGCAAGTGCTGGGGCTACTTTGGCTGGTGTGGCAGTGGCCGCACCCGTTGGAGTTGTTCTTGCCGGAGGATCCTTTGGCGCGTGGGCCCTGGATAAGGTGGCAGCTCGTCGTGAAGAGAAGAGACGTGAAAACCCACTAGATTTTCTGGGGCGCTCGGCAGGGACTCGCGAGAACCAGATCATTGCCGCGTTCAAGGTGGTCAGAAAGGCGATCAATGACGACATAGGGTCGATTGAATCTGCACCCAATGAGGTTTTGGCGGCTGCCAATGAGTTGAGAGAACTGGTCTGACTTACCGTCTAAGTTGATGTTGTGCGGCGCACGTGAGGACCACAAATGGCCCTCACTGGCCTGTACTCTCTTGATGGTTAGTGATCTTCACCTTCATCGTCATCCGAACCATCTACTTTCATCCCCAACTCCTTGATCTTTCGCGTCAAGGTATTGCGCCCCCACCCCAGCAACAGCGCTGCATCACGACGACGTCCGGCCGTATGCTTGAGCGCGGTCTCGATCATGATCCGCTCGAAGCTCGGCACGGCGCTGTCGAGCAAACTTGACTGGCCACGGGCCAGGGCCTGGTCGGCCCACTGGCGCAAGGCCTGTTCCCAGTTGGTCACGGGCGCTGCGTCCTGGGGCAGGTTGAGCAGCTCCGGCGGCAGGTCGCCGACCAGCACTTCGCGGCTGGAGGCCATCACCGTGATCCAACGACAGGTGTTCTCCAACTGGCGCACGTTGCCCGGCCAGGGCAGGTTGCGGATGAATTCCTCGGTCTCCGGCTTGAGCAGCTTGGGTTCCACCGCCAGCTCCTGGGCGGCGCGACCTAGGAAATGGCGGGCCAGGGCCGGGATGTCCTCGCGCCGGTCCGCCAGGCGCGGTATATGGATGCGGATCACGTTGAGGCGGTGGAACAGGTCTTCACGGAACTTGCCGGCCTGCACCAGCGACTCGAGGTTCTGGTGGGTGGCGGCAATGATGCGCACATCCACCTTTACCGGCACATGGCCGCCGACCCGGTAGAACTCGCCATCGGCCAGCACCCGCAGCAGGCGGGTCTGGGTGTCGGCGGGCATGTCACCGATCTCGTCGAGGAACAGCGTGCCGCCGTCGGCCTGCTCGAAACGCCCACGACGCAGGTTGGCGGCGCCGGTAAAGGCGCCTTTCTCATGGCCGAACAGCTCGGACTCCATCAGGTCCTTGGGGATCGCCGCCATGTTCAGGGCGATGAACGGCGACGCCGCACGCGGGCTGTGACGGTGCAGGGCGTGGGCTACCAGCTCTTTACCTGTGCCGGACTCACCGTTGATCAGCACGGTGATGTTGGAGTGGCTGAGGCGACCGATGGCGCGGAACACCTCCTGCATCGCCGGCGCCTCGCCGATGATCTCGGGCGTGCGGGTCAGTGCCTGGGGCACTTCCAGGGCCTGCTGTTCCTGTGCATGCTGGTTGGCGCGCTTGACCAGTGACACCGCCTCGTCGACATCGAACGGCTTGGGCAGGTATTCGAAGGCGCCGCCTTGGTAAGAGGCCACCGCGCTGTCCAGGTCGGAGTGGGCGGTCATGATGATCACCGGCAGCCCTGGGTGCTGTTCGCGGATCTGGGCGAGCAGGTCAAGGCCGCTGGCGCCGGGCATGCGGATGTCCGAGATGATCACATCCGGTTGCTGGCGGGCCAGGCGGCCCATGACGCCGTCGGCGCTGTCGAAGCTCTGGGTGGTCATGCCTTCCTGCTGCAGGGCCTTTTCCAGGACCCAGCGGATGGAACGATCATCATCGACGATCCAGACGGTTTCACTTCGGCTCATGGGCGGTGGCTCCTTGTTCCAGGGGCAGGTAGATCGAGAAGGTGGTGTGGCCGGGGTGGCTCTCGCATTCGATCAGGCCCTGGTGCTGGCTGATGATGTTCTGGGTGATGGCCAGGCCCAGCCCGGTACCGTCCGGGCGGCCGCTGACCATGGGATAGAAGAGGGTGTCCTGCAGTTCCGTGGGGATGCCGGGGCCGTTGTCGACGATCTCGATCCGGGCGACCAGGCGGTGGCGCACATGGCCGATGGTGAACTGGCGCACGGCGCGGCTGCGCAAGGTGATGCGGCCCAGGCGCAGCTCGTTCTGCCCGCCGATGGCCTGCATGGCGTTGCGCACGATGTTGAGCACGGCCTGGATCATCTGCTCGCGGTCGATCAGTACGTCCGGCAGGCTAGGGTCGTAGTCGCGCACCAAGGTGATGCAGCCCTGGCTCTCGGCCTCGACCAGGCTGCACACGCGCTCGAGCACTTCGTGGATGTTGGTCATGGCCAGCGACGGCAGCTTGTTCGAGCCAAGCATGCGGTCGACCAGGTTACGCAGGCGGTCGGCTTCCTCGATGATCACGTTGGTGTAGTCGCGCAGGCTTTCTTCCGGCAGTTCACGGGCCAGCAACTGGGCCGCGCCACGGATGCCGCCGAGAGGGTTCTTGATCTCGTGGGCCAGGCCGCGCACCAGCATCTTGGTGGTCTCCTGCTTGCTCAGCTGGGCCTCTTCCTTGGTGATGCGCAACAGGCGATCGCGTGGGTGCACCTCCAGCAACAGCAGGGTCTGGCCCAGGTGCAGGATGGGCGTGACGGCATAGTCGACGGTGATGGTCTGTCCGGTCAGCGAGGTCAGCTGCGCTTCACGCTTGGTGAACGGGTGCGCCTGCTCCACCGCCTGGCGCAACGAATTGAGCGCCTCGGTCGATTCGGTGAACAGCTCGCTAATGAACTGCCCGTGGCTGCGCTGGCCGCTGACGGCCAGAAGCATCTCCGCCGCCGGGTTCATGTACTCCAGGCGCAGTTCAGAATTGAGCAACAGCGTGGCCGTGGTCAGGTTGTCCAGAAGCAGACGGTGCTGTGCATCGCTGATGGTCATAAGGCGTCGTTGACCTCTTTTGGCACAGTGGCGCCCAAGGGCTCAGGCCTGGGGCGCGCACGGAAGAGTGCTGGATGCAGTGAAAATGCAAGAACCAAACCAAGGCTCCGAAAAGAAGCGGAAATTCCGGATAAAGACTCGGAAATGCGCGAATTCGAGCCAGAAAGCCTTGGTTTATCGATTCTTGTGACCCAAATTGGGGTACATGATGGGGCGGCTTGCGCAATCATGCACCAATATGGAGCATAGGGCGGTCAGCGCAATTTGCACAGCTGGGCGCTGGCGCGAACCAGGGCGAGGTGGCGCGTGGTGTCCTGGGCGCGTTGCTGCAGGGCGTCGGCCAAGTGGTTGGCGCAATTGGCCGGCGGGGTCTGGTCAAAGCGGGCGAGGGCGCTCAGCAGCTGTTCCTGCAGCAGATCCAGTTCCGGGCGCACGTCGTTGGCCAGGTCGCGGCGTGGCAGGGCTGGCGCTTGACGGGCGCGATGCCAGGTGTCGAGCAGGTGGTACTGCAGGAGCTTGTTGGCTTCGATCTGGTCGGCAAAAAAGGCCTCGACGCGTGCCGGATCCAGGTGGTGAGCGACGGCGGCCTGCCGCGCACTGGCCAATACCTGCTGCTCGCGGGCGCTGGCCTGCACCGGTTGTTGGTGATCCCACTTGTGCAGGGCGACCGCTTCGGCCAGGTCCAGGCGCCGGTCAATGGTGGCAAGCAGCTGATCCAGGGTTGGCGTGACACTCGGTGAGGTGGCACAGCCGGATAGGGCGAAGCAGCAGGTCAGGGCGAGGGTGGTGGCACGCATGGCGATCTCCTTGGGAATGAAGCCTCGAGTGTCGCCTTTGGCTGTGTGGCGGCTAATAGGTGTTGTCCGATTATGAGGGTATGAAAAAGAAACGGCCTCCCGAGGGAGGCCGTCCTGATGTCATCGACGCGGGGCGCCGATCATATCAGCAGCTGTAGTACAGCTCGTATTCCAGCGGGTGCACGAAGGTGCGGACCTTGATCTCTTCTTCGCTCTTCAGCTCGATGAAGGCATCGATGAAGTCGTCGGAGAACACGCCGCCCTTGGTCAGGAACGCACGGCCCTTGTCCAGCTCTTCCAGGGCTTCCTTCAGGCTGCCGCACACTTGCGGGATGTCTTTCGCCTCTTCAGGCGGCAGGTCGTACAGGTTCTTGTCGGCGGCATCGCCTGGGTGGATCTTGTTCTGGATGCCGTCCAGGCCTGCCATCAGCAGGGCCGCGAAGGCCAGGTATGGGTTGGCCGACGGGTCCGGGAAGCGTGCTTCGATACGGCGGGCTTTCGGGCTACCGACGTACGGAATACGGATCGAGGCGGAACGGTTGCGAGCCGAGTAGGCCAGCATTACCGGGGCTTCAAAACCTGGGACCAGACGCTTGTAGGAGTTGGTCGAAGGGTTGGTGAAGCCGTTCAGGGCCTTGCCGTGCTTGATGATGCCGCCGATGAAGTACAGGGCGGTATCGGACAGGCCGGCATAGCCTTCGCCGGAGAAGGTGTTCTTGCCGTCTTTCCAGATCGACATGTGCACGTGCATGCCCGAGCCGTTGTCGCCGTACAGAGGCTTGGGCATGAAGGTGGCGGTACGGCCATAAGCGTCGGCAACATTGTGCACGACATACTTCAGGGCCTGCACTTCATCCGCTTTCTTGACCAGGGTGTTGAACTTGACGCCGATCTCGTTCTGGCCGGCGGTCGCCACTTCGTGGTGGTGAACTTCGACGGTCTGGCCCATTTCTTCCAGGGCATTGCACATAGCAGTACGGATTTCGTGGTCGTGGTCGAACGGCGGAACCGGGAAGTAGCCGCCTTTCACGCCCGGACGGTGGCCTTTGTTGCCGCCTTCGACGTCAGCGCCGGTCATCCACGAGCCTTGCTCGGAGAAGATCTTGAACATCGAACCGGAGATGTCCGACTGGAACTTCACTTCGTCGAAGATGAAGAACTCAGGCTCTGGGCCAGCGAACACGGTGTCACCGATGCCGGTGCTCTTCAGGTACTCTTCGGCGCGCTTGGCGATGCCGCGCGGATCGCGATCGTAGCCCTGCATGCTCGACGGATCGACGATATCGCAGGTGATGATCAGGGTCGGCTCTTCGGTGAACGGGTCCAGCACGGCGGTTTCGTCGACCGGCATCAGGATCATGTCGGAGGCTTCGATGCCTTTCCAGCCAGCGATGGAGGAACCGTCGAACATCTTGCCGACTTCGAAGAAGTCTTCGTCCAGGCCATCGCGCGCCGGCATGGTCACGTGATGCTGAATGCCCTTGGTGTCCGTGAAACGCAGATCAATCCACTTGACGTCATGATCTTTGATGAGTTGAACCGACTTCGACATGTTGTCCTCCGGATGGTCTAGGGCGCAGTTGGCCGCTGCCCTGGAAAAAGGGTGTCGCTGGGCGCGGATAGTCGGCCAAGCGTACCTGCCTCACAAGGGAGCAAATTGCATGCCAGTGCCCAAAAATGGCGAGAGTGGGATGAAAGGGGGCGTTGGCGGGCATTTCTTGGAGGGGTGGAGTGTAGCTTTGCACTCATAAGATGCGTTTTTGGGTGTAGGTGCACCATTGTGGTGCTTTCGTGCTGGCGTGGGCCTCATCGCGGGGCAAGCCCGCTCGCACGCAGCAGGCCGACGAGGGGTGGCGCGGCCAACATAAATCGCACCTTCTGTACAAAAGTTGCTCAAACCTTGAGCGATTTCCGCTATAATTCGCGCCCCCTATTTTCGGCAGGCCCTGTGCGCGCTGTTAAACCAATGAAACTTATCGTCAAAGTCTTCCCAGAGATCACCATCAAGAGCCGGCCGGTGCGCAAGCGCTTCATCCGTCAGCTCAGCAAGAACATCCGCAACGTGCTCAAGGATCTCGATCCTGAGCTCGCGGTCGATGGTGTCTGGGACAATCTCGAAGTGGTCACCCGCATCGAGGACGAAAAGATCCAGCGCGAAATGATCGAGCGCCTGCGCTGCACCCCGGGCATCACTCACTTCCTGCAGGTGCAGGAGTACCCACTGGGCGACTTTGACGACATCGTCGAGAAGTGCAAGCAGCACTTCGGTCACTTGCTCGCCGGCAAGTACTTCGCCGTGCGCTGCAAGCGCGGCGGCCACCACGACTTCACCTCGATGGATGTCGACCGCTATGTCGGCAGCCAACTGCGCCAGCAATGCGGCGCTGCCGGCATCGAGCTGAAGAAGCCCGAAGTGCTGGTGCGCATCGAGATCCGCGATCAGCGCCTGTACGTGATCCACAATCAGCACAACGGCATCGGTGGTTATCCGCTGGGCGCCCTGGAGCAGACCCTGGTGCTGATGTCCGGTGGCTTCGACTCCACCGTGGCGGCCTACCAGATGATGCGTCGCGGCCTGATGACGCACTTCTGCTTCTTCAACCTCGGTGGCCGCGCCCACGAACTGGGCGTGATGGAAGTGGCCCACTTCCTGTGGAAGAAGTACGGCAGCAGCCAGCGCGTGCTGTTCATCAGCGTGCCGTTCGAGGAAGTGGTCGGCGAAATCCTCAACAAGGTCGACAACAGCTACATGGGTGTCACGCTCAAGCGCATGATGCTGCGCGCGGCCGCCCGCATGGCCGACCGCCTGCAGATTGATGCCCTGGTCACCGGCGAGGCGATTTCCCAGGTCTCCAGCCAGACGTTGCCGAACCTGTCGATTATCGATTCGGCCACCGACAAGCTGGTGCTGCGCCCGCTGTTGGCCAGCCATAAGCAGGACATCATCGACCAGGCCACCGAAATCGGCACCGCCGACTTCGCCAAGCACATGCCCGAGTACTGTGGCGTGATCTCGGTAAACCCGACCACCCATGCCAAGCGTCACCGCATGGAGCACGAAGAGAAGCAGTTCGAGATGGAAGTACTGGAGCGTGCCCTGGAGCGCGCCAAGTTCATTTCCATCGACCACGTGATCGATGAACTGGGCAAGGACATCGAAGTCGAGGAAGTGGCCGAGGCGCTGCCCGGTCAGATCGTCATCGACATTCGTCACCCTGATGCCCAGGAAGACGAACCCCTGGCGCTGGACGGTATCGAAGTCCAGGCCATGCCGTTCTACGCGATCAACAGCAAGTTCAAGCACCTGGACCCCACGCGCCAGTACCTGCTGTATTGCGACAAGGGTGTGATGAGCCGTCTGCACGCACACCACCTGCTCAGTGAGGGACATGCCAATGTGCGTGTTTATCGTCCGACATAAGACGCCAGGGCTGTATGGCGGCAGCATCCGCCATCGCCCTCCCGACCGCCGGGCCCGCTGAGCCTTAAACAGTACATATTGGCCGCCTACACTGGCGGCAACCGAATCCTCTGATCGAGATACAGTTGTGATCGAAAATCTGCGTAACATCGCCATCATCGCCCACGTTGACCATGGTAAAACCACCCTGGTCGACAAACTCCTGCGCCAGTCCGGCACCCTGGAGCGTAACGAGCTCAACGACGAGCGCGTCATGGACTCCAACGATCAGGAAAAAGAGCGCGGCATTACCATTCTGGCGAAGAACACCGCCATCAACTGGAACGGCTACCACATCAACATCGTCGACACCCCCGGCCACGCCGACTTCGGTGGCGAGGTCGAGCGTGTAATGTCGATGGTCGACTCCGTGCTGCTGCTGGTCGACGCCCAGGACGGCCCGATGCCGCAAACCCGCTTCGTGACCAAGAAGGCCTTCGAAGCCGGTCTGAAGCCGATCGTCGTGATCAACAAGGTCGACCGTCCGGGCGCGCGTCCTGACTGGGTTCTGGACCAGATCTTCGACCTGTTCGACAACCTCGGTGCTACCGACGAGCAGCTGGACTTCAAAGTTGTCTACGCCTCGGCCCTGAACGGCATCGCCGGCCTGGACCACACCGAAATGGGTGAGGACATGACCGCGCTGTACCAGTCGATCGTCGACAACGTACCCGCACCGTCGGTTGACCGTGACGGCCCGTTCCAGATGCAGATCTCCGCACTGGACTACAACAGCTTCCTCGGTGTTATCGGCGTTGGCCGTATCGCCCGTGGTCGCGTCAAGCCGAACACCCCGGTTGTTGCCATCGACACCGAAGGCAAGAAGCGCAACGGTCGTATCCTCAAGCTGATGGGCCACCACGGCCTGCACCGCGTCGACGTCGAAGAAGCCCAAGCTGGCGACATCGTCTGCATCAGCGGTTTCGACGAGCTGTTCATCTCCGACACCCTGTGCGCCCCGGATACCGTCGAGGCGATGAAGCCGCTGACCGTTGACGAGCCAACCGTTTCGATGACCTTCCAGGTCAACGACTCGCCGTTCTGCGGTAAAGAAGGCAAGTTCGTCACCAGCCGTAACATCAAGGACCGCCTGGACAAAGAGCTGCTGTACAACGTTGCCCTGCGCGTTCAGGAAACCGATTCCCCTGACAAGTTCAAGGTATCGGGCCGTGGCGAGCTGCACCTGTCGGTACTGATCGAAACCATGCGCCGTGAAGGCTTCGAGATGGCCGTAGGCCGTCCTGAAGTGATCATCCGCGAAGTCGACGGCGTCAAGCAGGAACCGTTCGAGAACGTCACCATCGACATCCCTGAAGAATCCCAGGGCAAGGTCATGGAAGAGATGGGTCTGCGTAAAGGCGACCTGACCAACATGGTTCCGGATGGCAAGGGCCGTGTTCGCCTGGAATACAACATTCCAGCCCGTGGCCTGATCGGTTTCCGTAACCAGTTCCTGACCCTGACCAACGGTGCAGGCATCCTGACCTCGATCTTCGATCGTTACGACACCATGAAGTCGGGCCAGATGTCCGGCCGCCTGAACGGTGTCCTGGTTTCGGTCGAGACCGGCAAGGCCCTGACCTACTCGCTGGAAACCCTGCAGGCTCGCGGCAAGCTGTTCGTTGAACACGGCCAGGAGATCTACAACGGTCAGATCATCGGCCTGAACAGCCGTGACAACGACCTGGGCGTGAACCCGACCAAAGGCAAGAAGCTCGACAACATGCGTGCTTCGGGCAAGGACGAAGTCATCGCCCTGGTTCCGCCGGTTCGCCACACTCTGGAACAGGCCCTGGAATTCATCCAGGACGACGAGCTGTGCGAAGTGACGCCGAAGTCGATCCGTCTGCGCAAGAAGATCCTCGATGAAGGCGAGCGTACCCGCGCTGCCAAGAAAGCCAAGAACTGAGTCACTTAGTTCAGGCTGAATGAAAACGCCCCCGGTCGAAAGGCCGGGGGCGTTTTTGTTTGCCTTGAGGAATTGGGGCCGCTTTGCAGCCCCGGGATTTCACAAGCAAAGCAGGATCAGCGGGTAGCCACCTTGGGCTTGTACGCACAATATCCCGGCCGCGGCCCGATCTTGGGGTGATTGCGGCAGGTATCCGGGCGCTTGTCATAAATGGTGCACAGCCGGCTCTTGCGGTCCAGATAGAGGCAGTCGTCGTTGCTCATCCGGGTCAGGGTGAAGATCCCCGACTTCTGGTTGAAGCGTTCGATGATGCCGTCCTTCTGCAGGCGCTTGGCGATGTTCTTCGGCGGCTCGTCCTTCTCGAACTCGTCCACCACGCCGATACGGATCAGATCCTTGATCTTCACCTCCACCGGCAAGGTGCAGCAGGTCGAGTGGCAGCCACCGCACATGTGGCTGGCATAGCGCTGCCAGGTCTCCAGGCGGTCGACTTCGGCGGCGGCGATCAGGGTCGGTTTCATGGTTACGGTTTTATTCTTGCAAGGGAAATCACGGTTTTGGGGCGCGCGATGATACCGGAGTTGTTCAATTTGTGAACAACCTTTTGCCGGTTTCTCCAGCGGTGGATGAAAACCGCGAACCGTCGCTGTCGCTCCGTGTCAGAGCGTCTAGGCTGAACAATCTCCCTGCGCTTTCGCCCATTTGCCCGAGGATGCCCCATGTCCCAGGAAACCGAAGCCCGTGACGAAAAGCACCATAGTGCAGAGGTGGCGGCCTTTCGCGCCGCCGTGCTGGCCAAGCTGACCTACGCGGTCGGCAAGGATCCGGAACACGCCTTCGACCACGACTGGTTCGAGGCCATCGCCCTGGCCGCCCGCGACCACATGGTCGATCACTGGATGGACCATACCCGCCAGGCCTACCGGCGCAGCCAGAAGCGCGTCTACTACCTCTCCCTCGAGTTCCTCATCGGCCGCCTGCTGTACGACAGCCTGAGCAACCTCGGCTACCTGGAGATCGCCCGCGAGTCCCTCGAAGGTCTGAACGTGGACCTGGAGCGCATCCGCCTGCTCGAGCCCGACGCGGCGCTGGGCAACGGCGGCCTGGGTCGGTTGGCGGCGTGTTTCATGGAAAGCATGTCGACCCTGGGCATCGCCGCCCATGGCTACGGCATCCGCTACGAGCATGGTTTGTTCCGCCAGGCGGTTGTCGATGGCTGGCAGCAGGAGCAGACCGAAAACTGGCTGGATTTCGGCAACCCCTGGGAGTTCGAGCGCGCCGAGGTGATCTACCCGATCAGTTTCGGCGGCAGCGTTGAAACCGTGCACGAGGGCAACGGCCAGCAGCGCCAGGTCTGGTCACCGGGCGAAACGGTGCGGGCGGTGGCCTACGACACGCCGGTGGTCGGCTGGCGCGGTTCCAGCGTCAATACCCTGCGCCTGTGGCGGGCCCGGGCCCTGGAAGAGCTGCACCTGGAGCGCTTCAACGCTGGCGACCATCTGGGCGCGGTAGCCGAGGTGGCCCGCGCCGAGAGCATCTCGCGGGTGCTGTACCCGGCCGACAGCACCGAGGCCGGGCAGGAGCTGCGCCTGCGCCAGGAGTACTTCTTCGTCTCCGCCTCGCTGCAGGACCTGCTGCGCCGCCACCTGAACATGCACAAGGATCTGCTCAACCTGCCGGACGCCGCGGCGATCCAGCTCAACGACACCCATCCGTCGATCGCCGTTGCCGAACTGATGCGCCTGTTGGTGGACCAGCACGAAATCCCCTGGGACAAGGCCTGGGCGCTGACCGTCGGAACCTTGGCCTACACCAACCACACCCTGCTCCCCGAGGCCCTGGAAACCTGGCCGGTGGCGCTGATGGAGCGCATGCTGCCGCGGCACATGCAGATCATCTACCTGATCAACGCCTACCATATCGATGCCCTGCGGGCCAAAGGCCTGCATGACTTCGACGTGCTGCGCGCGGTGTCGCTGATCGAAGAGGACAATGGCCGGCGGGTGCGCATGGGCAACCTGGCGTTTCTCGGTTCGCACAGCGTCAACGGCGTGTCGGCGCTGCACAGCAAGCTGATGAAGAGCACGGTGTTCGCCGAACTGCACAAGCTCTACCCGCAGCGGATCAACAACAAGACCAACGGCATTACCTTCCGTCGCTGGCTGTACCAGTCCAACCCGCAGCTCACGGCGATGCTGATCGAGGCGCTGGGCCCCGAGGTACTGGACGATCCGGAAGGCAAGCTAAAGGGGCTGGCGCCGTTTGCCGACAAGGCCACCTTCCGCAAGCAGTTCGCCGCCCAGCGCCTGCACAGCAAGCGCGCCCTGGCCAGCATCATCCAGGACCGGCTGGGGGTGACGGTCAATCCGGAGGCGCTGTTCGACGTCCAGGTCAAGCGTATCCATGAGTACAAGCGCCAGTTGCTCAACCTGCTGCACACGGTGGCGCTGTACCAGGCGATCCGCAATGACCCCAGCACCGACTGGGTGCCGCGGGTGAAGCTCTTTGCCGGCAAGGCGGCGGCCAGTTATCACCAGGCCAAGCTGATCATCAAGCTGGCCAACGACATCGCCCGGGTGGTCAACAACGACCCCACGGTGCGTGGCCTGCTCAAGGTGGTGTTCCTGCCCAACTACAACGTCAGCCTGGCCGAGAGCATCATCCCGGCGGCGGACCTGTCCGAGCAGATCTCCACCGCCGGCTACGAGGCGTCCGGTACCAGCAACATGAAGTTCGGACTCAATGGCGCGCTGACCATCGGCACCCTGGATGGCGCCAATGTCGAGATGTGCGAGCAGGTGGGCGCCGAGAACATGTTCATCTTCGGCCTGACCGCCCAGCAGGTGGAGGCACGCAAGCGCAGCGGCGATTTCGGCGCCGCCGCGGCGATCGCCGCCTCCCATCGCCTGGGTGATGTGCTGCAGGCGATCCGCAGCGGGGTGTTCTCGCCGGACGACCCGGCGCGCTATGCCGGGTTGGTGGATGGACTGATCGCCTATGACCGCTTTCTGGTATGCGCCGACTTCGATGCCTACTGGGACGCCCAGCGACGGGTCGAGGAGCTGTGGCACGCCCCGCAGGACTGGTGGCGCATGGCGGTGCTCAATACCGCGCGGATGGGTTGGTTCTCGTCGGATCGGACCATCCGCGAGTATGCCACCGAGATCTGGAAGGCGTTGGATTGAGGTCCATCGCGGGGCAAGTCGGGCCGCCGCGATGGCTTAAACCGACCACCGGCCGGCAGCTTGCTGAACTCAACCCCGCCCGACGAGTCTCTTTGCTCGCTAGCCCGCCACTCTCCCTGTAAACTGCGGGGGTTTTCTCCCCCTATTCCTTTCGGAGCCATACATGTCCCGCGTTACCCTGAGTCGCTATCTGATTGAGCAGACCCGCAGCAACAATACCCCTGCCGATCTGCGCTTCCTGATCGAGGTGGTGGCGCGTGCGTGCAAGGAGATCAGTCACCACGTGTCCAAGGGCGCCCTGGGCGGCGTGCTGGGCAGCATGGGCACCGAAAACGTCCAGGGCGAAGTGCAGAAGAAGCTCGACGTGATCTCCAACGACATCCTGCTCGAGGCCAACGAGTGGGGCGGCCACCTGGCCGGCATGGCGTCCGAAGAGATGGACAACGCCTACCAGATCCCGGGCAAATACCCGAAAGGCGCCTACCTGCTGGTCTTCGACCCGCTGGACGGCTCGTCGAACATCGACGTCAACGTTTCGGTCGGCACCATCTTCTCGGTACTGCGTTGCCCTAACCAGTACCTGAGCCAGAACGAAAGCCTGAACGAGAATGCCTTCCTGCAGCCAGGCACCGAGCAGGTTGCCGCCGGTTACGCCATCTACGGCCCGCAGACCATGCTGATCCTGACCCTGGGCAACGGCGTCAAGGGCTTCACCCTGGACCGTGAACTGGGCAGCTTCGTCCTGACCCACGAGAACATCCGCGTTCCGGAAACCACCGCCGAGTTCGCCATCAACATGTCCAACCAGCGTCACTGGGAGGCCCCGGTGCAGCGCTACGTGGGCGAGCTGCTGGCCGGCGAGACCGGTCCGCTGAAGAAGAACTACAACATGCGCTGGATCGCCTCGATGGTGGCTGACGTGCACCGTATCCTGACCCGTGGCGGCCTGTTCATGTACCCGCGCGACGCCCGCGAGCCGAGCAAGCCGGGCAAGCTGCGCCTGATGTACGAGGCCAACCCGATGTCGTTCATCATCGAACAGGCCGGTGGCGCGTCCACCAACGGTTACGAGCGCATCCTCGACATCAAGCCGCAGAGCCTGCACCAGCGCGTGTCGGTGATCCTCGGCTCGAAGGAAGAGGTCGAGCGCGTCACCGCTTACCACAAGGAGTAAGTCATGCTCGCACCTTGGCAGCCGTTGCTAGAGTGGTGGTTCGGTTGGGGCACGAGTGCCCAGGCCGTGGCTGACGAGAAGAACACGCTGTGGTTCGGCAAGCATCACGACGCCGATGCCCAGGCGCTGTTCGGCGAGCTGGTCGAGCAAGCCCTGGCGGGCGGGCTCGACGAGTGGCAGCAGAGCCCCCAGGGCTGGCTCGGTCTGCTGCTGCTGCTGGATCAGCTGCCGCGCATGATCTATCGCGACACGCCGCGTGCCTTCGAGGGCGACCGGCGTGCCCAGGTGGTGGCCATGCAGGGTCTGCAGAAGGACTGGGACTATCAGCTGCTGCCGATCCAGCGGGTGTTCGTGCTGCTTGTGCTGGAGCATGCCGAGGTGCTGGACTGGCAGAACCTGTGCGTCGAGCGTTACCAGACCTTGCTGGACGAGCAGCCCGAGGCCAACCGCCGGTTGTTCGAAGGCTTCCTCGACTATGCCGAGCAGCATCAGCGGGTGATCGCCCGCTTCGGGCGCTTCCCGCACCGCAACCTGGTGCTGAACCGCCCGAGCACCAGCGAGGAGATGGACTTCTTGCTGGAGCCGGGTTCCCGCTTCTGAATAGCCGGGCCTGCTGCGCAGGCCTTTCGCGACACGAGGCCGCTCCTACAGGGAATCGCATCCCCCTGTAGAAGCGGCCTTGTGTCGCGATGGGCCGCAAAGCGGCCCCCAGGGCCTTCGAATCAGATCCTGAAACTCCCCACCAGATGCTTCAACCGCTCGACCTGATGTTCCAGGTCGGTGCAGGCACGCAAGGTGCTCTGCAGGTTCTGCACCCCTTCCTGGTTCAGCGTATTGATCTCGGTGATGTCGACATTGATCGACTCGACCACGGCCGTCTGCTCTTCGGTGGCGGTGGCCACCGACTGGTTCATGCCGTCGATCTCGCCGATGCGCTGGGTGACGCTGCCAAGGCGTTCGCCGGCCTGGTTGGCGATGCCCACGCTGCGGTCGCTGTGCTGCTGGCTCTGGTTCATGGTGCTCACGGCCACCTGGGCGCCGGCCTGCAGCTCTTCGATCAGGCGCTGCACCTGTTGCGCCGAGTCCTGGGTGCGGTGGGCCAGGTTACGCACCTCGTCCGCCACCACCGCGAAGCCGCGCCCGGCCTCGCCGGCGCGGGCGGCCTCGATAGCGGCGTTGAGCGCCAGCAGGTTGGTCTGCTGCGAGATGCCACTGATCACATCGAGGATCTGGCCGATGTTCGCCGTATGGTTGTTCAGCGTCTCGATATTGCCGCTGGCGTCGCTGATGCGCGCCGACAGTTGGTTCATCACGTTGATGGTCTCGCCGACCACCTGCTGGCCTTCCTCGGCCAGGCCACGGGCGGCGCTGGAGTGCTGCGAGGCGAGGGCGGCGTTCTGGGCGATTTCCTGGGCGGCGGCACC
Source organism: Pseudomonas mosselii (assembly GCF_019823065.1). NCBI lineage: Bacteria > Pseudomonadati > Pseudomonadota > Gammaproteobacteria > Pseudomonadales > Pseudomonadaceae > Pseudomonas > Pseudomonas mosselii. Next base: position 496,725 of record NZ_CP081966.1, read on the forward strand.
CAGCTGGTTGATCGCCGCGGCCACGCTGCTGGTGCGGCTCGACTGCTGGTCGGCGTTGTGGATCGAGGCGTTGGAGGCGTTGACCACCTGGCTGGCCACGGCATTCACCTGGCCGGTGGCCGAGGCCACTTCGCGGATCGACTCATGGATCCGTTCGACGAAGCGGTTGAACGACTGCGCCAGGCTGCCGAACTCGTCCTGGGCGTGGATGTTCAGGCGTCGGGTCAGGTCGCCCTCGCCCTCTGCGATATCGCGCATGGCGCGGCCCATGACGTGCAGCGGCTCCATCAGCACGCGGATGAGCAGGCCGAGCAGGGCGATGATCACCACCACCGCGATCAGCGTCGCCACCAGCGCCGAGGTGCGCAGCTCGCCGAGCATGGCGAAGGCCGCGTCCTGGTCCAGCACCAGTGCCACGTACCAGTCCGCCGACGGCACGCCGTCGACATGGGTGAAGCTGATGAACTGCCGGCGGCCTTCGACCTCGACCTCTTTCAGGCCGCTGCCGATGCGCAGGTCGTTGCCGGGGTAGACATCGGCCAGGGTCTTGAGCGCCAGCTCGCCCTTGGGATGGATGAGCACCTTGCCCTCGCCGTTGACGATGAAGGCATGGCCGCGACCGCCGAAGTCCAGGGTGTTGATCAGGTTGCTGATGGTCTGCAAGTCGGTGTCGACACCGCTCACACCAATCATGCGCCCGCCCTGTTGCACCGGGGTGGCCAGGGTGATCACCAGCTTGCCGGCCGAGACCGAGATGTACGGCTCGGTGACGATGGTCTGGCCCGCCGCGCTGGCCGCCTTGTACCAGCCGCGCACGCGCGGGTCGTAGTCGGCGGCGCGGTTGCCCACCGGCACCGACTGCATGCTGCCGTCCTGGCCGCCGAAGTAGGTGAGGATGAAGTTGGCGCTGTACACCGGCAGCGCCAGGATGCGCTCAAGGCTGCCCTTGGCCGGGCCGTCGACGGCGATCTGCTGGGCCACCGAGTTCACCAGCTGGATGCGGCTGTCGAGCCAGGTTCGGATGTTGCCCGCGGTCAGGTTGCCCAGTGACTGCAACGTCGATTCGGTGTCGCTGCGTAGCGACTGGCGCTGCCGGTAGTCGTTGAACAGAACGAAACAGGTAAAGGCGACGGCCACCACGAGGGCGGCGGCCAGCAGGATCTTGTGGCTGAACTTGAGGTTCTTGGTCATTTTTCTTGGAATCTGCGCACGGGCACGAAGGGGAGGGGTGCGGCAAAAGGCCACACCACCGCTCTATGTCGACGCGCAGGAATAAAACATTAATCGTTTGCGCGCCAGGCGACCAACGGCGCACAACGAAACCTGGCCTGCCAGGGAACCACGGAGCCTTTTTCCCTTCTAAGCTCCCTGCAGGCCCTCGTACCTGCGTATCCACCTCCAGGAGTGTCCCTTCATGTCGTTGCGTTCCCTCGCCCTGTTGTCCTTGTGCGTCGTCCTGACCGCCTGCAGCAAGATCAACCAGGAAAACTATTCCAAGCTCAAGGCCGGCATGAACAAGGCTGAGGTCGAGCAACTGCTCGGTTCGCCCAAGGAGTGCTCCGGCGCGCTGGGCATGAGCAGTTGCACCTGGGGTGACGAGAAGAGCTTCATCAGCGTGCAGTACGCGGCGGACAAGGTCCTGATGTATTCCGGGCAGGGCCTCAAATGAGGCGTCTGCACCTGCTGCTGGGCGTGTGCCTGGTGATGCTGCTCGGTGGCTGCGCCACCTCGGCCACCGACCCGCTGGCGCCGAAGACCGCAGGTGCGGTCGACCTCAAGCGTTACCAGGGCAAATGGTTCGAACTGGCGCGTCTGCCGATGAAGTACCAAGATGGCTGCGCCCAATCCGAAGCCCACTACAACCTCAAGCCCGACGGCACGGTCGGCGTGCTCAACCGCTGCCGCACCCTGGGCGATGAGTGGCTGCGCGCCGAAGGCCATGCCACGTCGCAGGAGGCCGGGCACACCGACAAGCTGTGGGTGGAGTTCGACAATTGGTTCACCCGGCTGGTGCCCGGCGTGGCCAAGGGTGATTACTGGATTCTGTTCGTAGACGAACGCTATCGCACGGCGATTGTCGGCAGCCCGGATCGCAAGTACCTGTGGATTCTTTCACGTACGCCTTCGCTGCCGGCCTGGGAGCGCGAGAACCTGTTGGCCAATGCGAGGCAGCAGGGGTATGACACCAATCGGTTGATCTGGCGCACGCCTGACAAGCAGATTGTCGTCCGGCATTGAGCAGCAGACTGACGCGGTCCCTGCAGGAGCGGCCTTGTGTCGCGATAGGGGTGCGAAATGCCCCCAGGATTTCAGTGTCAATGCACATATCGCCGGGGCCGCTATGCGGCCCTTTCCGACCGGTCCGACGCCTCGGCAAGGCCGCTCAGAGCCGGCGTTCAGGCTAGAAGCTGGCGCAGGACTGCCGCAAACGCCACCGCGCTTTCCTCGTCCTGCCCATGACGCCCCTGGCGCACCACCCACTGCCCGTTGACCATCACATCGCGCACCTGGCGGTCGCCGCCGGCGAACAGCCAGCGGTTCAGGATCGCATCGCCTTCGGCCACGGCCAGGTATGGATCCTGCCCATCGAGCACCAGCCAGTCCGCGCGCTTGCCCACGGCGAGTTCGCCGATCGGCTGCCCCAGCGCCTGGGCACCGCCCATCAGCGCGGCATCGTAGAGCGTGCGGCCCACCATTGGCTGGTCGGCGCGATACAGCCGGTTGCGGCGCTGGTCGCGCAGGCGCTGGCCATACTCCAACCAGCGCAACTCCTCGGCCACGCTGAGCGACACATGGCTGTCCGAGCCGATGCCCATGCGTCCGCCCTGGGCCAGGTAGTCCACCGCCGGGAAGATTCCATCGCCCAGGTTCGCCTCGGTGGTCAAGCAGAGCCCGGCCACCGCGCCGCTGCGGGCCATGGCGGCGACTTCGTCGGCTTCGGCGTGGGTGGCGTGTACCAGGCACCAGCGCTGATCCACCTCGACATGCTCGTATAGCCACTGCAGCGGACGGCGGCCACTCCAGGCCAGGCAGTCATCGACTTCCTTCTGCTGCTCGGCAATGTGGATATGAATAGGGCAGGCCGCATTGCTGGCGCCCAGCACATCGGCGATCTGGCCCGGCGTCACCGCGCGCAGGGAATGGAAGCACAGCCCCAGTGCTTGCGCCGGTTGTTGCGCCAGCAAGGGTGCAAGCTGCTGCTGCAGGCGCAGGTACTGCTCGGTGGAATTGATGAAACGTCGCTGACCGTCGTTGGGCGCCTGGCCACCGAAGCCGGAATGGCTGTACAGCACTGGTAGCAAGGTCAGGCCGATACCGCTGGCGCTGGCGGCGGCGCTGATGCGGCGCGACAGCTCGGCAGGGTCGGCATAGGCCTGGCCATTCTGGTCATGGTGCACGTAATGGAACTCGGCCACCGAGGTGTAGCCGGCCTTGAGCATCTCGATGTACAGCTGGCGGGCGATCACCTGCAACTGCTCCGGGGTGATCCGGCCGACCAGGCGGTACATCAGCTCGCGCCAGGTCCAGAAGCTGTCGTTGGGATTGCCGGCCACTTCCGCCAGCCCTGCCATGGCCCGCTGGAACGCGTGCGAGTGCAGGTTGGGCATGCCCGGCAGCAACGGCCCGGCCAGGCGCTCGGCGCCATCGGCGCTGGCATCGGCCTCGATCGAGGCCAGTCGGCCGTCGGCGGCGACCTCCAGGCGGACATTGCGGGCCCAGCCCGAGGGCAGCAGGGCGCGTTCGGCGAAGTAGGCGGACATCGGTGAAATCCTGTTATTGTTAACTTGTATATACATATACAGCCGTTTGCCTGCCGGGTAAACTCCGGCAAGCTACCGTTCACTCCAACCGCACAAGGATTCAACGCCGTGCCGACACCTCCTGTCTCCGCGCTGGTTGCCCAGATGGGCGAAGGGCCGGCGCCGCTCTACGCCCGGGTGAAACAGATGATCATCCAGCAGATCGAGAGCGGCAGCTGGCCGCCTCATCACCGGGTGCCTTCCGAGAGCGAACTGGTCAGCGAGCTGGGCTTCAGCCGCATGACCATCAACCGCGCCCTGCGCGAACTGACCGCCGAAGGCCTGCTGGTGCGCATGCAGGGCGTCGGCACTTTCGTCGCCGAGCCCAAGAGCCGCTCGGCACTGTTCGAGGTCAACAACATCGCCGACGAGATCGCCGGCCGTGGCCACCAGCATAGCTGCCAGGTGATTACCCTGGCCGAGGAGGCCGCCGGTTCCGAGCGCGCCCTGGCCCTGGACATGCGCGAAGGCCAGCGGGTGTTCCATTCGCTGATCGTGCATTACGAGAACGGCGTGCCGGTGCAGATCGAGGACCGCTACGTCAACGCGGCCATCGCTCCGGATTACCTCAAGCAGGATTTCACCCTGCAGACGCCTTACGCCTATCTATCGCAGGTCGCGCCGCTTACCGAAGGCGAGCACGTGGTCGAGGCCATCCTCGCCGAGCCTGAAGAATGCACGCTGTTGCAGATCGAGCGGGGCGAACCTTGCCTGCTGATCCGCCGCCGCACCTGGTCGGGGCGCCAGCCGGTGACCGCCGCGCGCCTGATCCACCCCGGTTCCCGCCATCGCCTTGAAGGACGATTCAGCAAATGACTCAGTTGCAGTTGTTGCGCGCCCGGGATTATCCGCGCATGCCCTGGAAGAACGGTGGTGGCTTCACCGAAGAGATCACCCGCGATGCCGGCGACAGCCTGGACGGTTTTGGCTGGCGCTTGTCGATTGCCGATATCGAGGAGTCCGGTGGCTTTTCCAGCTTTGCCGGGTACCAGCGGATCATCACCGTGTTGCAAGGCGACGGCATGCGGTTGCTGGTCGATGGCCAGGCCAGCCGGCCGCTGCTGCCGTTCGATGCGTTTGCCTTCAGTGGCGAGAGCCAGGTCAGTTGCAAGCTGCTGGGCGGGGCGATTCGAGATTTCAATCTGATCTACGCGCCGCAGCGGTATCGGGCTCGGTTGCAGTGGTTCGATGGTGGCAACCGCGTGTTCAGTTCGGCGTCGACGCTGTTGCTGTTTGCCGCCGGCACTCATGTCGAGGTGAGGTTGGCTGGGGAAGAGACGCAGCAGCTTGGGCGGTATGACTGCCTGCGGATCGATGGCAACGAGGGGTTGCTGGAAATGGATATGCAGGGGCGATTCTGCCTGATCGAACTCACTTCGCGTTGAAATAACTGGGGCCGCAAAGCGGCCCCAGTTATTTCAGCCGCTCAGCGGATAGGTCTGATTTTTTTGGTTGTCCATGCTTGTACATACAAGTAAAGGTGTGTTTGTATATTGAGCACGACATACCCGCCCGCGGACGACCGCAGAGGACCTCTCCCGTGACTGACAACAACAAATACCGTGACGTAGAAATCCGTGCCCCGCGTGGCAACAAGCTGACCGCCAAGAGCTGGCTGACCGAAGCCCCGCTGCGCATGCTGATGAACAACCTCGACCCGCAGGTCGCCGAAAACCCGAAAGAGCTGGTGGTGTACGGCGGCATCGGCCGCGCCGCGCGCAACTGGGAGTGCTACGACAAGATCGTCGAGACCCTGACCCGTCTGGAAGACGACGAAACCCTGCTGGTGCAGTCGGGCAAGCCGGTCGGCGTGTTCAAGACCCACAGCAACGCCCCACGCGTGCTGATCGCCAACTCCAACCTGGTGCCGCACTGGGCCAACTGGGAACACTTCAACGAGCTGGATGCCAAGGGCCTGGCCATGTACGGCCAGATGACCGCCGGCAGCTGGATCTACATCGGCAGCCAGGGCATCGTCCAGGGTACCTACGAAACCTTCGTCGAAGCCGGCCGCCAGCACTACAACGGCAGCCTGAAAGGCAAGTGGGTACTGACCGCCGGCCTCGGTGGCATGGGCGGTGCCCAGCCACTGGCCGCCACCCTGGCCGGTGCCTGCTCGCTGAACATCGAGTGCCAGCAGAGCCGCATCGATTTCCGCCTGGAAACCCGCTACGTCGATGAGCAAGCCAAGGACCTCGATGACGCCCTGGCGCGCATCGCCAAGTACACCGCCGAAGGCAAGGCCATCTCCATCGCCCTGCACGGCAACGCCGCCGAAATCCTGCCGGAGCTGGTCAAGCGTGGCGTGCGCCCGGACATGGTCACCGACCAGACCAGCGCCCATGACCCGCTCAACGGCTACCTGCCGGCCGGCTGGACCTGGGAGCAATACCGCGACCGCGCGCAGACCGACCCGGCTGCGGTGGTCAAGGCCGCCAAGCAATCGATGGCCGTGCACGTCAAGGCCATGCTCGACTTCCAGAAGCAAGGCATCCCGACCTTCGACTACGGCAACAATATCCGTCAGATGGCCAAGGAAGAGGGCGTGGCCAACGCCTTCGATTTCCCGGGCTTCGTCCCGGCCTACATCCGCCCACTGTTCTGCCGCGGCGTCGGCCCGTTCCGCTGGGCCGCGCTGTCCGGCGACGCCGAGGACATCTACAAGACCGACGCCAAGGTCAAGGAACTGATCCCGGACGACGCCCACCTGCACCGCTGGCTGGACATGGCCCGCGAGCGCATCAGCTTCCAGGGCCTGCCGGCACGTATCTGCTGGGTCGGCCTGGGCCTGCGCGCCAAGCTTGGCCTGGCGTTCAACGAAATGGTGCGCAGCGGCGAGCTGTCGGCGCCAGTCGTCATCGGCCGTGACCACCTGGACTCGGGCTCGGTGTCCAGCCCCAACCGCGAGACCGAAGCCATGCGCGACGGCTCCGACGCGGTCTCCGACTGGCCGCTGCTCAACGCCCTGCTCAACACCGCGGGCGGCGCCACTTGGGTTTCGCTGCACCACGGCGGTGGCGTGGGCATGGGCTTCTCCCAGCACTCGGGCATGGTCATCGTCTGCGACGGTACCGATGAAGCCGCCGAGCGTATCGCCCGTGTACTGACCAACGACCCGGGGACTGGTGTGATGCGCCACGCCGATGCCGGCTACCAGATCGCCATCGACTGCGCCAAGGAGCAGGGCCTGGACCTGCCGATGATCACCGGCTGATCGCCGCGCTTTGGATCGCACCCTTCACGGGTGATACTGAACAACAAGAAGGGGCCCCGCGTGGCCCCAAGCGATTGGAGTAGCGAAGTGACCGAATTGACCCTCAAGCCCGGCACCCTGACCCTGGCCCAACTGCGCGCCATCCACGCCGCCCCCGTGCGCCTGCAGCTGGACGCCAGCGCCGCGCCGGCCATCGACGCCAGTGTCGCCTGCGTCGAGCAGATCATCGCCGAAGACCGCACCGCCTACGGCATCAACACCGGTTTTGGCCTGCTGGCCTCGACCCGCATCGCCAGCCATGACCTGGAGAACCTGCAGCGTTCGCTGGTGCTGTCCCACGCCGCCGGTATCGGCGCGCCGTTGGACGACGACCTGGTGCGCCTGATCATGGTGCTGAAGATCAACAGCCTGAGCCGAGGTTTCTCCGGTATCCGCCGCAAGGTGATCGACGCGCTGATCGGCCTGGTCAACGCCGAAGTCTATCCGCACATTCCGCTCAAGGGCTCGGTCGGCGCTTCCGGCGACCTGGCGCCGCTGGCACACATGTCGCTGGTGCTGCTGGGCGAAGGCAAGGCGCGCTACAAAGGTCAGTGGCTGCCTGCCACCGAAGCCCTGGCCGTCGCTGGCCTCGAGCCGCTGACCCTGGCCGCCAAAGAAGGCCTGGCCCTGCTCAACGGCACCCAGGCGTCCACCGCCTACGCCTTGCGCGGCCTGTTCCAGGCCGAAGACCTGTACGCCGCGGCCATCGCCTGTGGCGGCCTGACCGTGGAAGCGGCACTGGGCTCGCGTTCGCCGTTCGATGCGCGCATCCATGCCGTGCGTGGCCAACGTGGCCAGATCGACACCGCCGCCTGCTTCCGCGATCTGCTGGGCGACTCCAGTGAAGTGTCGCTGTCGCACAAGAACTGCGACAAGGTCCAGGACCCGTACTCCCTGCGCTGCCAACCACAGGTCATGGGCGCCTGCCTGACCCAGATCCGCCAGGCCGCCGAAGTCTTGGGCATCGAAGCCAACGCCGTATCGGACAACCCGCTGGTGTTCGCCGCCGAAGGTGACGTGATCTCCGGTGGCAACTTCCACGCCGAGCCCGTGGCCATGGCCGCCGACAATATTGCCCTGGCCATTGCCGAGATCGGTTCGCTGAGCGAGCGGCGCATCTCGCTGATGATGGACAAGCACATGTCCCAGCTGCCGCCGTTCCTGGTGGAAAACGGCGGGGTCAACTCCGGCTTCATGATCGCCCAGGTCACCGCCGCCGCGCTGGCCAGCGAGAACAAGGCGCTGTCGCACCCGCACAGCGTCGACAGCCTGCCGACTTCGGCCAACCAGGAAGACCACGTGTCGATGGCCCCGGCCGCCGGCAAGCGTTTGTGGGAAATGGCCGAGAACACCCGTGGCGTGCTGGCCATCGAATGGCTGGGCGCCTGCCAGGGCTTGGATCTGCGCAAGGGGCTAAAGACCTCGGTCAAGCTCGAACAAGCGCGCCAGGCGCTGCGCAAGGACGTGCCGCACTATGACCGTGACCGTTTCTTCGCGCCGGATATCGAAGTGGCGTCCGAGCTGCTGGCCAAAGGTACCTTGACCGGCCTGCTGCCGGCTGGGGTCCTGCCTAGCCTGTAATGCCGCTGGGGCCGCTGTGCGGCCCTTTCGCCGGCAAGCCGGCTCCCACGCAGGTGTGCCGCATGCACCCTGTGGGAGCCGGCTTGCCGGCGATGGGCTGCGCAGCAGCCCCCTCATTCTCACGACCAGAACAACAATAAGGACGTGACATGCAACAAGCTCAAGGTCTCAAGCGCGGGCTGTCGGCCCGGCATATCCGTTTCATGGCGCTCGGTTCGGCAATCGGTACCGGGCTTTTCTACGGTTCGGCCTCGGCCATCCAGATGGCCGGCCCGGCCGTGCTGCTGGCCTACCTGATCGGCGGCGCTGCCGTGTTCATGGTCATGCGCGCCCTCGGCGAGATGGCCGTGCACAACCCGGTGGCCGGCTCTTTCGGCCACTACGCCAGCACCTACCTCGGCCCGATGGCCGGCTTCATCCTGGGCTGGACCTACGCCTTCGAGATGGTCATCGTCGCCATCGCCGATGTCACCGCCTTCGGTATCTACATGGGCTTCTGGTTCCCCGAGGTCGCCCGCTGGATCTGGGTGCTGGGTATCGTCTTCCTGATTGGCGGCCTGAACCTGTGCAACGTGCGGGTCTTCGGCGAGATGGAGTTCTGGCTGTCGCTGCTCAAGGTCGGCGCCATCGTCGCGATGATCCTCGCGGGCCTGGGCATCATGGCCTTTGGCTTCAGCCAGGTGGGCACCGGGCACGCGGTCGGGGTGAGCAATCTGTTCGACCATGGCGGCTTCATGCCCAATGGCGTCAGTGGCCTGATCGCCTCGTTCGCGGTGGTGATGTTCGCCTTCGGCGGCATTGAGATCATCGGCGTCACCGCCGGCGAGGCGAAAGATCCTCAGCGGGTCATCCCCAAGGCGATCAACGCCGTGCCGCTGCGCATCCTGCTGTTCTATGTGCTCACCCTGTTCGTGCTGATGTGCCTGTACCCGTGGCCGCAGATCGGCAGCCAGGGCAGCCCGTTCGTGCAGATCTTCAGCAACCTTGGGATCGGTTCGGCCGCGGCCGTGCTCAATATCGTGGTGATCTCGGCTGCGATCTCGGCAATCAACAGCGACATCTTCGGCGCCGGGCGCATGATGTATGGCCTGGCCCAGCACGGCCAGGCGCCGCGTGGCTTCGGCAAACTGTCGAAACACGGCGTACCGTGGATGACCGTGGTGGTGATGGGCGCGGCGCTGCTGATCGGCGTGCTGCTCAACTACCTGATCCCGGAAAACGTGTTCCTGCTGATCGCCTCGATCGCCACCTTCGCCACCGTGTGGGTGTGGCTGATGATCCTGGTCACCCAGGTTGCCATGCGTCGCAGCATGAACCGCGAGGAGGTCGCCCAGCTCAAGTTCCCGGTACCGTTCTGGCCCTATGGCCCGGCCCTGGCCATTGCCTTCATGGTGTTCATCTTCGGTGTGCTCGGCTACTTCCCTGACACCCAGGCGGCGTTGATCGTCGGCGTGATCTGGGTGGTGTTCCTGGTGGCGTCCTACCTGCTGTGGTGCAAGCCGCGCGCCGGTGGTGGCGAGCAGGTCCGGGAGCCTGCCGAGCTGCATCGCTGAATTAAAAAGGAGATCCTGATGAGAACCCTCTGGCAGCACTGCCACGCCGCGACCATGACCGATGGTCGCTACGCGGTCATCGAGGACGCGGCGATCGTCACCAGCGCTGGCCTGATCGAGTGGATCGGCCCCCGCGCTGACGTGCCTTCGGTCGCGGCCGACCGCGTCGTCGACCTGGACGGCGCCTGGCTCACCCCCGGGCTGATCGACTGCCATACCCACGCGGTATTTGGCGGCAACCGCAGCGGCGAATTCGAGCAGCGCCTGCAGGGCGTGAGCTATGCCGAGATCGCTGCCCAGGGCGGCGGTATCGCCAGCACCGTGCGGGCCACCCGCGCCGCCAGCGAGGACGAGCTGCTGGCCAGTGCCCGCCAGCGGGTCCAGGCGCTGATGCGCGACGGCGTGACCACGATCGAGATCAAGTCCGGCTATGGCCTGGACCTCGAGAACGAACGCAAGATGCTGCGCGTCGCCCGGCGCCTGGGCGAGGAGCTGCCGGTGACTGTACGCAGCACCTGCCTGGCTGCCCACGCCCTGCCGCCGGAATACGCGGGCAAGGCAGATGATTACATCGATCATATCTGCGAGCAGATGCTCCCGGCGCTGGCTGCCGAGGGGCTGGTGGACGCGGTGGACGCTTTCTGCGAGCACCTGGCGTTCTCCCCGGCTCAGGTCGAGCGCCTGTTCATCAAGGCGCGCGAGTTGGGGCTGCCGGTCAAGCTGCACGCCGAGCAGCTGTCTTCGCTGCACGGCTCGAGCCTGGCGGCGCGCTACCAGGCGCTGTCGGCCGACCACCTGGAGTTCATGACCGAGGAAGACGCCATCGCCATGGCCGAGGCCGGTACCGTTGCCGTGCTGTTGCCTGGGGCGTTCTACTTCCTGCGCGAAACCCAGCTGCCACCGATGGACGCCCTGCGCCGGCACGGCGTGAAGATCGCCCTGGCCAGCGACCTCAACCCCGGGACTTCACCGGGGCTGTCGCTGCGCCTGATGCTGAACATGGGCTGCACCTGTTTCCGCATGACCCCGGAAGAAGCGCTGGCCGGTGTCACCGTTCACGCCGCCACGGCGCTGGGGCTGGGCGACAGCCACGGCTCGCTGGAAGTGGGCAAGGTGGCAGACTTCATTGCTTGGCAGATCGAACGCCCGGCCGACCTCAGCTACTGGCTCGGCGGCGACCTGCCCAAGCGTGTGGTGCGCCTGGGCCATGAGATATCCAATTGAGCGAGGCGACATGGACAAGGTATTGAGTTTCCACCAGGGCCGCCTGCCCCTGCTGATCAGCATGCCCCACGCCGGGCTGGGTCTGACGCCAGCCGTGCGTGAAGGCCTGGTTGACCAGGCACGCAGCCTGCCAGACACCGACTGGCACATTCCACGCCTGTACGACTTCGCCCGTGACCTGGGCGCCAGTGTGGTGGCGGCCGAATACTCGCGTTTCGTCATCGACCTGAACCGCCCGGATGACGACAAGCCGCTGTACGCCGGCGCCACCACCGGCCTGTATCCGGCGACATTGTTCGACGGCAAGCCATTGTTCAGGGAAGGCCAGGTGCCCTCCGTTGAGGAGCGGGCAACGTACCTGGAAGAGATCTGGCGCCCCTACCACGACACGATACGTCGCGAGCTGGACCGTCTGCGTGCCGAGTTCGGTTATGCACTGCTCTGGGATGCTCACTCGATCCGTTCACATATACCCCACCTGTTCGATGGCAAGTTGCCGGACTTCAACCTGGGTACTTTCAATGGTGCCAGTTGCCACCCGGAGCTGGCCGAGCGGTTGCAGACTGCATGTGCCCAAGCCAAAGGCTACAGCCATGTCCTCAATGGCCGTTTCAAGGGCGGGCACATTACCCGGCATTACGGCGACCCGGGTAACGATATTCATGCCGTGCAGTTGGAGCTGGCGCAGTGCAACTACATGAATGAAACCGAGCCATTTGCCTACCGCGAAGACCTGGCCCAACCGACGCAGAAGGTATTGACGCAGCTTTTGCAGGCCCTTCTGGATTGGGGCAATGAACGGTACAGGCGCTGAAGTTTTCCTGTGGAGTTGGCGACGCGCCGCGGGCCATGTGCGTCGCCAGTTCAAGCAGTTAATCAGTTGTTGATCTGCGCTATTGTGAGCTCACGCAACAGCTCCTGCTCCTCCAGATCCCTATCATTTTGCAATCTCTGTTGCAGGCTTAGCTCCTCCCCAAGCGAATGATCCTTGTTGGCCAGCTCAAGCACGTGCTGGCGGAAACGGGTTTCAATTTCAGCGAAGCGGTCGGCATGTTCGGCTCGCAGGCGTGCAACCCAGTCCGTATTTGCCAACATATAGTCGACCAGAGCATCGCTCAGTTCACTTTTGCGAACGTTTTCCAGCACTTGCGACAATTCATTAGGCGCCAGATTCGCGGCACTTCGAAAACGCATGCTGTCGGCAAGTGGAAGGTCAAGTTCCTTGGCCAGCTCCCGCCGGTAGGCCAGTCGCACCGAAACCCGGTCACCCGGGCCGGATCGCTGGCTGGCCAGTTTCTCCAGCTGTTCGATCCTGAACAGCTGCAATAGACGCCGGCGTAACGTTTGCAAGGTATCGCCAGCCTCGATGATCAGGCGCTGCCCCATCAGGTACAACTCGATATTGTTGAACTCCTGCAATGCGCCATCGTGGCAAGTCTGCGAGCCTGTTTCAGGGTCGGGCAATGCGGCTGCGGCAATATTTTCCATGAGCGGGCGCTCATCCTGGTTGCTTGCGGCTACCACCAGCATCATGCGCACGCGCTCGCAGAAGCTGGCTTGTGTGTTCGGGTCGACGTAGGGCGCAGCATTGCGCAAACGGCCTGCCAGGCGCAGCAGGTCGCTGCCTTCGAGCATGTCCCAGCAGTCGCGCAAGGCCTCGTTCTGCGCATCGTTGCCAAGCATCCAGTCTTCAAGCCTGGGTTTATCGTCGCCCAGTAGCGGGAAGTGAGGGTGATCCAGTGAGCCTTCGCTCGATGAGTCGTCAAGCATCAGGTTGTCCGGGATATCCAGGGCGAAGGAATAACTGTGCTGGCTGTCCGAGAGCGCACGCACCCGAAGAATGGTTTCCAGTGGCAAAGGGTTGTCGAACAAGGCAATCGAAGAAATAGGCATGGAGTTGCCCAGGTTCGAGAGGATGTGCTCTGGCAACTGGGTGATGCTGTTGGAACTCAAGTCCAGCAGCTCCAGCGGCAGCAAACTGTCGCACCAGCTGGGCCAGGCTTGCAGGTCCATGTTGGTCAGCGCGAGTGATTGCAGGTTGCTGGACAGCTGCGCGGGAACCTGCCTGATGGTCCCCACGCGGTTGCCTGAGAGGTCCAGCGAGGTCAGGTGCTCCAGCCCTGCGAAGACTTCCAGCATCGCTTGATCGACTTCCAGGCCCATGTTGCGCATTTCCAGGTAGTTGAGTTGGGGAAGGTGTGCCAAGGCAGACGCCAGAGAAGAAGTGGCCGCCTGATGCGTATCAATGGTCAGCCGGGTGACGTTGGGGAAACGGCTGAGCAGTTTAGCGACCTCTGAAGCGGCGCCGCTCGTGCGGGTCAGGAAGAGCGCCCGAACGCGTTCTTCAAAAAATGCCGGAAGCCGTCTGGGGAAGTGTTCGACAGCCACATCCTCCAATTGCAAGCGAAGGTATTGCTGGCCCTGTTCCTGCTGTTCCCAGAATCGGCCGATCGCTGCCTGGATACGCTGCCTGTCCGCCAACGCTGCGGGTGTCAGCGGGTTGCGCGAACTGGACGCCTGGGTCCAGCCGTCGATCGCGTCGCGCATCTGCTGGCGCTCATCGCGGATGCGTGCAAGCCGGTCGGTGAGCGCCGCGGACACATCCACGGTGATACCGGCTGTCCCGGCCCACTCGTTCAACAGCAAACGCTGCAAATGGGTTTCATTGATTGGGTTGTCTTCGAGTGCAATCACCGTCGGGCTTGGCAGGGCGTCTGCTTCATTGAGCAGGAACGATGGCAATGACCTGAGGTTGTTGTTGCGCAGGGACAGGTGGGTGATGCGTCTCAGGGCATCACTGCCAATCCCGATAGGCCACTGCGTCAGTTGCATATTATCCAGGCCCAGGAAATCCAGAGACAGCTGATGGAAGCTAGGGCTGTTGTTCTGGGCCAGGCGGTTGCCACTCAGATTCAGGTACCTCAACTGGCGCAATGCTGCCAACTGATTGAGGTCGTTTTCGGAGAGCGCGATGTTCTGGTTGGTTAGCACCAGTCTTTGCAGCTCGGGCAAGCGCTCGGTGATGGAAGGGACAGCGAGAAGGAATAAGGACGGTGTAGCTCTGGGGTTGTACGGCCGGCTGATTTCAAGTGATTCGATCTGCGGCATCAACCTGAGCAGGCGTTGCAGCAAGCGTTCGTGCTGTGCCCAGCCGGCGAGGCTGCCTGACGGTAGATCGACCAGGCTCAAGCTGCGTATGCGACGGTAGAAGAAATCGGGCAAGGTCAGGGGGACATCGGCCAAGGAAACCCGCGTGATGCGGAGCTCAGCCGTGTGCTCGCCGCTTTCATCCAGAGCGGTGTCATACCAGTGTTGCATGATTGACTCGCGCAGGCGGCTGTAGTCCTGTGCAGCTTGCTCTGTCACGGGGGAAAAGGCCTCGCTCCAGTCAGCCAGCCTGCTTTGCAATTCATTGCGCTGCTCCAGCAGCACCTGCAGGTGTTCGAGCGTCTGCAATTGCGTACGTCCGCGATTGGCAAGCGAAAACAGTACCTGATCCGCCGAAAGCCCAGTGTGTGTGGCAAGGCCTGTTGCTTCGACAGCGTCGATCAGGCGCTGGTGGGTAATGTCTTGTGTTGCAGGGCCACCCCCGCTCAGCGGATAGCCCAGGCGCCCATCGGCCAGGCGCATGGGCGAACGGTAGCCAGGGAGCACTGGTTGCATGCCCAGAAACGTCCTCAAGGTCGAGCGGGGCAGCAAGGGGAGGGCCTGTACCAGGTGCTTTAATGCTTGCCGATCTGCGACACGCAACTGCGTCATGGCCTTTGGCAGCGCTTGATATATCGCTGAGTAAAGGTCAGCGTATGCCGTGAGCCCTGCACTCGGGCGGCTTTTATCGTGAACGATGTAGCCTGCCTCGGCATGAGTGATGGTCTGGTAGGGGCGCGTGTCCTGGGGGCCGATGCTCTGCGACTGGGCAGGCCAGGACATGCGCTGCAGCACTTGCAGTTTTGTCTCGGCCGGCCAGCCTGGCAGTCGCTCAAGCGTGTGCAGGATCAGTCGGTCACTGTCCCAGTTTGGCACCCCGGACAGGTACAGCCCTTCGCAGGCGCGGGCCAGGCGAATGTGTTGCAGGTAGACGCGGATTTCCTCTCCAAGGCGTATGGGTATCTTGCCGCTGCCAAGCATTTGCCGTTCGCTGGCGCTGGCGCCGCGTTCCAGCTCAGCGATTACGGGGACCGGCAGGTTCGGATACACCCGCTGTATGGTCTCGGCTCCCGGCGCCAGATTGCTCGGTAGGCGGGCGTAAGCTCTGGAATACTCCGTTGGCCAGGTGCTTGCGTCAGGTAGCTGGCGGATGGTTTCGTCAAGCTTGAAGCGTTGCATCGTGTCTTCCAGCAAGGCCGGCAGCCGCTGGTTCTCGGCCAAGACCCGGCGCAGTACGTCTTCGTGGGTGTCGCTTACGGCGAGTATCCGTTGTAGCGTTGGCTCGTCGAAGTGGTTGTTCAAATGACCGATACGGCGTAACAGGGCGCCGCCCGACCAGCTCAGTGGCTGATCGGTTACTTGCAACCAGGCCCCGGCCCCATTATGTCGTAGCGATGGCTGATAACCGCCAGCCTTGCTGGGGTGTTCGATGCTGTAGGTGCCTCTATCCACATTCCATTTGAGTGAAAATGCCTTGCCTTCAAGGCGTAACCAGATCTTCCCATCCTGGCGGTACAGCCCGAGCTCATCTGGTTTGGCCTGTGAGGGAAACGCGATGTCTTGTGCAAAGGGAGTCAGGTCCTTCTTCCACAAGCGCGTACTGCCATCCGGTAGCTCAACCTCCACCAGTTCCTCGATGAAGGAGGGCGTTGTCACAGCAATATGTTCTACCTCGGGCTCTTCCAGCGCGGCGCCTGTTTCGCCGACTTCTGTTCTCGTCGCTTTGGCTGCCGCGCTCAGTACGGCCATGATCGCCACGTTTTCGATCACATCGACCATGTAGGTGAAGGCTTTTTCGCGTTCGTCGTTTTTCCAGGCCTCGATGCCTTCGTATACCTCATGGGCTAGCTGGGTCACGCAGACGGCAAGCATCACCTCGCCCAGTCCGGGCACGAAGAAACCGGCGATGTTCAGGGCCGTCAGCACGCGGCCGGCGATCATTTTCCGGTGAGCCTGGGCGGTGCGCCGGTCGACGATTTCAGTCGGGATGGCGTTGAACAACGCATCTTTTTCATGGCGTTGGGCTTTCTGAAACGCCATGGCGCCTTGGAACGCGTGGCTGAAAGGCTCGGCAACCGGATACAGGGTGGCATGTGGGTCAGGGACACCCTCAAGTACCCCGCGGGCACTCCAGGTGATGGGCGTGAACCGGTCCTTGAGACGAGATATCGTCGACGCTTTGTCACGGTCGGCGATGTGTTTGTCCAGGTAGCTGATGTTGGCCTGGAGCCGGTCGCGCAAGTCGGCCTGCAAGGCCTCCAGGGTTGTAAATTCCTTGAGGGGCTCTGCGCTGTCCTCTGGGTTGTACAGGGCCACGGCCTGATGCCCTTTGGCCTGAAAGGTCATGAGCACAATCCCGGTCAGCTGCGTTTCCCACAGGTAGAGATAGCTGAACGTCACCTGCGAGGCCGCCGATAGCGGCTGGTCAAGCGGGACGGCAAGGGCTGCGGTGTACAGCGGTTCGCTGATATCGCCTTTGAGGCGGGCGAAATGTAAAGACTGCCGGAAGGCCGAGACCTCTGCTTGCCCCAGGGTCTGGTAAACGGACAGCTTGGCTTCATCGGCGCTGAGCTGCGTCGTGGCCGCAGGGTAATAGATCGCATGCACCAGTTGGTGATACTTGCCGCCGATGTCCAGCGTACGGCACAGGTCGGCGAAGTCTTCGGCGGCGATATCCACGGCATTGGTGATCGGCACGGTGCCCATGAAGCGCCGGTGATCGAGGATGACGGACTTCTTCAGCAGTGCCTTGGGCGCGTTCATCCCATGTTCGGCAGCGGTGTACTGGTCAAAGTTGTGCAGGGCACTTTGCAGCAACGAGCGGGTAGCCTGGTTCACGGCCATGCGCGCGTCGCTTGTATTGGTAGGGTCGATCAGGCGTGCATCGACCAAGTGTGTGTTGTGCACATCCAGGTCGAGCCCGAACCGCTGCTTGATGGCTTCAGTCAGTCGCTGGGCGGCGTAGGCTTGCAGGTCGGGTAGTTGTTCGAACAGTTTCTGCACCTGTGCCTGGTGTTCACGGTGGCGGGCATGTTCCTCCTGCCACGCTTTGGCAATTTCCGGTAGCCGCCGGATTGCTGCGGTCAGCCAAGCTGGGGCCTGCTGCCAGTTGCGCATGGCGCGATGGGTGTCTGGCGGGGCTTGCTTGAGCCAGGCGGGGATCTTGCGCTCGATGGCGGTGTAATGAGCGCTGGGCGAAGTTGTGGAGGGGGGTGGCATGGCGGGCCCTTGCTAGGTATGGGGCAAGGGACTATCGATGAGTTGGCTGGCGTGTTGGAGGTAAATGTATGTGCCCGGCTCGCGGTGGTGTCCGAGAGGACGGTGCTCAAAGCGCAATTCAGGTTTATGATGGCCCACGGCCGAACCAAACCTCACACGGAGTGCGCGATGCAGACCCTCTACCCGCAGATCAAACCCTACGCCCGGCACGATCTGGCCGTGGAAGCGCCGCATGTGCTGTATGTCGATGAGAGCGGCTCGCCGGAAGGTCTGCCCGTGGTGTTCATCCACGGCGGTCCGGGCGCGGGCTGTGATGCCCAGAGCCGTTGCTACTTCGACCCCAACCTGTACCGCATCGTCACCTTCGATCAGCGCGGCTGCGGTCGCTCCACGCCCCATGCGAGCCTGGAGAACAACACCACCTGGCACCTGGTCGAGGACCTGGAGCGCATCCGCGAGCACCTCGGCATCGAGAAATGGGTGCTGTTCGGCGGCTCCTGGGGCTCCACGCTGGCCCTGGCCTACGCCCAGAAGCACCCCGATCGCGTGCACGGCCTGATCCTGCGCGGCATCTTCCTGTGTCGCCCGCAGGAGATCACCTGGTTCTACCAGGAAGGCGCCAGCCGCCTGTTCCCCGACTATTGGCAGGACTACATCGCGCCGATCCCGGCAGAAGAGCGCGGCGACCTGGTCAAGGCCTTCCACAAGCGCCTGACTGGTAACGACCAGATCGCCCAGATGCATGCTGCCAAGGCCTGGTCCACCTGGGAGGGCCGCACCGCGACCCTGCGTCCGAACCCGCTGGTGGTCGACCGCTTCTCCGAGCCGCAGCGCGCCCTGTCGATTGCTCGCATCGAATGCCACTACTTCACCAACAACGCCTTCCTCGAGCAGGACCAACTGATTCGCGACATGCCGAAGATCGCCCACTTGCCGGCGGTGATCGTGCATGGTCGCTACGACGTGATCTGCCCGCTGGACAACGCCTGGGAGCTGCACCAGGCCTGGCCGAACAGCGAGCTGAAGGTGATCCGCGACGCCGGCCACGCCGCCTCCGAGCCCGGCATCACCGATGCCCTGGTGCGCGCCGCCGACCAGATGGCCCGACGCCTGCTCGACCTGCCCCTGGAAGAAGCATGAAGGGGCTGATCCAGCGCGTGCGCGGCGCCCGGGTTGAGGTGGCGGGGGAAATCGTCGGCGCCATCGACCAGGGGTTGCTGGCGCTGGTGGCGGTCGAGCCTGAAGATTCGCCTGAGCATGCCGACAAGCTGTTGCACAAACTGCTGAACTACCGGGTGTTCAGCGACGAACAGGGCAAGATGAACCGTTCGCTCAAGGATGTCGGTGGTGGCCTGCTGCTGGTGTCGCAGTTCACCCTGGCCGCCGACACCCGCAACGGCATGCGCCCGAGCTTTTCGACGGCTGCGCCACCGGCCCTCGGCGCCGAACTGTTCGACTATCTGCTGCGCCAGGCACAGGGTCAGCACGCGGTTGTGGCCAGTGGTCGCTTCGGTGCCGACATGCAGGTGCATCTGGTCAATGATGGCCCGGTAACATTTATGTTACAAATATGAGGTCAAAAAACCCTTTGTTTGTCGAAAAACAAGGGGTTTTGTACGATAAATAGTTTGTTCAGCCTGATGCGTTGTAACGCGACCTGCTGGATAATCGCGCGCTGCATGAACCTGCGTTCGCAGGTTCGTTTCACTTTGACTCGAGCATTGTCAGGATCCGTTTGGGGAATCATTAGGCCCTCACGGGGTCCGAACAGTGCTCGCCAACCCGGCATTGGTCGCTGGCCGTTGGTTTCATGATCTGTTTTCGGCGAGGATTGCTCGTGATTGTAAGCCCCTGTATTGCACCTAGAATCCCCGGTACCCGGCTGCGCAAGGCCATGCTGGCCGGCGTGGCGCTGGTCGGCCTGATGAGCGCGGGCCAGCTGTGGGCATTCAATCTGGACGATGTTGCAGCCAAGGCAAAGGATCTGGCCGGTCAGAAGTTCGAGGCACCGAAGAGCAACCTGCCGCCGGTGTTCCGCGACATGAAGTACGCCGACTACCAGAAGATCCGCTTCCTGCAGGAAAAGGCCGAGTGGGCCAAGGACAAGACGCCGTTCAAGCTCTCGTTCTACCACCAGGGCATGCATTTCGACACGCCGGTGACCATCAACGAGATCACCGCCAACAAGGTCAGGGAAATCAAGTACGACCCGAGCCGCTTCGAGTTCGGTGACGTGCCGCACGACGCCGACGCCACCAAGAACCTCGGCTACGCCGGTTTCCGCGTGCTCTACCCGATCAACAAGGCCGACAAGCAAGATGAGATCATGACCCTGCTTGGCGCCAGCTATTTCCGCGTGGTCGGCAAGGGCCACCGCTACGGCCTGTCGGCCCGTGGCCTGGCCATCGACACCGCGCTGCCGTCCGGCGAGGAGTTCCCGCGCTTTCGCGAGTTCTGGATCGAAAAACCCAAGCCGAATGACAAGCACCTGGTGATCTACGCACTGCTCGACTCGCCGCGCTCCACCGGCGCCTACAAGCTGACCCTGCGTCCGGGCGAGGATACCCTGGTCGACGTCAAGTCGCGGGTCTACCTGCGTGACAACGTCAGCCGCCTGGGCATCGCCCCGCTGACTAGCATGTACCTGTTCGGCCCCAACCAGCCGTCCAAGGTCATGAACTACCGTCCGGCCCTGCACGATTCCGAAGGCCTGTCGATTCACGCCGGCAACGGCGAATGGCTGTGGCGTCCGCTGAACAACCCCAAACACTTGGCCGTGAGCAACTTCAGTGTCGAGAACCCGCGTGGTTTCGGCCTGCTGCAGCGCCAGCGCGACTTCAGCGACTACGAAGACCTCGACGACGAATACGAGAAGCGCCCGAGCGCCTGGATCGAGCCGAAGGGTGACTGGGGCAAGGGCACTGTCGACCTGGTCGAGATCCCGACCGCCGACGAGACCAACGACAACATCGTGGCCTTCTGGAGTCCGGAAAAACTGCCGGAGGTAGGCAAGCCGTTCGAGTACGACTACCGCCTGCGCTGGACCATCAAGGAAGACCAGCTGCACTCGCCTGAGCTGGGCTGGGTCAAGCAGACCTTGCGTTCCACCGGCGACGTCAAGCAGTCCAACCTGATCCGTCAGCCCGATGGCACCATCGCCTTCCTGGTCGACTTCATCGGCCCGAACCTTGCCAGCCTGCCGGCCGACACCGCCGTGCGCAGTCAGGTCAGCGTTGGCGACAACGCCGAAGTGGTCGAGAACAACCTGCGTTACAACCCGGAAACCAAAGGCTGGCGCCTGACCCTGCGCCTGAAGGTGCAGGATCCGAAGAAATCCACCGAGATGCGCGCCGCGCTGCTGCGTGACGTTCCGGTCGAGCAGCCCAAGCCGGCCAAGGATGCCAAGCAGGACAAGGCCGCGGCCAAGCACGCTCACGCCAAGGCCGAGAAGGCTGCCGAGCAACCCGCCGCCGATGCGGCATCCACCAACGGGACCCCGGCCACCACCGAGAAAGTGCTGACCGAGACCTGGAGCTATCAGTTGCCTGCCGATGAGTAACTCAAGCGCAAGGCCGGAATCGCTGAGCGAATACCTGGCCCACCTTCCCCTGAGCGACGAGCAGCGTGCGGAACTTGCCCGCTGCACCTCCTTCAGCGAGCTGCACCAACACCTGGCGGCCCAACCGGCCGCCGGCACCACCGAGGCCGCCCAGGCTTCGGTGGGCGCCCGTCTTACCGTCGGCAGCGCCGCCGAACTGGAAGACGCCGAGATGCTCGGCGTCGATGCCGGTGGGCGGCTGTGCCTGAAGATCGCCCCGCCGATCAAGCGCACCAAGGTCGTGCCCGAGCCTTGGCGCACCAACATCCTGATCCGCATGTGGCGCCGCATGACCGGCCGCACCAACGCCCCGCAGCCGCCCAAGCGCGAGCTGCCGCCGGCGCGCTGGCGCACGGTCGGTTCGATCCGCCGTTACATCCTGCTGACCCTGATGATCGGCCAGACCCTCGTCGCCGGCTGGTACATGAAGGGCATCCTGCCTTACCAGGGCTGGTCGTTCGTCGATCTCGACGAGATCCTCAACCAGCCGTTGTGGGACACGGTGGTGCAGGTGTGGCCGTATGCGCTGCAGACCTCCATCCTGGTCCTGTTCGGCATCCTGTTCTGCTGGGTGTCGGCGGGCTTCTGGACCGCCCTGATGGGCTTCCTCGAGCTGCTCACCGGGCGTGACAAGTACAAGATTTCCGGCAGCAGCGCCGGCAACGAGCCGATCGCGCCCGAGGCGCGCACCGCGCTGGTGATGCCGATCTGCAACGAAGACGTGCCACGGGTGTTCGCCGGCCTGCGCGCCACCTTCGAATCGGTGGCCGCCAGCGGCAACCTCGACCGCTTCGATTTCTTCGTGCTCAGCGACACCAACGACACCGATATCGCCGTCGCCGAACAACAGGCCTGGCTCGACGTGTGCCGTGAAACCAAGGGCTTCGGCCGCATCTTCTACCGCCGCCGCCGGCGCCGGGTGAAGCGCAAGAGCGGCAACCTCGACGACTTCTGCCGTCGCTGGGGCGGCGAATACAAGTACATGGTCGTGCTCGACGCCGACAGCGTCATGAGTGGCGAGTGCCTGAGCAGCTTGGTGCGCCTGATGGAGGCCAACCCGGACGCCGGTATCATCCAGACCGGGCCGAAAGCCTCGGGCATGGACACCCTGTATGCGCGCATGCAGCAGTTCGCCACCCGCGTGTACGGCCCGCTGTTCACCGCCGGCCTGCACTTCTGGCAGCTGGGCGAATCGCACTATTGGGGCCACAACGCGATCATCCGCATGAAGCCGTTCATCGAGCACTGCGCCCTGGCGCCGTTGCCGGGCAAAGGTGCGTTTGCTGGTGCGATCCTTTCCCACGACTTCGTCGAAGCCGCGCTGATGCGCCGTGCCGGTTGGGGCGTGTGGATCGCCTATGACCTGCCGGGCAGTTACGAAGAGCTGCCGCCGAACCTGCTCGACGAGCTCAAGCGCGACCGTCGCTGGTGCCACGGCAACCTGATGAACTTCCGCCTGTTCCTGGTCAAGGGCATGCACCCGGTGCACCGCGCGGTGTTCCTCACCGGGGTGATGTCGTACCTGTCGGCGCCGCTGTGGTTCCTGTTCCTGGTGCTGTCGACGGCGCTGCTGGCGACCAACACCCTGATGGAGCCGCAGTACTTCATCGAGCCGTTCCAGCTTTACCCGCTGTGGCCGCAGTGGCACCCGGAGAAAGCCATCGCGCTGTTCTCCACCACCATCGTGCTGCTGTTCCTGCCCAAGCTGCTCAGCGTCATCCTGATCTGGGCCAAAGGCGCCACCGAATTTGGCGGGCGCATCAAGGTCACCCTGTCGATGCTGATGGAGATGCTGTTCTCCATGCTGCTGGCGCCGGTGCGGATGATCTTCCACACCCGCTTCGTGCTGGCCGCGTTCCTCGGCTGGGCCGCGACCTGGAACTCGCCGCAGCGTGACGACGACTCGACTCCGTGGAGCGAGGCGGTACGTCGCCATGGTCCGCAGACCCTGCTGGGCATCGCCTGGGCTGGCCTGGTGGCCTGGCTGAACCCGAGCTTCCTGTGGTGGCTGGCGCCGATCGTCGGCTCGCTGGTGCTGTCGATCCCGGTGTCGGTAATTTCCAGCCGCACGCGCCTGGGCCTGGCGGCCAAGGACGAGAAGCTGTTCCTCATCCCCGAGGAATATGCAACGCCGCAAGAGCTGCTGGCGACCGACCAGTACACCCACGAGAACCGCTGGCACGCCCTGCATGACGGTTTCGTCCGTGCCGTGGTCGACCCGCGCCAGAACGCCCTGGCCTGTGCCATGGCCACTGCGCGTCACGGCCAGGCGGCTCCGATCGAGGCGCTGCGCGCCGAGCGCGTGGGCAAGGCACTGGAAGTCGGCCCGAAAGGCCTGGACCTGAACACCCGCCTGGCGCTGCTCAGCGATCCGGTGGCGCTATCGCGTCTGCACGAGCAGGTGTGGGCCGGGCACAACACGGCGTGGATCGATGTGTGGCGGGCGTCCATCGCCAACGATCCGCACTCGCCGCTGCTGCCGCTGCATCCGGAGAACGTGGCCCAGCCAGCCTTGGCCGGCGCCTGACCCTTCCTTGGGGCCGCTTCGCGGCCCGTTCGCCGGCAAGCCGGCTCCCACAGGTGCAACACTATCCTTGTGAGAGCCGGCTTGCCGGCGATACGAGGGCAAAGCCCTCGTTCTTCGCCATCTTTTGGCCAACAAAGTCCCCCCCGGCTCTAGGTCCTGCGCCGCGCATGCGTTAGCATCCGTCCCGATATTGCGCATCGGTCTGTCGGACCGTGCTTACAAGAAAAAATCTGCGTACTTCTTGCTAGGGGACTTGGTGATGATTAAGAAATACCTGTCGCGACTGCTGGTAGGTGCGACCGCCCTGATCGCGGTGACCGCCGCCCAGGCCGGCGCCATCGACGACGCGGTCAAGCGTGGCACCCTGCGCGTGGGCATGGACCCGACCTACATGCCGTTCGAAATGACCAACAAGCGCGGTGAGATCATCGGCTTCGAGGTCGACATCCTCAAGGCCATGGCCAAGTCCATGGGCGTCAAGCTGGAGATGGTTTCCACCGCCTACGACGGCATCATCCCGGCCCTGATGACCGACAAGTTCGACTTCATCGGCAGCGGCATGACCCTGACCCAGGAACGCAACCTGCGCCTGAACTTCAGCGAACCCTTCATCGTGGTTGGCCAGACCCTGCTGATCCGCAAGGAGCTGGCGGGCGAGATCAAGTCGTACAAGGACCTGAACAACGAGAAGTACCGCCTCACTTCCAAGCTTGGCACCACCGGCGAGATGGTCGCGAAGAAGCTGATCAGCAAGGCCAAGTACCACGGCTACGACAACGAGCAGGAAGGGGTGATGGACGTGGTCAACGGCAAGGCCGACGCCTTCGTCTACGACTCGCCCTACAACGTAGTGGCGGTGGAGAAGGCCGGCGCCGGCAAGCTGGTGTTCCTGGAAGAGCCCTTCACCTACGAGCCGCTGGCCTTCGGCCTGAAGAAAGGCGACTACGACAGCATCAACTACATCAACAACTTCCTGCACCAGATCAAGCATGACGGGACCTACGATCGTATTCACGACAAGTGGTTCAAGAGCAAGGACTGGCTGAAGGAAATGGAATAAGGCCCGGGCCAAAACCCCAGGCACTGACCTCGACGCGCAGGCAAGCCCTGCGCGTTTCGCTTTTACGGAAGTACCCCACGTGATCAAACACAAGAAAGCACAGTGGCCCTGGCATGGGCTGACCGCGCTGGTCCTGGTGGGCCTGGCGTTCAGCCTGTACCTGGCTACCTCGATGATTTCCTATGAGTGGCGCTGGAACCGCGTTCCGCAATACTTCGCCTACAAGGCCGAGGAAACCCAGCGTGCCACCAACCCAGGCACGGTCGAGGAAATCGTGGTGTCCGGCGACAATGCCCGGGTCACCCTGAAGGACGAGAACGGCGACAACCAGGTCGTCGAAGTGGCCAAGGACAGCATGCTGCTGGCCCGCGGCGACGACGTCGCCGAGGGCGATGCCATCGGCGTCACCCGCCACTGGGCCGCCGGCCCCTTGGCCTGGGGTCTGTGGACGACGCTGTGGATCTCGGTGATCTCTGGCGCCCTGGGCCTGGTGATCGGCCTGTTCGCCGGGCTGTGCCGGCTGTCGAACAACCCGACCTTGCGTGATCTTTCCACTGTCTATGTCGAGCTGGTGCGTGGCACGCCGCTGCTGGTGCAGATCTTCATCTTCTACTTCTTCATCGGTACCGTGCTCAACCTGTCCCGCGAGTTCGCCGGGGTGGCGGCGCTGGCGCTGTTCACCGGCGCCTACGTGGCCGAGATCGTCCGTGCCGGCGTGCAGTCGATCGCGAAGGGGCAGAACGAGGCGGCGCGATCGCTGGGCCTGAACGGCGCCCAGTCGATGCGTCACGTGATCCTGCCGCAGGCGTTCAAGCGCGTGCTGCCGCCGCTGGCCGGGCAGTTCATCAGCCTGGTCAAGGACACCTCGCTGGTGTCGGTGATCGCCATCACCGAGCTGACCAAGAGCGGCCGCGAGGCCATCACCACCTCGTTCTCGACCTTCGAGATCTGGTTCTGCGTGGCGGGCCTGTACCTGCTGATCAACCTGCCGCTGTCGCACATCGCCAGCCGGCTCGAGCGGAGGCTTGCGCAAAGTGATTGAAGTCCGTGACCTGCTGAAAGTCTTCGACACCCGGGGCCAGGTGGTGCGCGCGGTGGACAACGTCACCACCCAGGTCGCCAAGGGCGAGGTGGTGGTGGTGCTGGGGCCGTCGGGCTCGGGCAAGTCGACCTTCCTGCGCTGCCTGAACGGCCTGGAGCATTTCGACGAGGGCCATGTGTCCATCGGCGGTTTGCAGCTGGACGACCCGAAGACCGATATCAACGCCTATCGCCGAGAAGTCGGCATGGTGTTCCAGCATTTCAACCTGTTCCCGCACATGACCGTGCTGGAGAACCTGTGCCTGGCGCAGAAGGTGGTGCGCAAGCGCAACAAGGCCGAGCGCGAGGCCAAGGCCCGGGCGTTGCTGGAAAAGGTCGGTATCGCGCAGAAGGCCAACGAGTACCCGTCGCGGCTCTCCGGTGGCCAGCAGCAGCGGGTGGCCATCGCCCGGGCCCTGGCGATGGACCCGAAGGTGATGCTGTTCGACGAACCGACCTCGGCGCTCGATCCGGAAATGGTCGGGGAGGTGCTGGATGTGATGAAGACCCTTGCCCAGGAAGGCATGACCATGGTCTGCGTGACGCACGAGATGGGCTTTGCCCGGGAAGTGGCGGATCGGGTGTTGTTCTTTGACCACGGGAAGTTGCTGGAAGATTCGCCGCCGCAGGAATTCTTTGCCGCGCCGAAGGATTTGCGGGCCCAGGCGTTCTTGCGGCAAGTTTTGTGATTGTGTTTAGACCTGCGTAAACCGTGGGTGCAATGTATGTGATCAAAACTGTTCAGGCCTCTTGCTATATATTGGCGAGAGGCCTGACTGTCGAAATACCACCACCTTCCAATCAAAGAATGCTCATTTCTTGATCTTGATCTTGATCTTGATCTTGATCTTGATCTTGATCTTGATCTTGATCTTGATCTTGCTTCTAAGTGCGCGATAGTTCAGACGCCGCTAATTGCGACTTCAGGAGGCCGAGCGGAGTTCTTGCGGAGGGAGGTGACGGGCATGGATGCCCGTCAAGCGCTGCGCCCCAGGATGGGGCGTTCAGCGCGGTCCTCCCGGGAGCAAGAACGGAGCGAGGGGACCCCGGAGCGAAGCGTAGGGGCCGTATGAATGGAGCCAGCGGTTTTTGCCTACTTTTGCCCAAGAGCAAAAGTAGGTCGCCGTAAAGGCGAAAAGGTGACTATGCGTCGATATCGCAAATGAATGCGCATATAACTTTCAAAACACACTCTCTCAAAGTCAAAGTCAAAGTCAAAGTCAAAGTCAAAGTCAAAGACGGTCGGCGTCGGTTTCTATTGTTGTAAGCGCATTCATTTACGATATCGACGCATAGTCACCTTTTCGCCCTTACGGCGAGTCACTTTTTGTCAAACGCCCGGAGCGCCGGCCGGACAAAAGTAACCAAAAAACGCTGCGCTCCATTCATCCGGCCCTCCGCTGCGCTCCGGGTCCCCTCACTCCGGCCTTGCTCCCGGGAGGACCGCGCTGCAGGGCCCATCCTGGGCCCCAGCGCTTGACGGGCATCCATGCCCGTCACCTCCCTCCGCAAGGCCTGCGTTCGGCCTCCTGAAGTCGCGAAGGTACGGGCGGCGCCTGGGCTGACGCAGCTGTCGCTAGTGGGCTGTGGTGTTAATCTTCTGATCGCCAAAGCCAAAGCCAAAGCCAAAGCCAAAGCCAAAGCCAAAGCCAAAGCCAAAGCCAAAGCCAAAGCCAAAGCCGTCGGTCTGGTTTCAGGTCCTGGCGATCTGGGCGCGCCTGCAAGGCTTAGAGATTGAACCTTCCCACCATGCCCCGCAACTGCTGCCCCAACTGCTCCAACTCCCCACTCGAAACCGCAGTCTGTTCACTGGCCGCCCGCGTCTGTTCCGAAACATCACGTACATTGATCACGTTTCGGTTGATCTGCTCGGCCACCACGCTCTGCTGCTCACTGGCCGTGGCAATCTGCTGGTTCATCCCCTGGATCGTCGACACCGTCTCGGTAATCTGCCCCAGCGCAGCGCCAGCCTTGCGGCTGAGTTCGACGCTTTGCCCGGTCAGGCGCTTGCTGTCGTCCAGAAGGCCGGTCACCTCGTCGGTGCCGCGGTGCAGGCTGTCGATCAGCAGCTCGATCTCTTCGGTCGACTGCTGCGTGCGCTGGGCCAGGCCGCGCACCTCGTCGGCCACCACGGCGAAACCGCGCCCGGCCTCGCCGGCCCGGGCTGCCTCGATGGCGGCGTTGAGCGCCAGCAGGTTGGTCTGCTCGGACACCGACTTGATCACATCGAGAATCGAACCGATACGCTGGCTTTCACCGGCCAGGTGACCCATGGCCGTGAGGCAGTGGTCCATCTGCCTCGCCAACTGCTCGATGCGGGCAATCGCCTCGGCCACCACCTGATCACCCAGCTGTGCCTGGCGGTCGGCGGTGGTGGCCGCCTGGGAGGCCTGCTCGGCATTTTGCGCGACCTCCTGCACCGTGGCGCTCATCTGGTTCATGGCCGTGGCCACCTGGTCGGTCTCCTCGCGCTGCTGGCCGATGCGCTCGCGGGTGTCCACGCTGGCGCCGGCCAGCGCCGTCGCGGCTCTGGACAGTTGGCCGACACCCTGGTCGATGCCGCCGAGCAGCTCGCGCAGGCTCAAGGTCATCTCGCGCATGCTGGCCTGCAGCTGCCCCATCTCGTCGCGGCGCTGCACCGTCTGTACCTGGCTGAGGTCGCCACGGGCGATACGCGCGGCCTGGGCCAGCACCTGGCGCAGGGGCTGGGTGACCTGCCGGGTGATCAGCCAGGCAGCGAGGATGCCGAACACCAGTGCTAGCACAGCCACGCTGGTCAGCAGCGAACGGTCGGCCAGGGCCTCGTTGTCGCGCTGCTCGACTTTGCGCTCGCTCAGTTCAACGCTTACGGTCTGCAGCTCGTCACCCATTTTCTCCATGCCGTCCTGCAACTGCTCGACCTTGAGCGCGGCCTCGCGATATTGGTGCAGGACGTCGCGGTAGCGGTCCAGTTCCACCTGTGGGCGCTGGGTCAATGTGCCGGGCAGTTCCAGCGCGGTGATTGCCCGCAGCAACTGGCCAAGGCTGGCATTCGCCGCCTGCAGCGCGTCATCGCCCATGCTGGCAAAGCTGTCCCGGGGTGAGAAGGCATAGGCTGGCACCAGGCTTTGCTGGCTGGCGGACTCGATATGGCGGCCCAGAGTGTCCATGAGACCGACCACGCTGCTCTGCAAGCCGTCGCCCGACAGCTTCAGCAGGGCTTGGGTCTGCAGTTCGTCGATCACGGTTTCGAGCACGCCAGACTGCGCCTGCATCGCCGCGTGCAAGCCTTCGCGGCTGTCCACGGTACTTTGTAAGGTGGCGAAGTCGCCTTTCAGGCGCTGCAGCAACTGCAGCTTCTGGCTCAGCATCTGTCGCGACGAATCGAGGCCGCTGCGTTGCTGCAGCAGGGTCAGGCGGTCG
Source organism: Pseudomonas mosselii (assembly GCF_019823065.1). Classification (NCBI taxonomy): domain Bacteria; kingdom Pseudomonadati; phylum Pseudomonadota; class Gammaproteobacteria; order Pseudomonadales; family Pseudomonadaceae; genus Pseudomonas; species Pseudomonas mosselii. The sequence continues at coordinate 526,169 of NZ_CP081966.1, forward strand.
TGCAACTGTTCCAGGATGGTCGCGATGCGTGTCCTGCTGACGTCGTCGGCGAGTACCCGGTAGGTGATGCGCTCGGCGCGCAGGTCACGGGTCAGATCGTTGAGTTGGCCGATGTCGCTCAGTTGTTCCGAGCGCTCGATGGCGCCGTCCAGCGCACGCCAGCCGCTGAGTGTGGTGGCCAGGGTGAGCAGCAGCACCACGGCGAAACCCAGAGTGAGCTTGAGCCCGACGCCGAGGTTGCCGAGTTGGCGGTCAAGGTATCCGAACATGGCAGGTCTCCGTCCGATTGAGAAAAGGCCATGGCAGCAGATTGCCGCCATGGCCTTTGCTCATCGGCCGGAAGTCCGTCGGACTGGACCTGCAAATTGAGTAGGAAAATTCTCTGCGGGCTGAAGGGTAGTGCCTACAGCCCGCAAGCCGCGAATTAGAGCCTGAAACGCCCCACCAGGCCCTGCAGGTGCGTTCCCAGGCGGGCCAGCTCGACGCTGGAGCTGGCGGTCTCCTCGCTGGCTGCCGAGGTCTGGTCGGAGATGTCGCGCACGTTCATCACGCTGCGGTTGATCTCTTCGGCCACGGCGCTCTGCTGTTCGGCGGCGGTGGCGATCTGCTGGTTCATCGACTGGATCGACGACACGGTGCGGGTGATGGTGCCCAGCGAGTCGCCAGCGCGGCGGGTCAGCTCGACGCTGCTGTCGGTCAGGGCGCGGCTGCTGTCCATGACGCTGGCCACGCGCTCGGTGCCGTTCTGCAGGCTGGCGATCAGTTCCTCGATCTCCTCGGTGGACTGCTGGGTGCGCTGGGCCAGGCTGCGCACCTCGTCGGCGACCACGGCGAAGCCACGGCCCGCTTCGCCAGCGCGGGCGGCCTCGATGGCGGCGTTGAGCGCCAGCAGGTTGGTCTGCTGGGCCACCGACTTGATCACATCCAGCACGCTGCCGATCTTGTCGCTCTCGGCCTTGAGCTGGCTCATCGCTTCGCTGGAGTTGACCACCTCGCCGGCCAGGCGCTCGATCTGGCTGATCGCCTCGCCCACCACCTTGTCACCCTCGCGGGCCTGCTGGTCGGCCATCAGCGCCGCTTCCGAGGCTTGCTCGGCGTTGCGCGCCACTTCCTGGACGGTGGCGGCCATCTCGTTCATGGCAGTGGCGACCTGGTCGGTCTCGACCTTCTGGTTGTTGACCCCGGCGCTGGTCTGCTCGGTGACCGCCGACAGTTCCTCGGCGGCGCTGGCGATCTGCGTCACGCCGTCACCAATGCCCCCGATGAGCTCACGCAGGCCCTGGGTCATGCGCTGCATGCTGGCCTGCAGCTGGCCCAGTTCGTCGCGCCGATCGGCCTTGAGGTCCTGGCGCAGGTCGCCGCCGGCCACGCGCTCGGCGGCGGTGAGGGTCTGGCGCAGCGGCACGATGATCTGCCGGGTGATGGCGAAGGCGGCCAGCACCCCCAGCAGCAGCGCCAGGGCGGTGGCGCCGGCCAGCAGGGTCTTGGCCTGCTGGGTGCCCTGGTCGCGCACGGTGGTTTGCGAGACGGTCATTTCCTGGCTGGCGGACAGCAGCACCTGGCCTTGCGCGGCCATGCGCGCCAGCGCCTGCTCACTGGCCGTCTGGGCGTTGCCGAACTGGTTCACCGCGTCGCGGTAGGCGGCCAGTGCGCTGGCGGCGTCGTCGAGGCTGGCGGCGAATTCGCCCGGAAGCTTGCCTGGCAGGGCCTTGAGTACGGTCATGGCCTGGTCGATGGCGCCGAGCGCGGTCTGCTGGAACTCGGCCTTGCCGCTGTAGGTGTAGCCGCGCACCTGGAAGCGTGCCTGCTGCAACAGGGCGGCGACCTGCACCACCTCCTGGTACTGCTGGATATCGCCGCCCTGCAGCAGGCGCTGCTGGACCTTGGCGATCAGCTCGGCGGCCTTGTCGGCGCTGTCGCCCAAAGTGGCGCGGCTGGCCTCGCGGCGCAGGCCGGCCTGCTTGAGTTCGGTGAAGGCCTGCTGGTACTGGCGCACGGCGTCCTGCTGCTTGTCCAGGCGCTGGCGGTCGGCGGGTAGCTCGATCTGGCCGAGCATGAACTGCACCTGGCGCTCGAGGTTGGCCAGGGCTTTTTCCAGTTCCGCCACGGCGGCGTCGTCTCGGTTGCGCTCATAGCCCAGGCGGGCCAGGCGCAGGTCCTGGGTGTACTGGTGGATCACCGAGATGTTGCCGAGCTTGTCGCCACGGCTGGTGACGCTGTCGATGCCCAGCCAGCCGGTGAAGGTGATGCCGAGGGTGAGCAGCAATACCAGGCCAAAGCCGATCCCCAACTTGCGATTGACGCTTACATTTCCCAGTGACTGGGCAAACCAACGGTACATAGACGACTCCCCGGCGCGTGGCAGTGCGGATTATTGTTCTGTTGCACAGGCCATCGGCGCGGGGCGGGGAAACTTGATGGCAAAAACTTGACCTTTGTGTCAGAAAATTCGCGAGAGCAGGGCGGTGACCGCCGTTTCCACCCGCAGGATGCGATCGCCCAGCTGCACCGGGGCCAGGCCGGCCTTGCCGAGCAGCTCGACCTCGTAGGGGATCCAGCCGCCTTCGGGGCCGATCGCCAGGGTCACCGGGCCTTCCACGGCGCGCGGGCAGGCAGGGTAGGGGCCGGGGTGGCCGACCAGGCCCAAGGAGCCTTCGGCGATGGCGGGCAGGCGGTCTTCGACGAAGGGCTTGAAGCGCTTCTCGATGATCACTTCCGGCAGCACCGTGTCACGGGCTTGCTCCAGGCCGAGAATGAGGTTTTCGCGGATGGTCTCGGACTGCAGAAACGGCGTCTGCCAGAAGCTCTTCTCGACCTTGTAGCTGTTGACCAGGATCAGCCGCGGCACGCCCAGGGTGGCGACCGTCTGGAACAGCCGACGCAACATCTTTGGCCGCGGCACGGCCAGCACCAGGGTCAGCGGCAGCTTGGCCGGCGGCGGCTGGTCGAAGGCCACCCGCAGTTCGGCCTCATGGCCTTCGAGGCGGATGACCTCGGCCTTGCCCATCAGGCCGCCGATGCGCCCGACGCGCAGGTTGTCGCCCACCGCCACGCGGTGGATCTCCTGCATGTGGGTGAAGCGGCGATCGGCCAGGACGACACGGTCGGCCGACACGAAGTCGGCCTCTTCAAGAAGCAACAGGTTCACGGTTGGGTCGCTGGCGGCTGGTCGTTGTGGTCGTTGCTCGCTTCGTCCGGCTCGTGGCTGCGCTTGCGGATCAGGCTGCCGCACAGCACGCCGACCTCGAACAGCATCCACATGGGCACGGCCAGCAGGGTCTGGGAGAAGATGTCCGGCGGGGTGAGGATCATGCCGACCACGAAGCAGCCGATGATCACGTACGGGCGGATCTTCTTCAGGTACTGCACGTCGACCACGCCGATCCACACCAGCAGCACCACCGCCACCGGGATCTCGAAGGCGACGCCGAAGGCGAAGAACAGGGTCATGACGAAGTCGAGGTAGCTGGAAATGTCGGTCATCATCGACACGCCCTCGGGGGTGGCGCTGGCGAAGAAGCCGAAGATCAGCGGGAACACCAGGAAGTAGGCGAAGGCCATGCCGGCATAGAACAGGAAAATGCTCGATACCAGCAGCGGGATGGCGATGCGCTTTTCGTGGCGGTACAGGCCCGGAGCGATGAAGCCCCAGATCTGCTGCAGGATGAACGGGATCGCCAGGAACAGCGAGACGATCATGGTCAGCTTGAACGGCGTCAGGAACGGCGAGGCCACGTCGGTGGCGATCATCGTCGCGTTGGCCGGCAGGTGCGCGCGCAGCGGCGCCGAGACCAGGGTGTAGATCTGCTGGGCGAAGGAGAACAGCCCGGCGAAGATCAGGAAGATGGCGGCGACGCAGCGCAGCAGGCGGGTGCGCAGTTCGGTCAGGTGCGAGACCAGCGGCATCGGCTGGTCATGTTCCGGATTCTCGCTCATGGGGCTCGTGGCGGTTGGGGCGGCTCGGAGGGTGGCGTCGCGGTCGGCTGCGCGGGGGCGGCTTCGACGGCGGGTGTGGCGGGCGTTTCAGCGCTGGTCGGCGGCTGCGCCGGTGGCGTCAGCGGGTTGAGGATGCGCTTGGCCTCCTGCTCCATCTGCAGGATGTGCTCGTTGTGCAACTGGCGGCGGATGTCGTCGGCGCCGATCTCGCGCTCGACCTCCATCTTGATCGCGTTGAAGCTGCGCTTGAGGCGGCCGATCCACAGGCCCGCGGTGCGCGCGGCCCCCGGCAGGCGCTCGGGACCGAGCACCAGCAGGGCGACCAGGCCGACGAGCAGCAGCTCGCTGAAACTGATGCCGAACATGGGTCAGTCTTTCCGCTGTGGCTCTTGGACCGGCTGGGCCTGGCCCTCGATGGTGTGGCCCTGGGCCTGCTGCGCGGTGTTCTGCACCGGCGGAACCGGTTGGGCCGGCGGCGGGGTCTGCTCGGCGGGCTTGGTTTCTTCTTCGTTCATGGCCTTGCGGAAGCCCTTGATCGATTCGCCCAGGTCGCTGCCGAAGTTCTTCAGTTTCTTGGTGCCAAACACCAGCACCACGACGACCAGCAGGACGATCCAGTGTTTCCAGTCAAAAATACCCATTTCGTACTCCTGAAAAATGTGTGTCGGTCTATCGGGCCCTGGGGCTGCCTTGCAGCCCATCACAGGGTTCAGCGAATCGTTCAGGCGACGCGGCCCCCTGTAGGAGCGGCCTTGCCGAGGCGTCGGACCGGTCGGAAAGGGGCGCAACGCGCCCCCGGCAATCGTCAGGCAGACGGCTGACGCGCAGCCTTCTCATCATGCCCGGACAATCCGAACCGACGCTCCAGCTCGTCGAGCACCGCCTGCGGATGCTGGCCGAGCGCGCTGAGCATGACCAGGCTATGAAACCACAGGTCTGCGGTTTCATAGATGACATCGCTGTAATCCTTGCTGACGGCGGCATCCTTGGCGGCGATGATGGTCTCGATGGACTCTTCGCCGAGCTTCTCGAGGATCTTGTTCAGGCCCTTGTGATACAGGCTGGCCACGTAGCTGCTGTCCGGCGCCGCGTGCTTGCGTTCTTCCAGCACCTCGGCGAGGCGGTTCAGGGTGTCGCTCATGTCAGTGTCCTGCGCTGTAGATGGCGTTCGGATCCTTCAGGACCGGGTCGACGGTTTTCCACTGGCCGTCCTCGAAGACGCGGTAGAAGCAGCTTTCGCGGCCGGTATGGCAGGCGATATGGCCCAGTTGCTCGACCATCAGGATGATCACGTCGGCGTCGCAGTCCAGGCGCATTTCATGCAGTTTCTGCACATGGCCCGACTCTTCGCCCTTGCGCCACAGCTTGCCCCGCGAGCGCGACCAGTAGATGGCGCGATGCTCGGCGGCGGTCAGGGCGAGGGATTCACGGTTCATCCAGGCCATCATCAGCACGCGCCCGGTCTTGTGGTCCTGGGCGATCGCCGGCACCAGGCCATCGCTGTTCCACTTGATCTCGTCCAGCCAGTCTTTCATCGTCGACTCCAAACCAGGCCCGCTCCCGTACCGGGCCCCTGTACGCTAGTGTGCCAGCCGACGGCGCGGCTGGCTATCGGCGCACGATAAGGTACAGGCCCGCGGCCAGCATCAGCCACGCCGGCCAGGTGGCCGGGGCGCTGAGGCTGACGGCGCCGGCGGCCAGCGTCGCTCCGCCGCCGAGCAGGCCGGCACCGAGCAGGCGCAGCGCCCAGTTGTCGCCGGCGCGGCGTCGCTCGGGCAGTTGCGCATCGTGCAGGTGCGGTTGCGACAGGCGCTCGAGCAGGTCGCGGGTCATGTCGGCCAGGTGCGGCAACTGCTCGGCCTGGCTGTACAGGTTGCCGATAACCGCCTTCGGGCTCATGCGCTCGCGCATCCAGCGTTCGAGGAACGGCTTGGCGGTGCTCCACAGGTCCAGGTCGGGATAAAGCTGGCGGCCCAGGCCTTCGATATTCAGCAGGGTCTTTTGCAGCAGCACCAACTGCGGCTGGACTTCCATGTTGAAGCGCCGGGCAGTCTGGAACAGGCGCATCAGCACTTGGCCGAAGGAGATGTCCTTCAACGGCTTTTCGAAGATTGGCTCGCACACGGTGCGGATCGCCGCCTCGAATTCGTTGACCTTGGTCTGCGCCGGCACCCAGCCCGAATCGATGTGCAACTGGGCCACGCGGCGGTAGTCGCGCTTGAAGAAGGCGATCAGGTTGCGGGCCAGGTAGTCCTGGTCCTCGGCGGTGAGGCTGCCGACGATGCCGCAGTCGATGGCGATGTACTGCGGGCTCCATGGCTTGACCGTGCTGACGAAGATGTTGCCCGGGTGCATGTCGGCGTGGAAGAAGCTGTCGCGGAACACCTGGGTGAAGAACACTTCCACACCCCGCTCGGCGAGCATCTTCATGTCGGTGCGCTGGTCCGCCAGCGTGACCATGTCGGTGACCGGTACGCCGTAGATCCGCTCCATCACCAGCACCTTGGGCCGGCAGAAGTCCCAGTACACCTGGGGCACGTACATCAGCTCGGAGCCTTCGAAGTTGCGCCGCAGCTGGCTGGCGTTGGCCGCCTCGCGCAGCAGGTCGAGCTCGTCGTAGATGGTCTTCTCGTAGTCGCCGACGATCTCCACCGGGTGCAGGCGACGGGCATCGGCCGAGGCGCGTTCGGCGGCCTTGGCGATCAGGAACAGCCAAGCCAGGTCCTGGGCGATGACTGGCTTGAGGCCCGGGCGCACCACCTTGACCACCACTTCCTCGCCGCTCTTGAGGCGCGCGGCGTGGACCTGGGCCACCGAGGCCGAGGCCAGCGGCTCGACGTCGAAGCGGCTGAACACCTCGGCCACCTTCGCCCCGAGCTGTCCCTCGATCAGCGCCACGGCGTGCTGCGGGTCGAACGGCGGTACCCGGTCCTGCAGCAGCATCAGCTCGTCGGCGATGTCGGTGGGCAGCAGGTCGCGGCGGGTGGAGAGCAACTGGCCGAACTTGATGAAGATCGGCCCCAGGTCCTGCAGCGCCAGGCGCAGGCGCGCGCCGCGGCTCAGCTCCAGGGGCTTGCGCGGCAGCCAGCGCCAGGGCATCAGCAGGCGCAGGCTGGCCAGCCACCAGGGCAGCAGGGGCTGTTCGAACAGCAGGTCATCGAGGCGGTAGCGGATCACGACGCGCTGGATGCGCAACAGACGGCGGACGGCGAGCAGCTTCATGCGTTATCGCTGGTATCAAGAGTGTGGGCGAGGCGGCGCAGGCGCGCCTCGAGACGTTCGATGTCGACTTTCAGCGCATCGAGCTCGCTGAACGCCGCTTCGGCTTCGCGTTTGCCGACCAGGGTGCGGGATTCCTCGGCCAGGTACTCGGAGAGGTTCTCGCCGAAACGGGCCAGACCCTGGCGGGTCCAGCGCGCGCGCAGGCGCAGGTGGCCGGCGATCAGCGCGGTGGGCACCGGGCCCAGCCAGCGCTGCAGCTCGTATTCCCAGTCCAGCTCCAGGTCTTGCACGATGCCGAACAGGTCGAGCAGCACGGCGCTGTCGCCATGCAGTTCGATCTGGGGGCTGTGCAGTACGGCGGTCTTGTCCTTGGCCAGGGCCAGCTGCGCCAGGCGTCCGGCGGGGGCACGCAGGGTGCAGTCGACCTCGCCCTCCCAGTGGGCGGCGAGCATCAGGCCTTCCTCGTCGGGCAGCACGAACACCTTCAGGGCCGGCTGCACGCAGTCGATCTCGATCACCCGGCCCTCCAGCGCCGCCAGGCGCGGGAGGGCGGTGCTGTCCAGGCGCAGGACACGGTTGAGCCCGTGCTCGGCGCTGGCGAGCAGGCCGGCCAGGAGCATCAGGGCTTGATCCCCCGGTGCACGGCGACGATGCCGCTGGTCATGTTGTGGTAGGTGACGCGGTCGAAGCCAGCCTCGACCATCATGCTCTTGAGCGTTTCCTGGTCGGGGTGCATGCGGATCGATTCGGCCAGGTAGCGGTAGCTTTCCGCGTCGTTGGTGATCAGCTTGCCGGCCAGCGGCATGAAGGCGAACGAATAGGCGTCGTAGGCCTTGGACATCAACTTGTTGGTCGGCTTGGAGAACTCCAGGATCAACAGGCGGCCACCAGGCTTGAGCACCCGCAGCATGGAACGGATGGCTTCGTCCTTGTGGGTCACGTTGCGCAGGCCGAAAGCGATGGTCACGCAGTCGAAGTGGTTGTCCGGGAACGGCAGCTTCTCGGCGTCGGCCTGGACGAACTCGATGTTGCCGGCCACGCCGCGGTCGAGCAGGCGGTCACGGCCGACCTTGAGCATCGAGTCGTTGATGTCGGCCAGCACCACCTGGCCGGTCGGGCCGACCAGGCGCGAGAACTTGGCGGCCAGGTCGCCGGTGCCACCGGCGATGTCCAGCACCCGGTTGCCGCTGCGCACGCCGGACAGCTCGATGGTGAAGCGCTTCCACAGGCGGTGCATGCCGCCGGACAGCACGTCGTTCATCAGGTCGTACTTGGCGGCCACCGAGTGGAACACCTCGGCGACTTTCTTCGCCTTCTGGCTCTCGGGCACGTCCTGGTAGCCGAAGTGGGTAGTGGGTTCGGCGTGGTCGCCTTTGCGCTGGTCGGTCATATCGCTTCACCAGAAAAAAATTACGGCCATTCTAGGGGCTGCGGGCGGATTTGTCTTGGCGGGGTGTGTCATGCACAGGGGGCGGGCATAATGGCGATTATGTCTTCATATCCAGGATCACCCGCATGACCCAGATCAGCGTCGAACGCAAACACTCCCTCGGCCGTGAAGCCGCCCGTGCCAAGGCCGAGGCGCTGGTCGACAGGCTCAGCCGCGAATACGACCTCAAGGCCACCTGGAACGGCGACCGCGTCGATGTGACGCGCAGTGGTGCCAATGGCAGCGTGCACATTGGCGAGGACACCATCCGCGTCGAGCTGAAGCTGGGCATGATGCTGTCGATGATGAGCGCCAGCATCAAGGGCGAGATCGAGCGGGCGCTGGACAAGGCACTGGCCTGATTCGCCCGTACCGTCCCGATCCCTTGTAGGCGTGGCACAAGGCCGCGCCTACATCCAGCAGGCCTGAAGCGGCAATACGGCCCACCTTAGGGTGAGGATTCTAATTTTTCCGCCTACCTTCACGCTCAAGCCCTGCCTCCCAGGGCAGTTCCTCCCTCCCTTGAACGAGCATGAGGTGCAGAGCATGGCCAAAGTGAATCTCAAGCAGAAAGACGACGCCCAAGGCAGTACCCTGGGTGAGGTGCGCGGCTACGCCCGCAAGATCTGGCTGGCGGGCATCGGTGCCTACGCCCGCGTCGGCCAGGAAGGTTCCGACTACTTCAAGGAGCTGGTGAAGGCCGGCGAAGGCGTCGAAAAACGCGGCAAGAAGCGCCTGGGTAAAGAGATCGAAGCCGCCAACGGCCATCTCGACGAAGCCACCCAGGAAGTCAGCCGGGTACGCGGCAAGGTCGAGGTCCAGCTGGACAAAATCGAGAAAGCCTTCGACGCCCGTGTCGGTCGCGCCTTGAATCGCCTCGGCATTCCGTCTAAACATGACGTTGAGGCGTTGTCCATCAAGCTTGAACAGCTGCATGAGCTGCTCGAGCGCGTCGCGCACAAACCATAAGGAGAGCAGGATGGCTGGCAAGAAGAACACCGAGAAAGAAGGCAGTTCCTGGATCGGCGGAATCGAGAAGTATTCCCGCAAGATCTGGTTGGCTGGCCTGGGTATCTACTCCAAGATCGACCAGGACGGTCCCAAGCTGTTCGATTCGCTGGTGAAGGATGGCGAAAAGGCTGAGAAGCAGGCGAAGAAAACCGCCGAAGACGTGGCCGAAAGCGCCAAGTCGTCGACCAACTCCCGGGTGTCTGGCGTGAAGGACCGCGCGCTGGGCAAGTGGAGCGAGCTGGAAGAGGCCTTCGACAAGCGCTTGAACAGCGCCATCTCGCGCCTGGGCGTGCCCAGCCGCAATGAGATCAAGGCCCTGCACCAGCAGGTCGACTCGCTGACCAAGCAGATCGAGAAGCTGACCGGCGCGTCGGTGACCCCGATCTCCAAGGCCAGTGCCAGCAAGACCGCGGCCAAGCCCTTGGCCAAGGCGGCAGCCAAGCCTGCGGCCAAGACCGCTGCGGCCAAACCGGCGGCCAAGCCTGCGGCGAAAACCGCGGCGGCTAAACCGGCAGCCAAGCCAGCGGCGGCCAAACCCGCTGCCAAACCCACTGCGGCCAAAAAGCCGGCCGTGAAGAAAGCGACTCCGACCAAGCCTGCGGCAGCCAAGCCGGCCGCTCCGGCGCCCGCCGCCACCGCGGCTCCGGCTCCGAGCGCGGCCCCGGCCAGCAGCACGCCGTCGGCACCGGTGAACGCGGCCACCCAGGCCTGACACACCGCGTCGCCCTGATCGCGGGGCAAGCCCGCTCCCACGAAGCCTGCACAGGACGCGTGGGGGTGGGCTTGCCCCGTGATCGTTTCAGCCTTCCAGATAGCGCATCGCCAACTGCTCCGCCGCCCTGCGCGCCGGTGCCTGCAGATGCGGCGCCACCAGCATCATCACCTGGTATACCACCACCCCCACATCGCCCTCGCGCCCCAGCACCCGCTGGTAGTCCAGCGAGCACATCAGGGTCAGGGTGATCTGCTCCACCAGTTGCCCCAGCGCCTGGGTCTCACTGGTCACCTGGCCCTGGCCCTTGAGGCTGGCCAGCAACGCCGCCAGGGTGCGCTTGAGGGCGTTGATCAGGCTGCGCATGCCCCGCGCCAGCTTGGGCAGGCGCCCGGTGAGGTTGGACAGGTCCTGGAACAAAAAGCGGTACTGGGCCATGCGCTCGACGATCAGGTGCAGGAACAGCCAGTAGTCCTCGGCGTCCAGGCGCACATCTAGGGGCGGATCGAGCAGTGGCATCAGCTCCTCTTCGAAACGCTCGAACAGGCCGATCACCAGCGGCTCCTTGCCGTGGAAGTGGTAGTACAGGTTGCCGGGGCTGATCCCCAGTTCATTGGCGATCTCCAAGGTCGAGACGTTCGGCTCGCCCTGGCGGTTGAACAGCTGCAAGGCACATTCAAGGATACGGTCGCGGGTCTTCATCCGGTCAGCGCGCCAATACGTAGCTGCCCGGCGCGGGGCCCAGCGGTGGATAGGTGGCGTTGCCCAGTTCCTCGCGTGGCGCCTTCAGCGTGCCGGAGCGCTCACTGATCCATTCCCGCCACAACGGCCACCAGCTGCCGTCGCGCCGTTGGGCATCGTGGAACCAGGCCCGCGGGTCGCTGGAGAGCTTGGGGTTTTCCAGGTAGTAGGCCTTGGGATTGCCGGGCGGGTTGATGATGCTCTGGATATGCCCACTGTTGGCCAGGATGAAACGTCGGTCGCCACCGAGCAACAGCGCCGAGCGGTAGACCGCGTCCCACGGAGTGATGTGGTCGTTGCTGCCGGCCACGGTGAAACTGTCCAGCCCGACCTGCTTGAGGTCGATAGGTGTACCGCACACTTCCAGGCCTTCGGGGAAGGTCAGCGGGTTGAGCTTGAAGAAGTCCAGCAGGTCGCCGTGCAGGGCGGCGGGCAGGCGGGTGTTGTCGGCGTTCCAGTAGAGGATGTCGAACGCCGGCGGGGTCTTGCCCATCAGGTAGTTGTTGACCCAGTAGTTCCAGATCAGGTCGTTGGGGCGCATCCAGGCGAAGATGCGCGCCACTTCGCCGCCGTCCAGCACGCCGCGCTGGTACGAGCGGCGCTTGGCCGCCTCGATGGTCTGCTCGTCGGCGAACAGGCTGGCGGGACTGTCGAAATGGCTGTCGAGCAGGCTCACCAGGTAGGTGGCGCTGCGCACCTTGCGCAGTTGCTTCTTGGCCTGCAGGTGGCCCTGCAGGGCGGCCATGGTCAGGCCGCCGGCGCAGGCGCCCATCAGGTTGGGATCACGGCTGCCGCTGATGCTGCGGCAGGCGTTGAGCGCCTCCTCCAGGGCCTGCACGTAGCTGGACAGGCCCCATTCGCGGTGACGCGGGTCAGGGTTGCGCCAGCTGACCATGAACACCTGCAGGCCCTGCTTGAGCATGTACTGGACGAAGCTGTTGGTCGGGCCGAGGTCGAAGATGTAGAACTTGTTGATCTGCGGCGGTACCACCAGCAATGGCCGGGCGTACTGTTTCTCGCTCATGGGCTTGTACTGGATCAGTTCCAGCAGCTCGTTGCGAAACACCACCGCGCCGGGGGTGGCGGCCAGGTTGCCACCGACTTCGAAGGCCCGTTCGTCCACCTGGCGCGGCAGGCCGTCGTTGTGGCGCAGGTCGTCGAGCAGGTGGCTGGCCCCGCGCAGCAGGCTCAGGCCGCCGGTGTTGAACAGCTCCTTGATCGCCAGCGGGTTGAGCAGCGAGTTGCTCGGCGCGAAGGCGTCGCTGACCAGGTTGAACAGGAACTGCGCCCGGGCGCGGTCATCGTCGGTCAGGCTGCTTTCCTCGATCCACAGGCGAGTTTGCTTCTGCCAGGCCAGGTAGGCCTGCAGGCCGCGACGGTAGAACGGGTTCTGGCTCCAAGTCGGGTCGCTGAAGCGCGCGTCGCGGGGGTGGGGTTGATAGGCGCTGTCACCGATCAGCACACGGCCCAGCTGGCCGCCCAGGCTCAGCAGATGGTGCGCGGTGTGCAGCGGGTTGCGCAGGCCGATCCGGCCGACCTGGCGCAGGGTCGAGATCAGGTCGCGACCGCGCAGGCCGGTGATGGCGTTCTGCACGTTCATGCTCGTGGCGGGGACCGGTGTCATCCCTCTGGCCGGTTTGTCCTTCATGCCAACACTCCTTCGTCAGATCCATTTCCGCGTTGGCCTCGTCGCGGGCTCGCCCGCGCGAAGGCGCACTGGGCTTGGCTGCAACTAGCCTGTGCTGACGCATAAAAAAGCCTTCCTACCCCCTTGCCGCTGGCCGGGGGTGCATGACCGCGCGTTGGCGTTCCTGCTCGAGGAATTTCATGATGATCGGCGCGACGGCTTCGGCCCGGGTGATCAGGAACAAGTGGCCGTCGTCGATTATGTGTAGCTGGGCATTGGGAATTCGCCAGGCCAGCAAGCGCATGTTGATCAATGGGATCAACGGATCGTCGTCGCCGGCCAGCACCAGCGTGGGTTGGTGGATCTTGTGCAACCAGTGGATGCTGGTCCATCCGAGTCCGGCGAACAGTTGCCAGTAGTAGCCCAGCTTGCCGCCCGAACGGACCTTGGAGGCGTGGTGCATGGCCAGCTCAGGGTCGCGCCGGAAGCCGCCGCCATAGATCAGCGGGGCGATGCGGATCACATGGGAGGGTTGCACGTAGCGCCTTGGGCTGGCCATCATCCACAGCACCTTGGGCTTGCCCGGTACCATCACCGCGCCGGCGGCGGTGGCGGCCAGCACCAGCTTCTTGCAGCGCTCCGGGTAGTCGTGGGCAAATTGCTGGGCCAGGGCGCCGCCCCAGGACACACCGATGACGTTGACCTGGCCGTAGTCCAGGTAGTCGAGCATGCGCGCGGTCAGCTTGGCCAGGCCGGGAAAGCGGTAGGGGTGGCGCGGCGTCGACGAGCCGCCGACCCCGGGCACGTCGAAGGCGATGACTTCCAGGTCCGGGTCCAGCGCCTCGATGAAAGGGAATACCAGCTCGAGGTTGGCGCCGATGCCGTTGAAGATCAGCAACGGCGTCAGGTGTGGCTTGCCCGGGCGGACCGCGGTGCGGATGGACTGATCGTCCAGCTCGACGGTCCTGAAGATGTACGGTTGCGGCATGCGCGTGACTCTGTGGTGAAGGTAGCGCCGCGATGCGCCGACTGGCCCATCGCGGCGGTTCGGTTCAACGCTCGTGCACGTATGTTCCCGGTGCGGCCTCGCCTGCGGTATAGGTGCGGTTACCCAGCTTTGTAGGCGCCTTCTTGAGTTCGCCGGCGCGCTCGCCCAGCCAGGCCTGCCAGTGCAGCCACCAGGAGTCGGCGTGCTTGATGGCGTTCTCCTGCCAGGCCACCGGGTCGTCCGGGCGGTCCTCGCCGGTCATGAAGCGTGCCTTGGGGTTGCCCGGCGGGTTGAGGATGCTCTGGATATGGCCGCTGTTGGACAGCACGAACTCGATCTTGCCGCCGAACAGGTGCGCAGAGCGGTAGCACGACTGCCACGGGGTAATGTGGTCGGCGGTGCCGGCGACGCTGTAGATGTCGCAGTCGACCTTCTTCAGGTCGATGGCGGTGCCGCACACCTCGAGGGCGTCGGGGCGGGTCAGCGGGTTGTTCTTGAACATCTCGATCAGATCACCGTGGAAGGCGGCCGGCAGGCGGGTGGTGTCGTTGTTCCAGAACAGGATGTCGAACACCGGCGGTTCGTTGCCCAGCAGGTAATTGTTGACCCAGTAGTTCCAGATCAGGTCGTTGGGGCGCATCCAGGCGAATACTTTGGCCATGTCGCTGCCTTCGAGCACGCCAGCCTGGTAGGAGTGGCGCTTGGCCGCCTCCAGCGTTTGCTCGTCGACGAACAGCGCGACCTGGGTGTCGACGGTGGTGTCGAGCACGCTCACCAGCAGGGTGAGGGCGTTGACCTTTTTCTCGCCGAGCGCGGCGTAGTGGCCCACCAGCGCGGTGCAGGTGATGCCGCCGGAGCAGGCGCCAAGCATGTTCAGGTCCTTGCTGCCGGTGATCGCCAGCACCGCGTCGACTGCTTCCTTGAGCGCGTCGATGTAGGTCGAAAGGCCCCACTCGCGCTGAGCCTTGGTCGGGTTGCGCCAGCTGATGATGAAGGTCTGCTGCTGGGAGCGCAGGCAGAAGCGTGCCAGGCTCTTTTCCGGGCTCAGGTCGAACACGTAGAACTTGTTGATCTGGGGCGGTACCACCAGCAGCGGACGGCTGTGCACCTGCTCGGTAATGGGGCTGTACTGGATCAGCTCCAGCACATCGTTGCGGTACACCACCGAGCCTTCGCTGGTGCCGAGGTTTTTACCGACCTCGAAGGCCTCCATGTTCACCTGGCTGGGCATGCCGCCGTTGTTGACGATGTCCTTGGCCAGGTTGGACAGCCCGTCGAGCAGGCTCTTGCCGCCGGTCTCGAAGAAGCGCTTGACCGCGGCGGGGTTGGAAAGGGTGTTGGTGGGGGCCATGGCCTCGGTCACCAGGTTGATGACGAACTGCCCGCGGCTGATGTCCTGGGGCGACAGGTCGCTTTCGCTGATCCAGTCGTTGAGCTCCTTG
This sequence comes from Pseudomonas mosselii, assembly GCF_019823065.1. NCBI lineage: Bacteria > Pseudomonadati > Pseudomonadota > Gammaproteobacteria > Pseudomonadales > Pseudomonadaceae > Pseudomonas > Pseudomonas mosselii. The sequence goes on from NZ_CP081966.1 coordinate 541,277, forward strand.
CGCCAGGCCAGGTAGGTCTGCAGGTAGCGGCGGTACAGGGGGTTCTTGCTCCACGCCGGGTCGGCGAAGCGACGGTCGTCGCCTTCGGGCTGCAGGGCCGACTTGCCCAGCAGCACGTTCTTCAGCTCCAGGCCGAAATGCGCCACGTGCTTGGCGCTGTGCAAGGGCTGGCGTATTGCCTGGCGCAACACCGTGCGCGCCGATGTCAGCAGATCCTTGCGGCGAATGCCGATAACCGGGTTCAGCCCCAGGGTGTTTTCCGAGGCCTGCCGCTGCAACTCATCGTTGTTCTTGTTACTCATCTACGACGCTCCGTTGTCCTGAGACGAGTACCGGTGTGCTGTGACAGCCCGGTACTGCTACTCGGGTGACCAGTGATAAGGAACAGCGGTGCTGCGACCGGATGCGTGCCGATGATGAGCTGCGTGGGTTTCTGCGTGTGAAGACAACCTGCTTTCGCTCGCGACCTCTACATACCGGCCCGGCCCTGCCTGCCTTCAAGGCGATGCAGGGAACTTGCCAGCTCCATTGGTTACCCGACTTTCGTGTAATGCGCAAGACAGCCAATCTTTGGCTGTCATCAAGGCATTCAAGCAGATGAGATTAGAAAATGCGCTCTAAAGCCTGCGAGCCTTGAGCTAGAGCATCAATTTCACCACCGATTCGGACGGGTCGCGGGATTTGCCGGCCTTGTGCAATTCGTCGAGGTACTCGGCCCACAGCTGCTCCTGGCGCAGGCACAGCTGCTCGAGGTACTCCCAGGTGAACAATCCGGAGTCATGGCCATCGTCGAAGGTCAGTTTCAGTGCATATTGACCGGCCGGTTCCAGACCGCTGAGGCCGACGTTGATCTTGCCAAATTGCAGGATGGGGTTGCCGTGGCCCTGGACCTCGGCGGACGGCGAATGCACGCGCAGGAATTCGGCGGGCAGGTGGTAGACCTCGCCGGGGGCGTAGGTGAGGGTGAGGGTCTTGGAGGCTTTGTGCAGGTTGATGGCGGTGGGGAGGCGGGCCATGGCTGGAATCTCTGGTGAGCTGATGGTGCAAGCTTCGGGAGATTCAGGGGATTGTGCAAGGGGGCTGCTTTGCAGCCCTTTCGCGACACAAGGCCGCTCCTACAGATGATCGCGATTCCCTGTAGAAGCGGCCTTGTGTCGCGAAAGGGCCGCGCAGCGGCCCCCAGCGGTCTTACAGGATATAGCGCGACAGGTCTTCGTTCTGCGCCAGCTCACCCAGGTGGCTGTTTACGTAGGCGGCGTCGATGTGGATCGGCGTCTCGTCGTGGGTGCTGGCCAGGTCGCCGGCGCTGAACGACACTTCTTCGAGCAGGCGCTCGAGCAAGGTGTGCAGGCGGCGGGCACCGATGTTCTCGGTCTTCTCGTTGACCTGGTAGGCGATCTCGGCCAGGCGCTTGAGGCCTTCGTCGGCGAACTCGATGTTCAGGCCCTCGGTCTTGAGCAGGGCGCTGTACTGTTCGGTCAGTGAGGCATGCGGCTCCTTGAGGATGCGCTCGAAGTCTTCCGGGGTCAGCGCCTTGAGCTCGACACGGATTGGCAGGCGGCCCTGGAGCTCGGGCACCAGGTCGCTTGGCTTGCTCAGGTGGAACGCGCCGGAGGCGATGAACAGGATGTGGTCGGTCTTGACCATGCCCAGCTTGGTGTTGACGGTGCAGCCCTCGATCAGCGGCAACAGGTCGCGCTGTACGCCTTCACGGGAGACATCGGCGCCGCCGACGTTGCCACGCTTGGCCACCTTGTCGATCTCGTCGATGAACACGATGCCGTGCTGCTCGACCGCTTCCAGGGCCTTGGCCTTGAGCTCTTCCTCGTTGACCAGGCGGCCGGCTTCCTCGTCGCGGACCATCTTCAGGGCGTCCTTGACCTTCAGCTTGCGGCTCTTGCGCTTGCCCTTGCCCATGTTGGCGAACAGGCTCTGCAGCTGGTTGGTCATCTCTTCCATGCCGGGCGGCGCGGCGATCTCGACGCCCATGTTCTCGGCGACTTCGATCTCGATTTCCTTGTCGTCCAGCTGGCCTTCGCGCAAGCGCTTGCGGAACAGCTGGCGGGTGTTGGAGTCGGTGCTGGACTGCTGGGCTTCCTCGCTGAAGCTGCTGACCCGCGCCTGCGGTAGCAGGGCGTCGAGGATACGGTCTTCGGCGGCGTCCTCGGCGCGGTGGCGCACGCGCACGATCTCCTGCTCGCGCAGCATCTTCAGCGCGGCGTCGGCCAAGTCGCGGATGATCGACTCGACGTCACGGCCAACGTAGCCAACTTCGGTGAACTTGGTCGCCTCGACCTTGATGAACGGCGCGTTGGCCAGCTTGGCCAGGCGGCGGGCGATTTCGGTCTTGCCGACACCGGTGGGGCCGATCATCAGGATGTTCTTGGGCGTCACTTCGGCACGCAGCTCGGCAGGGAGCTGCATGCGCCGCCAGCGGTTGCGCAGGGCGATGGCGACGGCGCGCTTGGCGTCGTCCTGACCGATGATGTGGCGGTTCAGTTCGTGAACGATTTCGCGGGGGGTCATGGACATGATGAATGTGGTCCTTCGGCAAAGTGGGTCAGCGTGGAAAAGCCCCATCACCGGGATGGGGCGCCAGAACAGCTGATCACTCGGCCAGGTCCTGCTCCTCGATGGTCAGGTTGTGGTTGGTGAACACGCAAATGTCGCCGGCGATGTTCAGGGCTGTCTCGGCGATCTCACGGGCCGAGAGGTCGGTCTTGTTCAGCAGGGCGCGGGCCGCGGCCTGGGCGTAGGCACCGCCGGAACCCATGGCGATCAGGCCGTCCTCGGGTTCGACCACGTCGCCGTTACCAGTGATGATCAGCGAGGCGTCCTTGTTGGCCACGGCCAGCATGGCTTCCAAGCGGCTCAGGGTACGGTCGGTACGCCATTCCTTGGCCAGCTCGACGGCGGCGCGCACCAGATGGCCGGAGTGTTTCTGCAACTGGGCTTCGAAGCGTTCGAACAGCGTGAAGGCATCGGCGGTGGCACCGGCGAAGCCGGCGATGACCTGGCCGTTGTACAGGCGACGGACTTTCTTGGCGTTGCCTTTCATCACAGTGTTGCCGAGGGAAACCTGGCCGTCGCCGCCCATGACGACTTTGCCGTTACGGCGGACAGAAACGATGGTAGTCAAGGGAGAGTCTCCACGCAGCGGGGCGAAAATGCCTGATGCAGACTCATATGGGGGGAGGGGGGAAGGATTTCAACCAGCGGGGATGAATGGTTGTTTCAGGTCTTTGCCGGCTCCATCGCGGGGCAAGCCCGCTCCCACGCCAGGTCGACCTTGCGTGGGAGCTCCTGCGTGGGAGCGGGCTTGCCCCGCGATAGGCGTTACTCAGGCCTCGTGGCAGACGTGCCCATCGACCAAGGTATAACGCACCGCGCCCGGCAGGCAGTGGCCGATGAACGGGCAGTTCGCACCGCGAGAGAACCACTGCTCGCCTGCCACGGTGGACGCGTTCGGATCGAACAGCACCAGGTCCGCCGCGCCACCCACCTTCAGCTCGCCGGCCGGCAAGCGCATCGCGGCAGCCGGGCCGCTGCTCAGGCGTGCCAGCAGGGTTGGCAGGTCGAGCAGGCCGTCCTCGACCAGGGTCATGGCCAGCGGCAACAGCAGCTCGACGCTGCTGATACCCGGCTCGGTGGCACCGAACGGCGCCAGCTTGGCATCACGCTCGTGAGGCTGGTGATGGCTGCTGATCGCCTGAATCACCCCGGACTTCACCGCCTCGCGCAGGCCATCGCGGTCGGCGGCGGTGCGCAGCGGCGGCTGGACGTGGTACAGGCTGGAGAAGTCGCGCAGCGCTTCGTCGGTGAGGATCAGCTGGTACAGCGCCACGTCGGCGGTGACCGGCAGCCCCAGCGCCTGGGCCTGGGCGATCAACCGGGCGCCGCGGGCGCTGGTGATCTGGGTGAAGTGGGCGCGCACGCCACTCTGCTCGACCAGCAGCAGGTTGCGGGCCAGGGCCACGGTCTCGGCGGTTTCCGGGATGCCCGGCAGCCCGAGGAAGCTGGCCATGGGGCCTTCGTGGGCCAGGCCGCCTTGCGCCAGGTCGCGGTCCTGGGAGTGGAACACCACGGTCAGGTCGAAGGTCGCCGCGTATTCCAGGGCGCGGGCCAAGGTGCGGTTGTTGGGGATTTCCTTCAGGCCGTTGCCGAAGGCCACGCAACCGGTGTCGCGCAGGGCCACCAGTTCGGCCAGTTGCTCGCCTTCCAGGCCCTTGGTCAGGGCGCCTATCGGGTAAACCTTGCTGTTGGCCGCCTCGCGGGCGCGGTCGAGGATCAGTTCGGCGACTGCCGAGGTGTCCAGCACCGGCTTGGTCTGCGGTGGGCAGCACAGGCTGGTGACGCCGCCAGCCACGGCGGCGCGGGTTTCACTGGCGATGTTGCCCTTGCGGCTGTAGCCCGGCTCGCGCAGGGAGACGCCGAGGTCGACCAGGCCCGGCGCGGCTACCAGACCGTCCGCCTGGATCGTGCGGCTGGCGTTGAAACCGGCCGGCGCCGCGCCGATGGCGGCGATGCGCCCGCCGTCCAGGTGCAGGTCGGTGATGCGGTCCAGGCCGCTGGCAGGATCGATGACCCGGGCGCCGATAATGCTGATGGTCACTGGGCGTTCTCCTGGTCGAATTGACGTTGCGCGTTCTGCCCGCTCATGGCCATGGACAGCACGGCCATGCGCACGGCGATGCCGTAGGTGACCTGGTTGAGGATCACCGAGTGCTGGCCGTCGGCCACCGCCGATTCGATTTCCACGCCGCGGTTGATCGGACCCGGGTGCATGACGATGGCATCCGGCTTGGCCCCGGCCAGGCGCGAGGTGGTCAGGCCGAACAGGCGGTAGAACTCGCCCTCGCTGGGCAGCAGGCCGCCGGCCATGCGCTCGCGCTGCAGGCGCAGCATGATCACCACGTCGACATCCTTGAGACCTTCGGCGAGGTCGGTGTAGACCTTCACCCCGTATTGTTCGATACCAATCGGGATCAGCGTCTTCGGGCCGATCACGCGGATGTCCGGGCAGCCCAGCGCCTTGAGCGCGAGCATGTCCGAGCGCGCCACCCGCGAGTGCAGGATGTCGCCGACGATGGCCACGGAGAGGTTTTCGAAGCCGCCCTTGTGCCGACGAATGGTGAGCATGTCGAGCATGCCCTGGGTCGGGTGGGCGTGGCGGCCGTCACCGCCATTGATTACTGCCACGTCCGGGCACACATGCTCGGCGATGAAGTGGGCGGCGCCGGAATCGGAGTGGCGCACGACGAACATGTCGGCGGCCATGGCCTCCAGGTTGCGCAGGGTGTCGAACAGGGTCTCGCCCTTGCTGGTCGAGGAAGTCGACACGTTCAGGCTGATCACGTCGGCCGACAGGCGCTGGGCCGCCAGTTCGAAGGTGGTGCGGGTGCGGGTGGAGTTCTCGAAGAACACGTTGCACACGGTCTTGCCGCGCAGCAACGGGACTTTCTTCACGGCCCGGGCGCCGACTTCGAGGAACGAGTCGGCGGTGTCGAGGATCTCGGTGAGCAGTTCGCGGGGCAAACCGTCGAGCGAGAGGAAGTGGCGCAGCTGGCCCTGGTCATTGAGCTGCAGCGGGCGCTTGGCGTCGAGTGGCGTCATCGCGGGGGACTCTTAAAGGGCGGAAGCGGGAGCGAGGTCCTGGCGCTCGAGGGCGAGCGGCGTGGGTCCGGTCAATTTTACCCGTTCATGGGCGGCCAGGGACAGGGTGGCGCCGACTACATTCGGACGGATCGGCAATTCGCCGGCATCCAGGTCGAGCAGGCAGGCCAGGGTCACGCTGGCCGGACGGCCATAGTCGAACAGCTCGTTGAGGGCGGCGCGGATGGTGCGCCCGCTCATCAGCACGTCGTCTACCAGCACCAGGTGCTGGCCTTCGATCTCGAACGGCAGCTCCGAAGGGCGCACCTGCGGGTGCAAGCCGTTCTGGCTGAAGTCGTCGCGGTAGAAGGACACATCCAGGGTGCCCAGCGGGCCCTGGTCGCCCAGCTCGGCCAGCAGGGCCTGGGCCACCCACACGCCGCCGGTGCGGATGCCGATGAAGCGCGGCTCGCTGATGCCGCGGCGGGCCAGGTGGGCGCGAAGGTCGACGGCCATCTGCCGGATCAGATCGGCGGGATTGGGTAGGCTCATTGCGTGCTCCTCGGAAGGCGGGCGCCGGCTCCAGCCGGCGGCAAAGCGGATTTAAGTGTTGGCCTCCAGCCAGCCTTGCAGCAGCAGGGCGGCGGCGATGGCGTCGACCGGGTTATCGCGGTAGCTGCCGTGGCGCCCGCCTCGGGCCATCTGCTCGCCCTTGGCCTCGAAGGTGGTCAGGCGTTCGTCGTGGGTGTGCACCGGCAGGTTGTAGCGGCCGTGCAGGCGCCGGGCAAATTTCTCGGCGCGTTCGCTCATCTCGCTGGGCGTGCCGTCCATGTTCAGCGGCAGGCCGACAACGATCGCGTCGGGTTTCCATTCCTTGATCAGCTTCTCGACCTGGTTCCAGTCCGGTACGCCGTTCTGGGCCTTGAGCGTGCACAGCTCGCGGGCCTGGCCGGTGATCACCTGGCCGACGGCCACGCCGATCTGTCGGGTGCCATAGTCGAAGCCCAGCAGTAGACGCAGTTCGGCCATCAGGCGTGGCCCGCCTGGCTGGTCAGCAGGCTGAGGTTGATCCCCAGGCTCGCGGCGGCGGCGCCCAGGCGTTGGTCGCTGGCCAGGCCAAAGATGATCTCGGGGTCGAAGGGGCAGTTGAGCCAGGCATTGTCGGCCAGCTCCGCCTCCAGCTGGCCGGCTTCCCAACCCGCGTAGCCCAGGGTGATGAGGCTCTTGCGCGGGCCATCGCCGGTGGCGATGGCGAACAGCACGTCCTGGGAAGTGGACAGCGACAGGCCCTCCAGCTCGACCGTGGCCTGGTAGCTGCGGTCGTTGCTGTGCAGCACGAAACCGCGGTCGGTCTGCACCGGGCCACCCTGGTAGATCGGGATATGCAGGGTGCTGGCGGGCGGCTCGTCGTCCGGGCGCAACTGCTCGAGGATGTCGGCCAGGTTCAGCTCCTGCGGGCGATTGACCACCAGGCCCATGGCGCCGTGGGCATTGTGCTCGACGATGTAGGTGAGGGTCTGGGCAAAGTTCGGATCGGCCATGTGCGGCATGGCGATCAGGAACTGGTGCTTGAGGTAGCTGGGGGCGAGGGTTTTCATGACCGCTAGTGTGGCGCCAGGTGACGAGACTGACAAGCCGGGTCCCACACCGATCGTGCAGAACTCAAGCCATGCGCTGTCCCTGTGGGCGCTGGCTTGCCAGCGATGGGCCGCAACGCGGCCCCGATCAGTTGCTCGACAGCCGGTCACCCCGGGCAAAGCGCCAGGTGCGGATGATCTCCAGGCGGTCGAACTCCGCCAGGTCGCCGGTGAACGGCGCGAATGGCGCCGCCAGGCGCACGATGCGCTGGGCCGCCTGGTCCAGCACCGGCTGGCCCGACGATTCCAGTACCAGCACTTCGTACAACGAGCCGTCGCGGTTGATCGACACCATCATCCGCAAGCTGCCGTACAGCTGCTGGCGCCGGGCCTCCTCGGGGTAGTTGAGGTTGCCGATGCGCTCGACCTTCTTGCGCCACTCTTCCTTGTACCAGGCGCCCTTGTCGCGCAGGGTCGAGGCGGCGTTCAGGCGATGGATGCGCGGGCGCTTGGCATACAGCTGCTGCTCATGGGACAGCTCGGCCTCGAGGCTGGCGATCTGGCTGGACAGCTGCGAGCTGTCGAAGTCCGGCACCTTGGCCTCGGGCTTGGGCTGCGGCTTGCTTTCCTTCGGCCTGGGCTCGACCTTCTGGGTTTTCGGCGCCTGGGTGGCGACCACGGACTTTGCCGGTGCGGGCGGGATCTCTGGTTTCGCCGCCGGCGGCGGCGTGATCTTGTTGATCTTGCTGTCCTGGAACGGCGCGACCTCGGTGGTTTTGGGCACCGCCTTTTTTTCCAGGGTGCCGCTGCCCTGCTGGTTGTCCTGGGCCTGGAAGTCGGCCTTCTCGGGCGCCTTCTCACTCTTGAAGGTGGCCAGGGTGATGTCCATGGTGTGGCGGATGTCGGCCGGCTTGACCACGGTGAAACCCACGCCCAGGATCAGCGCCAGGTGCACCAGGGCGGCCAGGAACAGGGTGAAGCCGAGCCTGTCCACCGGGCGAACGCGGGGTGGCAGCAGGTCGGCGGGGATGTCGGCAGGCAGCGTCATCAGGTATCCAGCAACCGCGAAACAGGGCGCAGGTCAGCGAAAAAGGACCGGCATCATACCCCACTCCGCGGGTTTGCCACGTGTCGGCGGTCAGCGCGCCTGCAGCTTGCGATCAATGGCGTCCATCAAACGGCCGCCGATGTCGGTGTTGTAGGCAGCATCGATCTCGCGAATGCAGGTCGGGCTGGTGACGTTGATTTCGGTGAGGTAGTCGCCGATCACGTCCAGGCCGACGAACAGCAGGCCCTTCTCGCGCAGGGTCGGGCCGACCTGGGCGGCGATCCAGCGGTCGCGCTCGCTCAGCGGCCGGGCTTCGCCGCGTCCGCCGGCGGCCAGGTTGCCGCGGGTCTCGCCGCTGGCCGGGATGCGCGCCAGGCAGTAGTCCACCGGCTCGCCGTCGATCATCAGGATGCGCTTGTCGCCGTCCTTGATCGCCGGCAGGTAGGCCTGGGCCATGATCTGCTGGGCGCCGAGCGCGGTCAGGGTTTCGAGGATCACCGACAGGTTGGGATCACCGGCCCGGTGACGGAAGATCGAGGTGCCGCCCATGCCGTCCAGCGGCTTGAGGATCACATCGCCGTGCTCGGCCGCGAATTCTCGGATGATGTCCGGGCGACGGCTGACCAGGGTCGGCGGCGTGCACTGCGGGAACAGCGTGGCGAACAGCTTCTCGTTGCAGTCGCGCAGGCTCTGCGGGCGGTTGACCACCAGCACGCCTTCGGCCTCGGCCTGCTCCAGCAGGTAGGTGCTGTAGACGAACTCCATGTCGAAGGGCGGGTCCTTGCGCATCAGGATTACGTCCAGCTCGGCCAGCGGGCTGTCCTGCTCCTCGTCCAGCTCGAACCAGCGGGCCGGGTCGGCGAACACCTTGAGCGGGCGCATCCGCGCGCGGGCCTTGCCCTGGGCCTGGTACAGGTCGCGCTGTTCCAGGTAGAACAGGCTCCAGCCACGGGCCTGGGCGGCCAGCAGCATGGCCAGCGAGCTGTCCTTTTTGTAGGAGATGGACGCGATGGGGTCCATGACAATCCCGAGGCGAACGCTCATGGGGTAGTTCCTCTTGGCGGCGGGTGGCCGCGATGGCACGAAAGAAAAGTGGCTCAGGGTGGCGCCGGGCGCGCCCACGGTCAAGGGGCGGGCGGATGGAATGGCCCTCTGGACTGTGTTAAAAAGGCCAGGCACATGGCCTGCACGGCCTTTTGGCGAATTCGCTCCCAGGCAGAAGCGCAACTATGGAACAACCCCTGAAGGTGATGGTGATCGACGACTCCCGCACGATCCGCCGCACCGCGCAGATGTTGCTCGGCGAGGCCGGCTGCGAGGTGATCACCGCCAGTGACGGCTTCGACGCCCTGGCCAAGATCGTCGATCACAAGCCCCGGATCATCTTCGTCGATGTGTTGATGCCACGCCTTGACGGTTACCAGACCTGCGCCATCATCAAGCACAACAATACGTTCAAGGACACCCCGGTGATCCTGCTGTCTTCCCGCGATGGCCTGTTCGACAAGGCCCGCGGCCGGGTGGTCGGCTCCGACCAGTTCCTGACCAAACCGTTCAGCAAGGAAGAACTGCTCGACGCGATCCGTGCCAGCGTGCCCGGTTTCGCCGCGCAGGACCCACACGCACCCTGACGCCGCCCTCGCCGGACGGCGTCTCTATTTCCTGATGGGGAAACAGCATGGCCCGAATTCTGATTGTCGACGATTCGCCGACAGAGATGTACAGATTGACCGAATGGCTGGAGAAAAGCGGCTATGGGGTGCTCAAGGCCGACAATGGCGCCGACGGCGTGGCCCTGGCCCGCCAGGAGAAACCCGATGCCGTGCTGATGGACATCGTCATGCCTGGCATGAACGGCTTCCAGGCCACCCGGCAACTGAGCAAGGACCCGGAAACCAGCGCCATTCCGGTGATCGTGGTGACCACCAAGGACCAGGAAACCGACCGAATCTGGGCCCAGCGTCAGGGCGCCCGCGATTTCCTGACCAAGCCGGTGGAGGAGGAGGCGCTGATCGCCAAGTTGAAAGAAGTGCTCGGCGCTTGACCACCCGGCCCCAGGGCGCGTCGCTGACCGCCTTCGAGCTGTTGCTGGACATCGACCGGCGCTGCCGCCTGCTGGTGGCCGACCAGCCACCGCAGGACACCCGCCTGCAGCAGTGGAGTGGCATCGGCTTTCGCATTGCCGGGCAGTGGTTCGTCGCGCCCATGGGCGAGGTTGCCGAGGTGCTGCGCGAGCCCCGCAGCAGCCGGGTGCCGGGGGTGCAGCCGTGGGTCCGCGGGGTGGCCAACCTGCGCGGGCGGCTGTTGCCGGTGATGGACCTGTGCGCGTTCTTCGGTCTCGGCCCGGCGGCGGCGGGCAAGCAACGGCGGGTGCTGGTGCTGGACCATGAGGAGCTGTTCGCCGGGCTGTTGGTGGACGAGGTGGTCGGCCTGCAGCACTTCGCCCTGAGCAGCCTCGAGCTGTCGCCGCCGCAACCGCTGATTCGCGCGGCCACGCCCTTCGTGCAGGGCCATTTCCCCCGTGAACGCAATTGGGCGATCTTCAGCCCGTTCGCCCTGGCACAGGCCCCGGGTTTTCTCGATGTGGCGTTGTAGAGGATTTTCGACGTGAACAAGCCAGGACCTTCCGTAGCCACCGCAGGCGTCTCGCCAGCCGCCCTGGCCCAGCGCCCGCGCAGCACCGCGCAGATTACCGTGCTGTTCGTGGTGCTGATCCTGTCGATCGTCCTGCTGTTCGCCAACTTCGCTTACCTCAACACCCAGGCCAACCACGACAAGCAGTACATTGGCCATGCCGGCGAGCTGCGCGTGCTGTCCCAGCGCATTGCCAAGAACGCCACCGAGGCGGCGGCGGGCAAGGCGCTGGCGTTCAAGCTGCTCAGCGACGCGCGCAACGACTTCGAGCGGCGCTGGGGCTACCTGCGCGAGGGCGACAAGACCACCGGCCTGCCAGCCGCGCCGGTGACGGTGCGCGACGAGATGGACGCGGTGCGCCAGGACTGGGAGAACCTGCGCAAGAACACCGACACCATCCTCGCCAGCGAACAGACCGTGCTGTCGCTGCACCAGGTCGCGGCCACCCTGGCCGAGACCGTGCCGCAGTTGCAGGTCGAGTACGAGAAGGTGGTGGAGATCCTGCTGCAGAGCGGCGCGCCTGCCAACCAGGTGGCGGTGGCCCAACGCCAGTTGCTGCTGGCCGAACGCATTCTCGGCTCGGTCAATACCGTGCTGGCCGGCGACGAAACCTCGGTGCAGGCCGCCGATGCCTTCGGCCGCGACGCCAGCCGCTTCGGTCAGGTGCTCGAAGGCATGCTCGCCGGCAACCCGGCGATCCAGGTCACCCGGGTCGAGGACGCCGACGCCCGGGCGCGGCTGGCCGAGATCGCCGAGCTGTTCCAATTCGTTTCGGGCTCGGTGGATGAGATCCTCGAGACATCACCCGAGCTGTTCCGGGTACGTGAGGCCGCCGGAAACATCTTCAGCCTGTCGCAGACCCTGCTCGACGAGGCCTCGCACCTGGCCAACGGTTTCGAGAACCTGGCCGGCGGGCGCACCCTGGACACCGTCGGCGGCTACGTGCTCGGCCTGCTGGCGCTGGCTTCGATCATCCTTATCGGCCTGGTGATGGTGCGCGCCACCCACCGCCAGCTGCGCGAGACCGCCGAGAAGAACGAACGCAACCAGCAGGCGATCATGCGCCTGCTCGACGAGATCGAGGAGCTGGCCGACGGCGACCTGACAGTCACCGTATCGGTCACCGAGGACTTCACCGGCGCCATCGCCGACTCGATCAACTACTCGGTCGACCAGCTGCGCGACCTGGTGGCCACCATCAACCACAGCGCCGAGCAGGTCGCCGCCGCCGTGCAGGACACCCAGAACACCGCCCGCCAGCTGGCCAAGGCCTCCGAGCACCAGGCCGAGCAGATCAGCGAGGCCTCCGAGGCGGTGGGCGACATGGTCGAGTCAATCGACCGCGTCTCGGCCCACGCCTACGAGTCGGCCAAGGTGGCCGAGCGCTCGGTGGCCATCGCCAACAAGGGCAACGAGGTGGTGCACAACACCATCCACGGCATGGACAACATCCGCGAGCAGATCCAGGACACCGCCAAGCGGATCAAGCGTCTGGGCGAGTCCTCCCAAGAGATCGGCGACATCGTAAGCCTGATCGACGACATTGCCGACCAGACCAACATCCTCGCCCTCAACGCGGCGATCCAGGCCTCGCTGGCTGGCGAGGCTGGTCGCGGCTTTGCCGTGGTGGCCGATGAAGTGCAACGCCTGGCCGAGCGCTCCTCTTCGGCGACGCGGCAGATCGAGGCATTGGTGCGCACCATTCAGGCCGATACCAACGAGGCGGTGATCTCCATGGAGCAGACCACCGCCGAAGTGGTGCGTGGTGCGCGCCTGGCCCAGGATGCCGGGGTGGCCCTGGCGGAAATCGAGGGTGTGTCGCAGACCATGGCCGACCTTATCCACAGCATCTCCGACGCCGCCCAGTTGCAGACCTCCTCGGCGGGGCAGATTTCCCACACCATGGCGGTGATCCAGCAGATCACCGCGCAGACCTCCGCCGGCTCCGGCGCCACCGCTGACAGTATCCGCCACCTGGCGCGCATGGCCAGCGAGATGCGCCGCTCGGTGTCCGGCTTCACCCTGCCCAAGCCGGTGGAGCGCTCGTGAGCGAGGCGCACCTGAACCCGTCCGGCGAGCGCCACGACACGGTGGCCCTGGCCTGGACCAAGGCGCCGATCCTCGATTGCCTGGGCCAGGCGCGCCAGGCCCTGGAGCGCTTCTCGGCGGAACCGGGCGACCTGTCGATGCTGGCGTTCTTCGTTGACAACCTGCACCAGGTCCACGGCTGCCTGCACATGCTCGCGCTGCCGGGCGCGATGCGCCTGGCCGAGGAACTGGAGCTGCTCGGGCGGGCCATGGCCGACGGTCAAGTGAGCCCACGCGGCGATTGCCTGGGGGCGCTGTTCCGCGGGCTCGAGCAACTGCCGCCGTACCTGGACCGCCTGCGCGGCGCGCGCCACGACCTGCCGCTGGTGGTCATGCCGCTGCTCAACCAGTTGCGGGTCTGCCGTGGTGCCGAGCCCTTGGCCCAGGGCAGCCTGCTGGGCGACCTGGGGCAACGGCTGGCCGGGGCGGCGGACCTGGCCAACCTCGACCTGTCCCTGGGCAGCTGGCGTGAGCACATGCAGGCCGGCCCGGGGCGCGATGCGCTGCGCTCGGTGGTGATGGCCTTGTGCGACGACCTGATGCGCATCAAGGACCGCCTTGACCCCTTCGTCGGCGGCGAGCGCTCGCCCAGCGAGCCACTGGAGTCGCTGCTGCCGCCCTTGCGGCATGTGGCCGATACCCTGGCGGTGCTGGGCTTCCAGCAGCCGCGGCGGGTGATCATCGACCAGGTGCTGGCGCTGCAGGCACTGGTTGAAAAGGACAGCGCCGTGGATGAAGCGCTGCTGATGGATGTCGCCGGGGCACTGCTGTATGTCGAGGCCACCCTCAACGGCATGGTCGGCCCGTTGGAGGAAACCAACCCCGGCAGTTTGCCCGGCTCGGACCTGGCCGAAATCCGCCAGCTGGTGCTCAACGAGTCGCTCAACGTGCTGCAGCAGGCCAAGGACCTGATCGGCGATTGCCTGGAGTCCGACTGGTCGCGCCAGCGCCTGCAGGCCCTGCCCGGCTTGTTGCAGCAGGTGCGCGGGGCGCTGGCGATGCTGATGCTGCCGGCGGCCGCCGAGGTGTTCGCCGGTTGCGCGGGCTATGTGCAGGGCTGGCTGGTGCACCTGGAGGATGAGCCGCAAGCGGACGAACTGGCGCATCTGGCAGATGCCCTGAGTGCCGGCGAAGCCTGGTTGCAATGGCGGGTGGCCGATCCGCTGGCCGACGCCCAGCGCTTCATCGACATGGCCCACGCCAGCCTGGCCGCGCTGGGCGTGCAGTGCGCGCGCGACACGGCAGCCGCCGGCGGCGAGCAGGCGCTGGACGGTATCGACGATGAATTGCGCGAGGTGTTCCTCGAAGAGGCTGGCGAGCTGCTGCCGGAGATCGAGCGCCAATGGCTGCGCTGGCGCGCCGACAATGGTCTGCGCGAGGCGTTGATCGAGGTGCGCCGGGCACTGCACACGCTCAAGGGCAGCGGGCGGATGGTCCATGCCGAAGCCGTGGCCGAGCTGGCCTGGGGCGCCGAGCACCTGCTCAATCGGGTGCTGGAAGGGCGCATCGTGCTCAGCGCCGAAGGGCTGGTGGCCCTGCAGCAGGTGTTCGTGCGCCTGCCCGACCTGCTGGCCGACTTCGCCGCCAGCCAACTGCCGCCCACGGCCGAGATCGAACAGCTGGCCGGGCACCTGCACGCGCTGGCGCTCAACGACACGCCGGCCAGCGCCAGCATCGATGGTCTCGACCCGCAGTTGCTGGAAATTTTCCGCAACGAAGCCCAGGGCCACCTGGCCGGGCTTGATGGCTTCCTGCAGGCGGTCGATGGGCGGGGCAGCGCGGTCAGTGACAGCCTGCAACGCGCTCTGCACACCCTCAAGGGCAGCGCCGCCATGGCCGGCGTGATGCCGGTGGCGGAGCTGGCCACCGCCCTCGACCGCCTGGTGCGCGAATACAAGGGGCACCAGCTACCCCTGCGCGTGGCCGAGATCGAACTGCTGGAGGCGGCGCGTGCGCTGTTCCACCTGGGCCTGGCCCAGCTGGGCAGCACGCCGTTGGCGCCCATCCCCGGGGCCGCCGGGCTTATCGAGCAGGTCGGGCAGACGGTAGACGCCCGGCTGGCCCAGCTCCAGGCCGAACCGCACCCGCCGCGGCGGGCCCGACGCGACCCGCAACTGACGGCCACCTTCCTGACCATGGGCATGGACATCCTGCTCGATGCCGAGGCGCGGCTTGCCAACTGGCAGGGCGATCCTGCGCAGCACCACGAGCTGCACCTGCTGCTCGAGGAAATGACCACCCTCGGTCATGGCGCGCACCAGGCCGAGCTGTGGCAGGTCGATGAGGTCTGCGAAGGGCTGCTGGACCTGTATGGCGCGGTTGAGGAGGGCAGCCTGGCGGTCACGCCACGCTTCTTCGCTGTCGCCCGGCAAGCCCACGAAGCGCTGCTCGACCTGTTCGACGAGATTGCCGCCGGCCAGGACCCGAACCCACGGCCTGAATGCCTGGCAGCCCTGCATGGCCTGCTCGACGATGCCCTCGATCCTGCCGCCCTGGGGCTGGTCGGGGCGAACGGCGTGACAGCGCTGACAGCGCCAGGCGAGTTGCCGGACCCCGCGGTGGTCGAGCTGTTCCTCGAAGAAGCCGGGGATATCCTCGACGGTGCCGACCAGGCTTTGCGGCAATGGAAGTCCGATCCGGACAGCCTGTCGCCGCTGTCGGCGCTGCAGCACGATGTGCTCACCCTCAAGGGCGGGGCGCAGATGGCGGCGATCGGCGCCGTCGAGGTGCTGGCCCAGGAACTGGCGCTGCTCTATGAAGGCCTGGTGGACCGTCGGCTAGGTGCCGGCCCGGCGCTGTTCGAGCTGCTCCGGCGCAGCCATGACGCCCTGGCCGAAATGTTGCGCAGCCTGCGCGAGGGCCAGCCACCGCTGTCGGCGGTGGCGTTGCTGGGCGAGTTGCGCGACTTCCGCCACAGCGCCCCGCCTCCCGTCGCCTCCGAGCCGCAGGAGGACAACGAAGAAACCGAGGGCGACAAGGAGCTGCTGGAGGTTTTCCTCGAAGAGAGCTCCGATATCCTCGAGAGCGCGGCCGAGTCCCTGGCGCGCTGGCAGGTCGACCCGCGCAACACGGTCGAGGTGGAGAACCTGCTGCGCGACCTGCACACGCTCAAGGGCGGCGCGCGCATGGTCGAGATCGCCGCCATCGGCGACCTCGCCCATGAGTTGGAATTCCTCTACGAACTGCTCGCCGCCGGGCGCCTGCCGTCGACGCCGGCCCTGTTCAGCCTGCTGCAGAATTGCCATGACCGCCTGGCGCACATGCTCGACGCGGCGCGCCTGGGCGAGCCGCTGCATGCGGCCACGGCGCTGATCGACTACATCCGCAACTTCTCCAGCGCCGCCCTGACCGACAGCGTGGCCGGCCAGGCCCAGGTCGAGCCGGCCCCCGCCGAAATCCCGGCCGTAGCCCCCGAGCGGGCGGGCGATATGGTCAAGGTCGATGCCGAACTGCTCGACGACCTGGGCAACCTGGCCGGTGAGCACTCGGTCATTCGTGGGCGTATCGAGCAGCAGGTCAACGATGCGCAGTTCGCCCTCAACGAGATGGAAACCACGCTGGAGCGCATGCGCGACCAGCTGCTGCGCCTGGACATCGAGACCCAGGGACGGATTTCCAGCCGTCACCAGTTCGAGGGTGACACCTATGACGATTTCGACCCCCTGGAGATGGACCGCCATTCCCAGCTGCAGCAATTGTCGCGGGCGCTGTTCGAATCCACCTCGGACCTGCTCGACCTCAAGGAGACCCTGCTGCAGAGGGCCCAGGAGGCCTACAGCCTCCTGCAGCAGCAGGCGCGGGTCAACAGCCAGCTGCAGGAGGGCCTGACCGCTACCCTGATGGTGCCTTTCGAGCGGCTGGTACCCCGTTTGCAGCGGGTGGTACGGCAGGTGGCCAGCGAGCTGGGCAAGCAGGTCGAGCTGGTGGTCGGCAACGCCGAGGGCGAGCTTGACCGCAGCGTGCTCGAGCGCATGGTGGCGCCCTTGGAGCACATGCTGCGCAACGCCGTCGACCATGGCCTGGAGGCCCGCGAGGCACGCCTGGCCGCCGGCAAGCCGGAGCAGGGCACCATTCACCTGAACCTGCTGCACGAAGGCGCCGACATCGTCATCGAGATGAGCGACGACGGCGCCGGGGTGCCGCTGGAGGCGGTACGCAACAAGGCCATCAAGCGTGGCCTGCTTGATCCGCAGGCGCGCCTGAGCGACCACGAGATCCTGCAGTTCATCCTGCGTCCCGGGTTCTCCACGGCCGAGAAGATCACCCAGATCTCTGGCCGCGGCCTGGGCATGGATGTGGTCCATGAGGAGGTCAAGCAACTGGGCGGTTCGATGAGCATCGAGTCCAGTCCCGGCAAGGGCGCGCGTTTCCTGATTCGCCTGCCGTTCACGGTGTCGGTGAACCGAGCGCTGATGGTGCACGTTGACGAGGAACAGTATGCCATTCCGCTGAACACCATCGAGGGCATCGTGCGCGTGCCACCGGCGGAGCTGGAGGCCTGTTACCGGCTCGACCCGCCGCGCTACAGCTACGCGGGCCACGACTACGCGCTGCGCTACCTCGGTGACCTGCTGCAGGGCGGCGGCCAGCCCGGCCTGCTGGGCCAGAGCGTGCCGCTGCCGGTACTGCTGACCCATTCCCATGAGCAGTCGTTCGCCATCCAGGTCGACAGCCTGTCGCCCAGCCGCGAGATCGTGGTCAAGAGCCTCGGCCCGCAGTTCGCCGCAGTGCCGGGGCTGTCCGGCGCCACCCTGCTGGGGGACGGGCGGGTGGTGCTGATTCTCGACCTGCTCGGCCAGTTGCGCGGACAGCAACGGCGTCTGGCGCGCCTGCCGGGCGTGGCCGAGGCGGCGCATGCGCTCACTGGCCCGGTGCCCCGGCGGCCATTGCTGGTGATGGTGGTGGACGACTCGGTGACCGTGCGCAAGGTCACCAGCCGCCTGCTCGAGCGTCACGGCATGAGCGTGCTGACGGCCAAGGACGGCGTCGATGCCATGGCGCTGCTCGAGGAGCACCGTCCGGATGTGCTGTTGCTGGATATCGAGATGCCGCGCATGGACGGCTTCGAAGTGGCCACGCGGATCCGTCGCGATGAGCGCCTGAGCCAGCTGCCGATCATCATGATCACCTCGCGTACCGGCCAGAAGCACCGCGATCGGGCCATGGCCATTGGCGTCAATGAATACCTCGGCAAGCCGTACCAGGAATCGGTGCTGCTGCAGAGCATCGCCCACTGGAGCCAACCCCATGCTTGAACATATTGCCGGCCAGCGCAGCAGCCTGACCGGGTTGCTGCTGCCGCTGGGCGACCGCACCTTGGTGTTGCCAAACGTGGCGGTGGCTGAGCTGATCGGACACCGTGTCATTGCTTGTGAGCCAGGGGAGCCGGCCTGGCACCTGGGCTGGGTCGACTGGCGCCAGCAACGGCTGCCGCTGATCGGCTTCGAGGCGGCTTGCGGCGGGCAGACCCCTTGCGGCGAGCGGGCGCGGGTGATGGTGCTCAACGCCCTGGGAGATACCGGGCTGCGCTACCTGGCGTTGCTGCTGCAGGGTATCCCGCGCTCGTGCAAGCTCGACAGCCAGCTGAACTATGTCGACGTGCCGTTGGCGGGGTTGGAGTTGGCGGCGGTGCAGGTGGGCGAGCAGGTGGCGCGGGTGCCGGACCTGGCGGGGCTGGAAAGATTGGTGCGTGACGCGCAACTGCAACCTGCCGCTGGCTAGGATGGTGTCTGGGCTTGCCCCGTGATAGGGGTTTCAGGAACCCGAACGGCGTAGCGAGGTCTGTGCTTGCATGTACTACGGTGAACGTTTCAACGCCTGGACCCACCTGGTCGGTGCGGTGCTGGCCTGTATTGGCGCAGTCTGGCTGATCGTCGTGGCCGGCCTGCAGGGCGATCCGTGGAAGATCGTCAGTTTCTCCATCTACGGCTTTACCCTGCTGCTGCTCTACAGCATCTCCACCCTCTACCACAGCACCCGCGGACGAGCGAAGCGGATCATGCGCAAGCTCGACCACTTGTCGATCTACCTGCTGATTGCCGGAAGCTACACGCCCTTTTGCCTGGTCAGCTTGCGCGGGCCGTGGGGCTGGAGCTTGTTCGGGGTGGTCTGGGGGCTGGCGCTGGTCGGCATGCTGCAGGAGATCAAGCCGCGTTCGGAGGCACGGATCCTGTCGATCATCATCTACGCGCTGATGGGCTGGATCGTGCTGGTGGCGGTCAAGCCGCTGCTGCACAGCCTGGGCGGTGCCGGCTTCGCCTGGCTGGCGGCCGGCGGCGTGTTCTACACCGTCGGCATCATCTTCTTCGCCTTCGACAGCCGGTTCCGCCACTGGCATGGCATCTGGCACCTGTTCGTTATCGCCGGCAGCCTGATGCACTTCGTCGCGGTGTTCTTCTACGTGTCTTAGAAGTCGCCCCACAATTGCTGCGCTACCGACAAAGCCACCACCGGCGCTGTCTCGGTACGCAGCACCCGTGGGCCGAGGCGAGCGGCGTGGTAGCCGCTGACCTTGGCCTGTTCGACCTCCGCATCGCTCAGGCCGCCTTCGGGGCCGATCAGGAAGGCCAGCTTTGCAGGTTTTTCGTGACGGGTCAGCGCTTCGGCCACCGGGTGCAGCACCAGCTTGAGGTCGGCCTCGGTGTCCTTGAGCCATTCGGCCAGGGTAACCGGCGGGTGGATGACCGGCAGGGTCGAGCGACCGCACTGCTCGCTGGCGCTGATCGCCACTTGGCGCCAGTGGGCCAGGCGCTTGTCGGCGCGCTCATCCTTCAGACGCACTTCGCAGCGTTCGCTGACGATTGGGGTGATTTCGTTTACGCCCAGTTCGGTGGCCTTTTGAATCGCCCAGTCCATGCGCTCGCCGCGGGACAGGCCCTGGCCGAGGTGAATGCGCAGCGGCGAGTCGGCCTGGCCGGGGACGGCTTGGTCGAGGCTGACGCGCACGCTTTTCTTGCCTACCTCGAGCAGTTGGCCAAGGTATTCCTGGCCGCTGCCGTCGAACAGCTGCACGGCGTCGCCAGCGGCCATGCGCAGGACACGGCCGATGTAGTGGGCCTGGGCTTCGGGGAGCTCGTGTTCGCCAAGGCCAAGCGGGGCGTCGATGAAGAAGCGGGAGAGTCTCATGGTTCTACTCGGAATCTGAATGGGGGCATCGTCCTCTGTAGGAGCGGCCTTGCGTCGCAATAGGGCCGCAAAGCGGCCCCGGAAATTTCTGCTGCGAAGCTGAAAGCCTGGGGCTGCTGCGCAGCCCTATCGCGACGCAAGGCCGCTCCTACAGGGGGACGGAGGTGTTGGGGCCTAGCCCGGATCGCGGAAATCGGGGTGGAAGTCGGCCGGCACCGCCACGCTGACGCTATCACGGGTGGCGATGTCGATCCCTTCGCTGGCCACTTCGGCCAGGAAGTCGATCTGCTCCGGGGTGATCACGTAGGGCGGCAGGAAGTACACCACGCTGCCCAGCGGGCGCAACAGCGCGCCACGTGTCAGGGCATGCTCGAAGACCTTCAGGCCGCGACGCTCCTGCCAGGGGTAGGCGGTCTTGCCGGCCTTGTCCCGGACCATCTCGATGGCCAGGGCCATGCCGGTCTGACGAATCTCGGCGACATGGGCGTGGTCGGCCAAGTGCGCGGTGGCGCTGGCCATGCGCGCCGACAGGGCCTTGTTGGCCTCGATCACGTTGTCTTGCGCGAAGATGTCCAGGGTCGCCAGGGCCGCGGCGCAGGCCAGCGGGTTGCCGGTGTAGCTGTGCGAGTGGAGGAACGCGCGCAGGGTCGGGTAGTCGTCATAGAAGGCCTGGTACACCTTGTCGGTGGTCAGGCAGGCGGCCAGGGGCAGGTAGCCGCCGGTCAGGGCCTTGGACAGGCACAGGAAGTCCGGGCGGATGCCGGCCTGTTCGCAGGCGAACATCGTGCCGGTGCGGCCGAAGCCCACGGCGATCTCGTCGTGGATCAGGTGCACGTCGTAGCGGTCGCAGGCCTCGCGCAGCAGCTTGAGGTACACCGGGTGGTACATGCGCATGCCGCCGGCGCCCTGGATCAGCGGCTCGACGATCACCGCGGCGATGCTGGCGTGATGTTCGGCCAAGGTCTGCTCCATGGCCGCGAACATGTTCCGTGAGTGCTCCTCCCAGCCCATGCCTTCGGGGCGCAGGTAGCAGTCCGGGCTGGGCACCTTGATGGTGTCCAGCAGCAGGGCCTTGTAGGTCTCGGTGAACAGTGGCACGTCGCCCACCGACATCGCCGCGATGGTCTCGCCGTGGTAGCTGTTGGTCAGGGTGACGAAGCGCTTTTTCTGCGGTTTGCCGATGTTCTGCCAGTAGTGGTAGCTCATCTTCAGCGCCACTTCGATGCACGACGAACCATTGTCGGCGTAGAACACCCGCTCCAGGCCAGACGGCGTCATGGCTACCAACCGCTCGGACAGCTCAATCGCCGGCTGGTGGCTGAAGCCGGCCAGGATCACGTGCTCGAGCTGGTCGACCTGGTCCTTGATGCGCTGGTTGATGCGCGGGTTGGCATGGCCGAACACATTGACCCACCAGGAGCTGACCGCGTCCAGGTAGCGCTTGCCCTCGAAGTCCTCGAGCCACACGCCCTCGCCACGGCGGATCGGAATCAGCGGCAGCTGCTCGTGGTCTTTCATCTGGGTGCAGGGGTGCCAGAGGACCTTGAGGTCGCGTTGCATCCACTGATCATTGAGGCCCATGGGCACTTCTCCTGGCGTTACGGCTCGGTTTGACCGCGTAAGCCTAAGCAATGCCGGGGGGCAGGACAACCGCTCAATGACGCCAGGCCGGGCGCCACTCCAGTTGGCGCACGTGCACGGTGCACAGCGGCAGGGTGGAGAGGACCAGGCGCTCCAAGGGGCCGGGCACATCGTGCCAGAAGGTTCCGAGCGCGCTGGGACCGGGCATGAACTCGGTGTAGTCATGGTCGCGCAGGGTCAGCCAGTAGGCGGTTGAGACGGCGCTGCCTAGGGTACTGATCTCCACCTCGAGCAGCAGGCAATCGACCGTCTGGCCGAAGATGATCTCGACATCGGATTGGCCCAGGACAATCAGTTCCGTGCCGCTACGTCCTTCGTCGGTCTTGTAGCGCGAGCTGTAGGCGATGCCATTGGAGACGATGTTCAGGCCCGAGGGCGTGCGCCAGGTGATTTCCGGCATCGGCGCTGAAGGCTGCCACCTGGCAAAGTCTTCCGTGTAGATCACCGCTGTTTCTCCGGCCTGGTTCGGGTGTGCGAACCAAGACTGCCTACCCTTGCGACAGTCAGCTACTGACAAAAATACCAGTTGCAAAAAGCACTTGATGTCACTGCGGTGGCAGGGTGGGCAGAGGTGACGTATTCTTAACGCATCTCTCCCGGGGCGTTCCTCCCCGTATCTTCTATCGCTTCTCTAACCGGAGTTCGCCATCATGGCTGCTGCTTGGGTGCGCCTGTGCGCGTTGGTATTGATCGGGGTGTCCAGCGGTGCCGCGCTGGCCAAGGACAAGACGGCGATCGTCGTCGGTGGTGGCCTGGCAGGCCTGACCGCGGCCTATGAATTGCAGGCCAAGGGCTGGCAGGTCACCCTGCTGGAAGCCAAATCTGGCATGGGTGGGCGTTCGGGGCTGGCCACCAGCGAGTGGATTGGCAACAGCAAGACCCAGCCGGTGCTCAACCAGTATCTGGAGCGGTTCAAGGTCGGCACATTGCCGGCGCCGGAATTCGTGCGAACCCCGGGCTACCTGATCGACGGCGAGTACTTCAGCGCAACCGATCTGGTGGCCAAGCAACCGGCCACTGCCGAGGCCCTCAAGCGCTACGAGAAGACCCTCGACGACCTGGCCCGCTCCATCGAGGACCCGCTGAATCCGGCGGCCAACAGCACCCTGTTCGCCCTCGACCAGATGAACGTTTCCACCTGGCTGGACAAGCTGCAGTTGCCGGCGACCGCCCGTCAGCTGGTCAACCAGCAGATCCGTAGCCGTTATGACGAGCCGTCGCGCCTGTCGCTGCTGTACTTCGCCCAGCAGAGCCGCGTCTACCGCAACGTCAGCGACCGCGACCTGCGCGCCGCGCGCCTGCCGGGCGGCAGCCCGGTGCTGGCCCAGGCCTTCGTCAAGCAGCTCAAGACCATCAAGACCAGCTCGCCGGTTACCGCCATCGTCCAGGACAAGGACGGGGTGACGGTGAAGGTCGGCGCCGTGGGCTACCAGGCCGATTATCTGGTCATGGCCGTGCCGCTGCGGGCCCTGGCCAAGATCCAGATGACCCCGGGCCTGGACAACCAGCACCTGGCCGCGCTGAAGGGCACCAACTACGGCTGGCGCGACCAGTTGATGCTCAAGTTCAAGAACCCGGTGTGGGAAAGCCGTGCGCGCATGTCCGGCGAGATCTTCTCCAACACCGGCCTGGGCATGTTGTGGATCGAACCTGCGCTCAAGGGCGGCGCCAACGTGGTGATCAACCTGTCCGGCGACAACGCTCGTCTGCTGCAGGCCTTCGGTGACAAGCAGATGGTCGACCAGGTGCTGATCCGTCTGCACGCCTTCTACCCGCAGGCCCGTGGCGCCTTCACCGGCTACGAAGTACGTCGTTACAGCACCGATGCCGGCATGGGAGGCGCTTACCTGGCCTACGGCCCAGGACAAATCAGCAAGTACTGGCGTCTGTGGGAGCGTCCGGTCCAGCGTATCGCCTTTGCCGGCGAGCATACCGACGCACTCTACCCTGGTACCCTCGAAGGTGCCCTGCGCAGCGGCCAGCGCGCTGCGAGCCAGGTCCAGGACCTGGCGGCAGGCAAGTCCTTCGACCCGGCCAAGGCCGCACCGGTTGCCGCCGCAGCCGCCGCTGGAGCAGCGGGTGCCGTGGCGGCAAAGGATAAGGGCGGGTTCTTCTCCAACCTGTTCGGTGGCGGCTCCGACAAGGCTCCGGCCAAGGCGGAGCCTGTGAAGGTCGAGGAGGCCAAGCAGGACAAGCCAGGCTTCTTCTCGCGTCTGTTCGGCGGTGCTGACAAGCCAGAGGCGAAGGCCGCGCCGATCGCCAAGGCCGAGGAGATCGCCCCGGCGCCTGCACCGGCCCCGGTCGCCCCGGCACCTGTGGCCAAGGAGGAAGCGGTTAAACCTGCCGCCACCAAGCCTGCTCCAGCCAAGCCTGCGGCCAAGCAGGCACACAAGCCCGGTACCAAGCCGGCGCCGGTGAAGAAGGCTACCGCCAAGTCGGAACCGGCCAAGAAGCCGGTGGTCAACGGCCAGGCCAAGGCCGGCTGATCTCGCTATTGACGCCATCGCGGGCTCCCGCGATGGCGTCGGCACATCCAAACGACTATCGTTAATGTTTCCTTAATAGGAAGCTTGCAGACTAAATATCGGGTTTTTAGATAATCCGAAGCAATTTTTTACGCTTTTATTCGATGCGTTAAGCGCTAGTCTTGTGCGCAGCTTTCACGGGGAATACGCCAACATGCAACTGCGCAACTCATCTTCCCGCTATGGCCTGGTCAGCATCGTCCTGCACTGGGGCGTGGCGCTGGCGGTCTTCGGCCTGTTCGGCCTGGGCCTGTGGATGGTCGGCCTCGACTACTACAACCCATGGCGCAAGACCGGCCCCGACCTGCACAAGAGCATCGGCCTGGTACTGCTGGCCGCCATGCTGCTGCGTGTGCTCTGGCGTTTCATCAGCCCGCCACCGCCGGCGCCGGCCAACCATGGCAAGGTCACCCGCCTGGCCGCCAAGCTGGGTCACCTGGCGCTGTACCTGGGCTTGTTCGCGGTGATGGTCGCCGGCTACCTGATTTCCACTGCCGACGGTGTCGGCATTCCGGTGTTCGGCCTGTTCGAGGTGCCGGCGCTGATCAGCGACCTGCCTGACCAGGCCGACACCGCCGGGGTGATCCATCTCTGGCTGGCCTGGGGCCTGGTGATTTTCGCGGTGCTGCATGCCCTGGCGGCACTCAAGCACCATTTCATCGACCGTGACGCGACCCTGACTCGCATGCTGGGCCGCAAAGCTTGACTCTCAACCTCAATTGCAAAGGAAGGAAGTAAGGATGTTGAAAAAGACTTTTGCCGCTCTGGCGCTCGGTACCGCCCTGATCTCCGCCGGCCAGGCCATGGCCGCCGAATACAAGATCGACAAGGAAGGCCAGCACGCGTTCGTTGACTGGAAGATCAGCCACCTGGGCTACAGCTTCATCCACGGCACCTTCAAGGACTTCGACGGCAACTTCACCTGGGACAGCGCCAAGCCCGAGGCCAGCAAGATCAGCGTCGACCTGAAGACCGCCAGCCTGTGGTCGAACCACGCCGAGCGTGACAAGCACATTGCCAGCGCCGACTTTCTTGATGTGAAGAAGTACCCTCAGGCCAAGTTCGTCTCCACCAGCGTCAAGTCGACCGGTGAGAAGACCGCTGACGTCACCGGCGACCTGACCTTGCACGGCGTGACCAAGCCGGTCACCTTCAAGGCTGTGTTCAACGGTGAAGGCAAGGACCCATGGGGTGGCGAGCGCGCTGGCTTCAACGCCACCACTACGCTGAACCTGAACGACTTCGGGATCAAAGGCCCAGGCCCGACCTCCCAGACCCTGGACCTGGATATCAGTGTCGAAGGTGTGAAGCAGAAGTAGTTCGCTACGCTGGAAACAAAAACGCCGCCCATTGGGCGGCGTTTTTGTTTGGGTTCCGCACGGGACAGGCCCGCGATTGCGCTCTTAACCCTTGCGAGTCAGCAGCGCCGGACGCTCACCTCGTGGGCGGCTCGGCAGGTCGTCCAGTTGCTCGGGCGTCGGGTAACGGTCGAGCTTGGATTCCTTGCGAATGATCACCGGCGCGCTCTGAGACTCGCGCGGATTGCGCACGGCGGGTTCCTGGCGAGCCGATTCGTCACGGCGGTTACGGCCTCCGTTGTTGTCACGACGAGCGCCGCCATTGCTGCCACCACCGTTGCGCGGGCGTTTTTCACCCGAGCCTTGGCCTTGGCGCTGTTGGCCATTACCACGGCCTTGACCTTGAGCCTGGCCACCACCACTGCGTTGGCCCTGGCCTTGTCCGCCATTGCCACCTGGGCGACGGTTGCGGCCTTGATTCTTGGCGTTCTGGTAAGGGCTGACGTAGTCGGCGCGGTTGCCGAAGTTATCCACATCGTCGTCCAGAAACTCTTCCGGGTCACGATCGGCGGGGACCGAGGGGATGGCCTTCTGGCCCTGTGCGACCTGCTGCTGGCGTGGCTTCTTGTCACGCGGCTTGCGCTGCTGCTGGCCTTGCTGCTTGTCGCCAGTCTTTTCCTTGTCGGCCTGCTTCTCGCCCGCAGGTTTGTTGCGGCCTTTGTCCTTGCCCTTGTCCTTGCGTCCGCCACTGCCTTCCTTGCCGCCTTCGCCGCGAGGTTGCTGGTTGCGGCCACCGCGACCAGTGTTCTGCTGGCGCTCGCGGACTTCCGGCTTCTCGGCCTCGACCTGGGAGGCGTCGAAGCCCATCAGGTCGCCGTCCGGGATCTTCTGCTTGGTGACGCGCTCGATACTCTTGAGCAGCTTCTCTTCGTCTGGGGCGACCATCGAGATGGCCTCGCCCGAGCGACCGGCACGGCCGGTACGGCCGATGCGGTGAACGTAGTCTTCCTCGACGTTGGGCAGCTCGAAGTTGACCACGTGGGGCAACTGGTCGATGTCCAGGCCGCGGGCGGCGATGTCGGTGGCGACCAGCACGCGCACGGTGTTGGCCTTGAAGTCGGCCAGGGCCTTGGTGCGGGCGTTCTGGCTCTTGTTGCCGTGGATTGCCGCGGCAGTCAGGCCGTGCTTCTCGAGGTACTCGGCCAGGCGGTTGGCGCCGTGCTTGGTACGGGTGAACACCAGTACCTGCTCCCAGGCACCCAGGGTGATCAGGTGCGCCAGCAGGGCGCGCTTGTGGCTGGCCGGCAGGCGGTAGACACGCTGCTCGATACGCTCGACGGTGGTGTTTGGCGGCGTGACCTCGATGCGCTCGGGATTGTGCAGCAGCTTGTCGGCGAGGTCGGTGATGTCCTTGGAGAAGGTCGCCGAGAACAGCAGGTTCTGGCGCTTGGCCGGCAGGCGCGCCAGCACTTTCTTGACGTCGTGGATGAAGCCCATGTCGAGCATGCGGTCGGCTTCGTCCAGCACCAGGATCTCGACCCGCGAGAGGTCGACGCTGCCCTGGCCGGCCAGGTCGAGCAAACGACCCGGGCAGGCGACCAGGACGTCGACGCCCTTGGCCATGGCCTGGACCTGCGGGTTCATGCCGACGCCGCCGAAGATGCAGGCGCTGATGAAGTTCAGGTCGCGGGCATAGACCTTGAAGCTGTCATGCACCTGGGCGGCCAGCTCGCGGGTCGGGGTCAGCACCAGCACGCGCGGTTGGCGCGGGCCGTGGCGTTGCGATTTGTCGGGGTGGCCACCCGGGAACAGGCGCTCGAGGATGGGGAGCGCGAAGCCGCCGGTTTTACCAGTACCTGTCTGGGCGGCGACCATCAGGTCGCGACCTTGCAACACGGCGGGAATGGCCCGCTGTTGCACCGGAGTGGGCTGGGTGTAGCCCGCTGCCTCGATAGCGCGGACAAGAGCCTCGGAGAGACCGAGGGAAGCAAAGGACATGGGCAATCCTGTTCTCGTGGGGGCTGGGCCCGATGGGGTGTACTGCCTGGCGCGACGGGCATCGGAAGGATGCGATCGCGTCCGGTCCAGCTGGGCGTTCACGGCGCATCCTGGATGCCAGCAGGCGGCGCGCAAGGTGCGCTGCTGCGGGTCGAGATGCCTGTTGCGAGGCCGAGCGTCCGGGCGTGAGCCTGGCGGGAAGGCTCGAGTATAACAGAGCAATCAGGGTGTGCTGCGTTCCTGCTGCTCAACGGCGAAAGGAAAGTCCTGATTGCCCAGGTAGCGGGCGTTGATCGCCGCATAGGCCGGCTCCTGCTTGAAGCGTCGCAGTTCTTCGCTGAACGCCTGTGCCAGATGCTCGCGCCCTGGCTTGCGGGCCAGCCCCAGGTACTGCTGGCGGCGGCTGATCACCAGGGGCAGCGCCTCGACGGTCTGCTCCAGGCCAAGCTGGCGGCTGACATAGCGACCCACCTTGCGGTCGGTCACCAGCAGGTCTATGCGCCCGAGCGCCAGCTTGCCAAAGTTGGCTTGGTGGCTGGGCGCCGGTTCCCGGCGGAACAGCGGCGATTCAGCGAAGTCGCCGTCGTAGACATAGCCCGGCGAGGTGCCCACGGTCAGCCCGGCCAGGTCTTCTAGGCGTTTGACCGGATGGGGGCGCGAGCGGGCCTGGTAAAGGACGAACTCGACCTCTGACATGGGTTCGTCCGGGTAGACCAGGTAACCCTGGCGCGAGTCGACGCGGAAAATGTCCATTACCGCGTCCGCCTGGCCTTGCTCGACCATGGCCAGGCAGCGCCGCCAGGGCAGGAACTGCCATTGCACCTCGACGCCCAGGCGCTTGAATACCTCTTCGGTAACCTCGTAGTCGATGCCTTTGGGCTGACCGTTTTCCTGGTAGAGGTAGGGCGCCCAGTCGTCGCTGACGATGCGCAGGCGTTCGGCATGGGCCAGGGAAGTCAGGCAGGCAAGCCATAACAGGCAGAGAGCATGGATGACCTTGTACCTGGCGCGTGGCGGGGTCAACGTGGGGAGCCCCCGCAGTGGCACGCCCGGCATGCGGGTCAGGCCTGCCGCTGTTTCAGCAGGTGCGTCTCGATCTCTTGCCTGCGCTGGCCCAGCGCTAGGCGCAGTCCGGGGTGGCGCAGGCACTTACGCAATTGCTCAGGGGCCGGTTGCCCCTCGCGTTGGGTAAGGTTTTCCAGGGCCTTGTCCCACCATGCGCAGGCGCACGCCCGATCGAATTCGTTTTCGTAGGGGTAGCAGCCATACAACAGTTCGCGAGCGAATTGCCGCTCCTTGCTGGGAAGTGTAAGGCTCAAGGCCTTGTATGCAAGGCGTTGCAGAGCCGGTGGGCGGGGGAGCTGGTCGTTGACCAGCGCAACGTCCGCCAGTGCCGCCTCGCTCAACGGCGCGTCGCCGTGCTTGTGCAGCCAGGCCTGGATCTTTGCGCGGAACTGGGCTTTGCGGCTCCAGTAATGGTGGATGACGTCGGTACACTCGTTGAGCTTGAGCGTACGGTAAGCCACCACCGCAAGGCAGAACTCCTCGAGCGTATAGGCTTCCCTGGCCAATGGGTGCAGTTCGTCCATCAGGGCGATGGACTGGTCCAGGATCGGGGCATCCTGTGCGGTGAGCCCGATCACGCCGGAGTTGACCAGCGGCATCTGGCGGTCGGCCAGACCGCGCTCTTCGAGAATGCCGACCAGGTTCTTGTACAGCAGGCATTTCTGGTTCTCGCCGTAGCGTCCGCCAATAGCGTTGCACAGCAGGCTGCCGGTTGTGACACGGTCGAACAGGTGCTTGGGTGAGGTACGGAAGAAGGTATCGGTGTCGATGAGCACGGCCAGCGGGTGGTGCCCAAGGACTTGGCGCAGCAGCACGTGCTTGCTGCGGAAATGGTAGCCGTGTGGCTGGTTCCAGGTTCTGCGGGTGGCCTCGTCGAGCAGGTGAACGGTGACCGGCAGGTTGTAATAGGGCTCGGCGTTGTCGGTGTAGACCTGGATGTCCATGGACACGCCGGGGGTGGATCGCAGGTGTGCCAAGGCACTGACGATGCTGAAGCAGGCCTCCTGATGGTAAGTGGCCGGACCGAATGCCAGGTAGACGAGCTGAGGGTGAGCGGAATGAGGGTGCTGCATGCTGGCCGGTAACCTATTGCGAGGCGGAAGTGAAGAAGGCTTTAGCCTAAGGCAAAGCCTTCTTCATGGCTCTAATTAATTGTTACCGGCAACATCTTTCAGCGTGGCAGCTTCAGGTTGTTCCAGATCGCCAGGCTCGGCTCGGCCTGGTTGAGGGTGTAGAAGTGCAAGCCCGGTGCGCCGCCTTGCAGCAGTTGTTCGCACATGCGGGTGATCACTTCCTCGCCGAAGGCCTGGATGCTGGCGGTGTCGTCGGCATAGGCTTCCAGCTGCTTGCGGATCCAGCGCGGGATCTCGGCGCCGCAAGCGTCGGAGAAGCGTGCCAGCTTGCTGTAGTTGGTGATTGGCATGATGCCGGGCACCACCGGGATGTCCACGCCCAGCTTCTGTGCGCGCTCGACGAAGTAGAAGTAGCTGTCGGCGTTGAAGAAGTACTGGGTGATGGCGCTGTCGGCGCCGGCCTTGACCTTGTGCACGAAGTTGGCAAGGTCTGCCTCGAAGTTACGCGCCTGTGGGTGCATCTCCGGATACGCGGCCACTTCCAGGTGGAAGTGGTCGCCGCTTTCCTGGCGAATGAACTCGACCAGGTCGCTGGCGTAGCGCAGCTCGCCACTGGCCATGCCCATGCCGGATGGCAGGTCGCCGCGCAGGGCGACAATGCGCCTGATGCCGGCGGTCTGGTACTCGGCGAGCAGGGCGCGCAGGTCGTCCTTGCTGTCACCCACGCAGGACAGGTGCGGGGCGGCGGGGACCTTCACTTCGCTTTCCAGCTGCAGCACGGTGTTCAGCGTGCGGTCGCGGGTCGAGCCACCGGCACCGTAGGTGCAGGAGAAGAAGTCCGGGTTGTAGCTGGCCAACTGGCGGGCGACGCCCATCAGCTTCTCGTGGCCGGCGTCGGTCTTGGTTGGGAAGAACTCGAAACTGTAGCGGCGTTCTTGTGACATCTCTCGTTCCTTCGGTGGCGCGCCCGGGGCGGCTACCTGCAAATAAAAGCCAGGACGGTTGGGGCCGGCCTGGCTCGGACATCGGTACGACGCGTTGCCAGCCAGCGCCAGGGCGATAGCCCGGCGCTGGCGCCGCTGCTTAGTAGCGGTAGGCGTCCGGCTTGAACGGACCTTCGACGGTCACACCGATGTACTCGGCCTGCTGTGGGGTCAGCTGGGTGACCACGCCGCCGAAGCCGCGGACCATTTCCAGGGCCACTTCTTCGTCCAGCTTCTTCGGCAGCACTTCCACGGTCAGGCGCTCTGCCTTTTTGGCGGCTGGCAGTTCGGCGAACTTCTGCTCGAACAGGAAGATCTGCGCCAGCACCTGGTTGGCGAACGAGCCATCCATGATGCGGCTTGGGTGGCCGGTGGCGTTGCCCAGGTTCACCAGGCGTCCTTCGGCCAGCAGGATCAGGTAGTCGTCGTTCTGCGGGTCGAATACGCCAGCGCCGGTGCGGTGGATCTTGTGCACCTGCGGCTTGACCTCTTCCCACGCCCAGTTCTTGCGCATGAAGGCGGTGTCGATCTCGTTGTCGAAGTGGCCGATGTTGCAGACCACGGCACGCTTCTTCAGGGCCTTGAGCATGTTGGCGTCGCAGACGTTGACGTTACCGGTGGTGGTGACGATCAGGTCGATGCGGCCCAGCAGGTCTTTGTTGATGCCTGCTTCGGTACCGGTGTTGATACCGTCCTTGAACGGCGAGACCACTTCGAAGCCGTCCATGCAGGCCTGCATGGCGCAGATCGGGTCGACTTCGGTGACCTTGACGATCATGCCTTCCTGGCGCAGGGACTGGGCCGAACCCTTGCCCACGTCGCCGTAGCCGATCACCAGGGCCTGCTTGCCCGACAGCAGGTGGTCGGTACCGCGTTTGATGGCGTCGTTCAGGCTGTGACGGCAGCCGTACTTGTTGTCGTTCTTGCTCTTGGTGACCGAGTCGTTGACGTTGATCGCCGGGACTTTCAGCTCGCCCTTGGCCAGCATGTCGAGCAGGCGGTGCACGCCGGTGGTGGTCTCTTCCGTCACGCCGTGGATCTTGTCCAGCATGGCCGGGTATTTCTTGTGCAGGATTTCGGTCAGGTCACCGCCGTCGTCCAGGACCATGTTGGCGTCCCATGGCTGGCCGTCTTTCAGGATGGTCTGCTCGATGCACCACTCGTACTCTTGCTCGGTTTCACCTTTCCAGGCGAACACCGGGATGCCGGCGGCGGCGATGGCGGCGGCGGCCTGGTCCTGGGTGGAGAAGATGTTGCACGACGACCAGCGTACTTCAGCGCCCAGGGCGACCAGGGTCTCGATCAGCACGGCGGTCTGGATGGTCATGTGGATGCAGCCGATGATCTTCGCGCCCTTGAGCGGTTGCTCGGCTTGGTACTTGCGGCGCAGGCCCATCAGTGCCGGCATTTCCGATTCGGCGATGATGACTTCCTTGCGGCCCCAGTCGGCCAGGGAGATGTCGGCGACCTTGAAGTCGGAAAAACCAGCAGGCGTGTTTACAGCGCTCATTGAGAGCCTCCATTCGTAGTGTGCGAATGGGCGCCGTTGTGCGTTAAGCGTCCGCTTGCGCGGACAACGCCCCAACCGAGCCTGACAGGCCGAGCCTGCTGCAGCGCCCCTCGGTCGGGTGGCGGGATGGCCACCACTGCGGGAGACCATGTGAAACGGCAGGGATTATAGCCGCGGGCGTGTGACACACCCAAGACTTTCTGTCGATTAATCGAGACGATAGTCGATGTTCAATGGAGGGTGGCCGAGCGGTCTGCCATCATTAGCCCATGTGAGCCAGGCAGGTCAGGAGTACAGATGAACTTTCACACCCGCAAATGGGTAAAACCCGAAGACCTCAACCCCAACGGCACCCTGTTCGGCGGCAGCCTGCTGCGCTGGATCGACGAGGAGGCGGCGATCTACGCCATTGTCCAGCTGGGCAACCAGCGCGTGGTGACCAAGTACATTTCCGAGATCAACTTCGTCAGCGCCTCGCGCCAGGGCGACATCATCGAGCTGGGCATTACCGCCACCGAGTTCGGCCGCACTTCGATCACCCTCAAGTGCGAAGTGCGCAACAAGATCACTCGCAGGGCCATCCTCACAGTCGACAAGATGGTCTTCGTCAACCTCGGCGAGGACGGGCTGCCGGCGCCGCACGGGCGTACCGAGATCAAGTACATCCAGGATCAGTTCCCGGACAGCGCGGTCGAATAAGCGCTGGAGCGTTCGTGGGAGCGGCGCACCGCCGCTCCCTCGCTATTACTCGGTTTGTGTGCTGACCTTGCGCACCACCTTGCCGACCGTCAGACCCTGCACCAGGATCGACGACAGCACCACGATGTAGGTGATCGACAGCAGCAGGTCACGTTCATCGCCCTGTGGCAGGGACAGCGCCAGGGCCACCGACACGCCACCACGCAGGCCGCCCCAGGTCAGCACGCGGATGGTGCCCTGCGGCACGGTCCGCCAGCGGCGCAGCAACACGATGGCTGGCGCCACGGTCAGCAGGCGCGAGGCCAGCACCGCCAGCGCCAGCACGCCACCGGCCGCCAGGTGCAGCCAGTTGAAGGGCAGCAGCAACAGCTCCAGGCCGATCAGGGCGAACAGCAGGGCGTTGAGCATGTCGTCGATCAGTTCCCAGAATCCGTCCATGTAGCGACGTGTCATGTCGTTCATCGCCAGGTTGCGCCCCAGGTTGCCGATAATCAGGCCGGCCACCACCATGGCGATCGGCGCCGACACATGCAGCTCGTAGCACATGGCCGAGCCACCGATCACCAGCGCCAGGGTCAGCATGACCTCGACCTGGTATTGCTCGACGCTCTTGATCATGCGGTAGGTGGCGTAGCCGATCAGCCCGCCGAACACCACTCCACCGATGGCTTCGCGGGCGAACAGCAGGGCCGTGTCAGACACGCTCGGGGTCTCGCCCAGCTGGATGATGCCCAGCAGCACGGTGAACACCACCACCGCGGTGCCGTCGTTGAACAGCGACTCACCTACGATGGTGGTCTTCAGCGGTTTCGAGGCGTTGGCGGTGCGCAGCGCGCCGAGCACGGCGATCGGGTCGGTTGGCGAGATCAGCGCGCCGAACAGCAGGCAGTAGATCAGCGGCACGTTCCAGCCGAACAGAGCGAACACCCAGTGCGCCAGGTAGCCGATCACCACGGTGGCGATCAGCACCCCGATAGTGGCCAACAGGCCGATCGGCCAGCGGTAGCTGCGCAGGTCAGCGAGGTTGACGTGCAGGGCGCCGGCGAACAGCAGGAACGACAGCATCCAGTGCATCAACAGGTCATTGAAGTCGATCTGGTTCATCAGGCCTTCGACGCGCTCTTCCAGGCCGGGGAAGCCGATCAGGCTCAGGCCCTGCAGTATCAGGGAGAACAGCAGTGCGGTGACCATCACGCCGATGGCCGGCGGTAGGCCGATGAAGCGGTAGTTCACATAGGTGAGGAGGGTGGTGAGGCAGATAAACGCGGCAACTAATTCAAGCATCCCGAATCCTGTAACAGTGGCTTCCAAGTCGTTTCCCGAGTAACTCGGGCAGTTCTTGGATGATCTGGCGCGGGGCTCGGGACACACCTTATGACCGGAAATACCAAATTCGTTCCTCAGAACGGATTGCAGATTCTTAATGGGAGCAAGCGTTATAGTGCGTGCAGCCGCCTGGTCATTGCGCAAGGAGCCCCGCGTGCTGGCAACCTCCCTGGTACTGGTCGCAGCCCTGCTCCACGCGACCTGGAACACCCTCATCAAATTCAGCGGCGAACGCCTTCTGGTGATCGCCAGCATGGACCTGGTCGCACTGGTCTTCGCCATTCTGGCGGTGGCGTTCGTCGATTTTCCCCCGGCGGGCATCTGGCCCTGGCTGCTGGCATCGGCGCTGGCCGAGCAGCTCTACCGCTACCTGCTGATCAAAGCCTATCGCGTCGGTGACCTGGGGCTGGTCTATCCGTTGATGCGTGGTTTGTCGCCGTTGGTCGTGCTCGGACTGACCCTGGCTTTTGCCGGCGAGTCGCTCAGCCAGCAGCAGATCATCGGCATCCTGCTGATCCCCTGCGGCATGGCCTGCCTGTTGTGGCAGGGTGGTGGCGGTGATCGCCTGCCCTGGTCGATGCTGCCGGTGGTGGCCCTGATCGGCCTGTGCATCGGCTGCTACACCTGGTTCGACGGCCAGGCCGTGCGCCTGTGGGGCAAGCCCTGGGATTACCTGGTGTGGCTGACCCTGCTCAGCGCCTGGCCGTTCCCGTTGCTGGCCGGGGTGGCGCGGCGGGCACCGTTCGCCATGTTTTGGCGCACTCAGTGGCGTCTCGGGCTGGCGGTGGGGGTGTGCGTGCTGCTGAGCTACGCCCTGGTGCTGTGGGCCATGCACCTGGGATCGGTGGCGGAGGCGGCGGCGCTGCGCGAGCTGAGCGTGATCCTCGTGGTGTTGCTGGGCATGCGTTACCTCAAAGAACCTTTTGGCGGGCCGAGACTCCTAGCTTGCGGGCTGGTCCTGGCCGGCATGCTGGTGATGAAGCTGTGAACCGATCCTCTGTGAACAAGGAGTCCTGTAGATGACCGTTGCCCTGTGGTGCATTCTCGTCGCGCTGTTCCTGCCGCCGCTGTGCGCATTGATCGCCAAGCTCAGCAGCGGGTATTTTGGCCTGCGCGCCAATCACGACCCGCGTGCGTTCCTGGACAAGCTGGAAGGGTTGCCTCGACGCGCCCATGCTGCCCAGCTGAACGGCTATGAGGCGTTTCCCGCGTTTGCCGCGGCGGTTCTTGTGGCCGATATCGTCGGCAATGCCGAGCAGGTGACCCAGGATGTGCTGGGGGTGGTGTACATCACCAGCCGGCTGCTCTACATCATCTGCTACCTGGCGGACTGGGCGGTGCTGCGTTCGCTGGTGTGGTTCGTTGGGATGGCGCTGATTGTGTCGTTCTTCGTCGTATCGATCTGAATGGATCGCGGGGCAAGCCCGCTCCCACGCAATCATCGTGGGAGCGGGCTTGCCCCGCGATAGCGTCTGTCAGGGTACTTTCGGCACTTCAGGCAAAGGCTGACCTTTGGGCCACAGCATCCAGATCTGTCCCTGCTGCTTCATGTTCCCCGCCAGCTCGCCGGCCTCGTGGCCGGTGCCCCAGAACAGGTCCGCGCGCACTTCGCCGGTGATGGCGCCGCCGGTGTCCTGGGCGCCGACCGGACGCACCACCGGGCTGCCGTCCGGGCGGGTGGTGGAGAGCCACAGCAGGCTGCCCAAGGGGATTACCTTGCGGTCGATCGCCACGCTGTAGCCTGCGGTCAGCGGCACGTTGAGCGAGCCGCGCGGCCCCTCGTTGCTGTCCGGGCGGGTACTGAAGAACACGTAGCTCGGGTTGCTGGCCAGCAGCTCGGGCACGCGCTGCGGGTTGGCCTGGGCCCAGGCGTGGATGCTGCCCATGGTCACCTCCTCTTTCGGCAGCTGTCCCTGTTCCACCAGCCAGCGTCCGATCGGGCGGTACGGGTGGCCGTTCTGGTCGGCGTAGCCCAGGCGCAACTGGCGGCCGTTCTCCAGCTGGATACGGCCCGAGCCTTGAATCTGCAGGAATTGCAGGTCCATCGGGTCGGTCAGCCAGGCCAGCACCGGCGCCTTGGCGCCGTCGCGGTTGATCACCTCGGCGGTGTCGTAGGGTTTGAGCACCCGTCCGTCAAGGCGCCCGCGCAGGCGTTTGCCCTTGAGCTCGGGGTGCACGCTGGCCAGGTCGACCACGATCATGTCCTCGGGCACCCCATACACCGGTACATGCGCGCTGTCGGTGCGGGCCAGGCTGCCGGGGTAGACCGGCTCGTAGTAGCCGGTGATCAGGCCGTTGGCGCTGTTCTGCGCCGAACGCAGGGCATAGACCTGCAGATTCTGTTCGAGGAAGGTGCGCACCTGGGCGGCATTCGCCGTTGCCGAGCCGGCTGCTTCGCAGGTGGCGGCCCACACCGGGTCGCGCCTTAGCTTCTCGCAGCCATTGCGCCAGGCGTAGAAGCCGGCCAACAGGTCGTCGTCGCTGACCTGGGGCAGATCCTTGAAAGTAGCTGGTACGTAGGTGGCGATGGCGTGGGGTTCGGGTTTGGCGCTTTCACCGCCGTTGCAGCCGGCCAGGAGCGCCAGGGCGGGCAGTGCCCAAGCGAAATGGCGCAATGCAGATTTCATGTTGTCGATCCTGTGTGGGGAAAAGCATGAAGATTCACCCCTGTTTTCTGTGTGGCTATTGGTCTTTGCCCCCGGGGCGGCGATACTGGCCGCCCGTTTTCCTGGCCGAAGAGACCGTGATGTTCAAGCGATTGACCGTAGTACTGCTCGCCGCCCTTGCCCTGAGCGCCTGTGACGGCGTCGACCCCAACTCGCCGTTGGGCCAGCGCAAGGCGATCTTCAAGCAGATGCTCAAGACCAGCGAAGACATGGGCGGCATGCTGCGCGGGCGCTTGCCCTTCGACGGCGTGAAGTTCGCCGATGGCGCGGCGAAGCTGGACAGCCTGGCCCATGCACCGTGGCAGCACTTCCCACAGGCGCGCGACGCGGGTGATAGCAGCGCGCGGGCCGCGGTCTGGGAGCGCCAGGCGCGATTTCAGGACCTGGCCCGGCAACTGGAGGGCGTCACTGGCGAGCTGGTCGCGGTGACCCGTACCCAGCCACTGGACGCAGCCCAGGTGAAGGCGCCGATGGACAAGGTCGAGGCGGCGTGCAAGGCCTGTCATAGCGAGTTTCGCAATCACTGAGCCAAGGGGCTCTTGTGGGAAGCTATCCGGTTAGCGTTCGAGCTCGTCCACGGCCTCCTGCAGCTCCTTCTTCGCCTCGGCCAGTTTGTCCTTGCGCTTGTTGATCTTCTCCGCGTCGCCCTTCTTCATGGCCTTGTCCAGGTCCTTGGTGCGCTGGTTCACTTCGTGGCGGGCGTCGAGCACCTTCTGCTCGCGTTCCTTGCGCAGACCGGCATCGGTACAGTGCTCGGTGACTTCGTCCAAGGCCTTTGCCAGGCCTGCTTGCTGGTCGCTGTTGCCATGGGCGCGGGCTTGTTCGATCTGTTCGCTGATGGCCTGGCGCTTGGCTGCGCAGCCGGTCAGGCCCGGCTGCTCTTGGGCAGCCAGCAGCGGGCTGGCGGCGAAGCCGAGCAGGGTGGACAGGGCGAGGGACGAAAGCAGTTTCATCGGGGGCTCCATATCGGGCAGGGCAGCGGAAAGCGAAATGCTGCCCTGATCCGCGCAAATTAGAAACCCTCGATTGCATGGTTGCGCAGGTTTCCGACAAGTCCCTGGACCTGCTCGTGGGCGAAAAAAGCCTGCAGTTGCTCGGCACGACCGGGCCCGACGCCAGGTTCGGCAAGCCATTGCTCGATGTTTCTGGAGGCCAGTGTGGGCCAGTCGGGGCCCAGTTGCAGGCTGGACGGCGCGGGTATGCCGAGGCCCCGCAG
The DNA here is from genome assembly GCF_019823065.1 of Pseudomonas mosselii. Taxonomy (NCBI): domain Bacteria; kingdom Pseudomonadati; phylum Pseudomonadota; class Gammaproteobacteria; order Pseudomonadales; family Pseudomonadaceae; genus Pseudomonas; species Pseudomonas mosselii. The sequence continues at coordinate 579,341 of NZ_CP081966.1, forward strand.
CCAACGCTGGAAGGGCTGTTGGCGGGCCTGAGCGAAAGCCGCATGCAATTGCCTGGCTCGTGCCTCGGCGATCCCGGGTACCTCGAGCAGCTGCTTCTGATCGAGGCTCAGCCAATCGGTCAACTGCACGATGTGGCCACTTTCGACAAGGCGTTTCCAGGTTTCGGCCCCCATGCCAGGCAGGTCGAGGCCCTGCTTGCCGCTCAACCAGGCAAGGCGGGCGATGAACTGCTGCTGGCATCCCTCGACTGCCTGCCAGCAGCTGAAGGCGTGGTAGGTCGCCGGATCCGGAGCCTGCACGATGGGGCGTCGAGCGGCACGATGCACCACGCTATGCAAGCGTGGGATAGTCATGCCGGCCAGGCTGACCGCTATCTGGTCACCCGGGCGGATATCCAGCTCCTTCCAGCGCGCCAGCGATCCGAGGCTGAGCTGGTTTATCCGGCGGTCGTCCAGGGTCACTGGCTGCAATACCAGCAAGGGCGTGATGCGCCCGGTCCGGCCGATTCGAAACTGCACATCCCTGACCTGCGCCAGCGCCTGGGTGAAGGGGTATTTCCAGGCAGCGATCCAATAGGGCGCCTGGGCGCGCCAGCGCTGCGCCGCCGGGCGACTGTCCTGGCGCAGGATCACGCCGTCGGTGGCGAAGGGCAGGGGCGAGTGGTACCAGTGCTGGCGCCAGCGCGCGGCTTCGGCAAAGCCATCGATGGCCACGCTCAGCCGCTGGCTGTCGGTGAAGCCCAGTGTTGCCAGGCGTGCTAGGCGCTCGGCCTGGTTATCCGGGCCGTGTGGCCAGTCCCAGACGAACAGTCCGATGCTTGCGCCCTGCTCTTCGCTCATCCGCGTGCGTGCCAGCATCCCGGCGACGGTGCCGCGGGCATTGGCGCTGCCTGCCTCGGCCTGCACATGGTTGTTCAGGCGCCAGTACAGCTCGCCTTGGAACACCGCGTCCAGCGGTTGGGAAAGTTGCTGCACGATGCCGCTCAGCAAGGGGATGTGCCGGCTCCAATCGTGCCCCAGTATTCCATCGCCACGGCTCAGCAGGCCTGTCAGCTGGCCCTGGCGGTAGATCAGCGAGACCGCGACGCCATCGACCTTCGGCTGCATCCAGACATTGCGTTTGCCCTGCAGCCATCGGGCTACGGCCTGCTCGTCGGCGAGCTTGCCGACGCCGGTGTGAGGTATCGGGTGGGGGGCTGTGCCGCGTGCGCTGGCCAGCGGGGAATCGCTGTGGGAGAGGCCAAAGCAGGCTTGAAGCTCCAGCAGGTGCTGGCGGCTTTGATCGTAGAGCTCATCGGCCACCAGGGCGACGCCTTGGCGGTGATACTGCTCGTCCCAGTGGGCGAGGGTGGCACGCAGCTGGGCGACCTCGGCCTCGGCCTGCGCCGTGTCCCAGGCCGGGCAGGTGCTTGCCTGGGCGACGGGGTGGTGCAACAGCAGTGCAATGAAGATCAGCAGCAATGGCATGGCCGGCATCCTTGCAAGGCGGGAAAGTGTCCTTAGCCTAGGCGGGTGACGGTGTGGGCAGCGGCGGGGATTTGTCAGCCGATATGTCACGAAAAAGCCCCTGTCGATCACTCGGCAGGGGCTTTCCGTTACTGCTGTAGGAGGTTTACAGGCCAGCTGCGTCGCGCAGGGCGGCGGCGCGGTCGGTGCGCTCCCAGGTGAAGGTGGTGAACGTGTCGTCGCCGACGGTCTTCTGCTGCGGCGTGCGGCCGAAGTGGCCGTAGGCCGCGGTCTCCTGGTACATCGGGTGCAGCAGGTCGAGCATGGTGGTGATGGCGTAAGGACGCAGGTCGAAGCACTCGCGCACCAGTTGGATGATCTTGTCGTCGGAAACCTTGCCGGTGCCGAAGGTGTTGATCGAGATGGAGGTCGGCTGGGCCACGCCGATGGCGTAGGACACCTGGATCTCGCAGCGCTCGGCCAGACCGGCGGCGACGATGTTCTTGGCCACGTAGCGGCCGGCATAGGCTGCAGAGCGGTCGACCTTGGACGGGTCCTTGCCGGAGAACGCGCCGCCACCGTGGCGGGCCATGCCGCCGTAGGAGTCTACGATGATCTTGCGGCCGGTCAGGCCGCAGTCGCCCACCGGGCCACCGATGATGAAGTTGCCGGTCGGGTTGATGTGGTACTGCGTGCCCTTGTGCAGCAGCTCGGCCGGCAGGGTGTGCTTGACGATCAACTCCATCACCGCTTCCTGCAGGTCTTTCTGTGACACCTCAGGGTTGTGCTGGGTCGACAGGACGACGGCATCGATGCCCACTACCTTGCCGTTTTCGTAACGGCAGGTGACCTGCGACTTGGCATCCGGGCGCAGCCAAGGCAGCAGGCCGGACTTGCGCGCTTCAGCCTGGCGCTCGACCAGGCGGTGCGAGAAGCAGATCGGCGCAGGCATCAGCACTTCGGTCTCGTTGCTGGCGTAGCCGAACATCAGGCCCTGGTCGCCGGCGCCCTGGTCTTCCGGCTTGGAGCGGTCGACGCCCTGGGCGATATCCACCGACTGTTTGCCGATGATGTTCATCACGGCGCAGGTGGCGCCGTCGAAGCCGACGTCGGAGCTGTTGTAGCCGATGTCGATGATGACCTTGCGCACCAGGTCTTCCAGGTCGACCCAGGCCGAGGTGGTGACTTCACCGGCGATGATCGCGACACCGGTCTTGACCAGGGTCTCGCAGGCCACGCGGGCGTATTTGTCCTGGGCGATGATGGCGTCCAGCACCGCGTCGGAGATCTGGTCGGCAATCTTGTCCGGATGCCCTTCGGACACGGACTCGGAGGTGAAAAGGGAGTATTCGCTCATCTCGATGGGTTCCTGAAATTTACCGATGTTGAATGTCGCCAGTGGCCCGCTGGAAATGCCGGACCTGGATCTGGAAACCGTTACGCAAGCCCACGTAGAGGCTGTCCCCTGGGGCCAGCCCTGCCGCGTTGGCCCAACGGGCCAGGTCGTCCTGCTCGAAGCCAAGCCACAGGTCGCCGCAGGCTTCGCGGGCCCACCCCTGGTCATGGCTGCACAGCTCGGTGACCAGCAGGCTTCCGCCCGCTTTCACCCGTCTGGCCAGCAGGCGCAGGGCCTGGGCCGGGTCGCTGAAATGGTGCAGGACCATGTTCAGCACAACGCAGTCAGCTTCCACATCCGTTGCACCCAGTGCATCGGCCAACTGCAGGTTGACGTTGTTCAGTGCGTGGCGCTCGCATACCTGGCGGGCCAGCTCGAGCATGGTCGGGCTGTTGTCCATGGCCGTGACCTGCTCGAAGCGCCTGGCCAGGTCGGGTAGGAAACCGCCGTCGCCGGGGCCGACCTCAAGGGCGCTGGCGCCATCCTCGAAGCTCAGCTTGTCGAGCAGTGCCAGCAGGCTCTCGCGGTATTGCGGCAGGCCGGCGATGAGGTCTTGCTGGGCGCGGAATTTCTCTTCCACGCGCAGGAAAAAATCCTGGCTGGTGGCGGCGCGACGCTGCTGTACCTGGGCGATGCGGGCCTGCACTGCTTGAGGCAGGGCGAAATTGTCGACTTCATCGAGCAGCGCCGCATGCAGGCGGCCGCCCAGCCGCTGGCTATCGGGCAGGGCACGGCGGTAGAAGATCGCGTTACCCTCGCGACGGGTCGCCACCAGCTCGGCCTGGGCCAGCACCTTCAGGTGATGGCTCATGCCCGACTGGCCGATGTCGAAGATCTGTGCCAATTCCAGCACGCCGAACGAGTCGTTGGCCAATGCGCGCAGTACGTTCAGGCGCAGAGGGTCGCCGCCGGCCTTGCACAGGGCGGCCAGTTCGTCGCTGCGTTGTGGGGTGACGGGCGCATTGAAGTTCATGGGGCGGGAGTCTAGACAGGGGATGCTGTCGTCGCAATAGCAATATCAAAAAGTTTTGATATTGCCTGATCAGTGGCTTCCAGGGATGCCTCGTGGGAGTGGTGTGCCCCGCGATGGCGTCAGATCAGACGGGGGGATGGGCCAGGGCTGACGCCATCGCGGGGGCAGGCTCGCTCCCACAACCCCGCTTTTCTGCTCTTTTGCCAATCAATCACAGGAAAAAAGCCCGACTGCGACCATACGTCATTGCCCCCGGCCCCCCCTGTGGGCGAAAATGGTCGCCTTTTTCGCTTCACCACTTATTTCAAGCCCCAGGAGACTCAGCGATGCCCAGCCGTCGTGAACGTGCCAACGCCATTCGTGCCCTCAGCATGGATGCCGTGCAAAAGGCCAACAGCGGCCACCCAGGTGCCCCCATGGGTATGGCGGATATCGCCGAAGTGCTTTGGCGCGATTACCTGAAGCACAACCCGAGCAACCCAAGCTTCGCCGACCGTGACCGCTTCGTGCTGTCCAACGGCCACGGCTCGATGCTGATCTACTCGCTGCTGCACCTGACCGGCTACGACGTCAACATCGACGACCTCAAGGCCTTCCGCCAGCTGCACAGCCGCACCCCGGGTCACCCGGAGTATGGCTACACCCCGGGCGTCGAGACCACCACCGGCCCGCTGGGCCAGGGCATCGCCAACGCCGTGGGCTTCGCCCTGGCGGAAAAAGTGCTGGCCGCCCAATTCAACCGTGAAGGCCACGACATCGTCGACCACAACACCTACGTGTTCCTCGGCGACGGCTGCATGATGGAAGGCATCTCCCATGAAGTTGCCTCGCTGGCCGGCACCCTGGGTCTGAACAAGCTGATCGCCTTCTACGACGACAACGGCATCTCCATCGACGGTGAAGTCCACGGCTGGTTCACCGACAACACCCCGGCGCGCTTCGAGGCCTACAACTGGCTGGTGATCCGCAACGTCAACGGCCACGACGCCGACGAGATCAAGACCGCCATCGAGACCGCGCGAAAGAGCGATCGTCCGACCCTGATCTGCTGCAAGACCATCATCGGCTTCGGCTCGCCGAACAAGCAGGGCAAGGAAGACTGCCACGGCGCACCGCTGGGCAACGACGAAATCGCCCTGGCGCGCAAGGAACTGAACTGGAACCACGGCCCATTTGAAATCCCTGCCGACATCTACGCCGAATGGGATGCCAAGGAAGCCGGCGCCAAGGTCGAGGCCGAGTGGAACCAGCGTTTCGACGCCTACGCCAAGGCCTACCCTGAGCTGGCCGCCGAGTTCAAGCGCCGCGCCGCAGGCGACCTGCCAGCCGACTTCTCCGAGAAGGCCCAGGCCTACATCAACGAAGTTGCCGCCAAGGGCGAGACCATCGCCAGTCGCAAGGCCAGCCAGAACACCCTGAACGCCTTTGGCCCGCTGCTGCCCGAGTTCCTCGGTGGCTCCGCCGACCTGGCCGGCTCCAACCTGACCCTGTGGAAAGGCTGCAAGGGCGTCGAAGCCAACGATGCCAGCGGCAACTACGTGTTCTACGGCGTGCGCGAGTTCGGCATGACCGCCATCATGAACGGCGTCGCCCTGCACGGCGGCCTGGTGCCCTACGGCGCCACCTTCCTGATGTTCATGGAATACGCCCGCAACGCCGTGCGCATGTCGGCACTGATGAAGCAGCGTGTGATCCACGTCTACACCCACGACTCCATCGGCCTGGGTGAAGACGGCCCGACCCACCAGCCTATCGAACAGCTGACCAGCCTGCGCAGCACGCCGAACCTGGACACTTGGCGCCCGGCCGACGCGGTGGAATCCGCCGTGTCCTGGAAGCATGCCCTGGAGCGCAAGGACGGCCCGTCGGCGCTGATCTTCTCGCGCCAGAACCTGCAGCATCAGACCCGCGACGCCCAGCAGATCGCCGATATCGCCCGTGGCGGTTACGTGCTCAAGGACTGCGCCGGCGAGCCTGAGCTGATCCTGATCGCCACCGGCTCCGAAGTGGGCCTGGCCGTTCAAGCCTTTGACAAGCTGACCGCTGAAGGCCGCAAGGTCCGTGTCGTGTCGATGCCGAGCACCAGCGTGTTCGACGCCCAGGATGCCGCGTACAAGCAGTCGGTACTGCCGCTGGAAGTTGGCGCGCGTATCGCCATCGAAGCCGCTCACGCTGACTTCTGGTACAAGTACGTCGGCCTCGAAGGCCGCGTGATCGGCATGACCACCTACGGCGAGTCGGCCCCGGCCAGCGCGCTGTTCGAGGAATTCGGCTTCACCCTGGACAACATCCTGGGCACCGCCGAAGAGCTGCTGGAAGACTGATTCAGACTGTGCGAGGCGAGGGCGTTGCCCTCGTTTCGCGACACAAGGCCGCTCCTACAAGGTATGGCGTACACCGTACCCTGTGGGAGCGGCCTTGCGTCGCGATGGGCCGCAACGCGGCCCCCAAAGCCATCATGCGTTAGCGAGCCATCGAATGCCCCACCCGCGTCCCTACAAAGTTGCACTCAACGGTTACGGCCGCATCGGCCGCTGTGTCCTGCGCGCACTGTTCGAGCGGGGGGCGAAGGCCGGTTTCGAGATCGTCGCGCTGAACGACCTGGCCGACCAGGCCAGTCTGGAATACCTGACGCGCTTCGACTCCACCCACGGGCGTTTCCCCGGCGAGGTGAAGGTTGACGGCGACTGTCTGCATATCAATGGCGACTGCGTGAAAGTGCTGCGCAGTGCTACCCCGGAAGGCATCGACTGGGCCGCCCTGGACATTGACCTGGTACTGGAATGCTCCGGCGCCTACCACACCCGTGCCGACGGCCAGCGCTTCCTCGATGCCGGCGCGCCACGGGTGCTGTTTTCCCAGCCCATGGCCAGCGAAGCGGACATCGACGCCACGGTGGTCTATGGGGTCAACCAGGATTGCCTGACCGGTAGCGAACTGCTGGTGTCCAACGCCTCCTGTACCACCAACTGCGGCGTGCCGCTGCTGCGCGTGCTGGACCAAGCCTTTGGCATCGAATACGTGCAGATCACCACCATCCACTCGGCGATGAACGATCAGCCGGTGATCGACGCCTACCACCACGAAGACCTGCGTCGCACCCGTTCGGCATTCCAGTCGGTGATTCCGGTGTCCACCGGCCTGGCCCGGGGTATCGAACGCCTGCTGCCGGAACTTGCCGGGCGAATCCAGGCCAAAGCGGTACGCGTGCCGACCGTCAACGTCTCGTGCCTGGACATCACCCTGCAGACTTCCCGCGATACCAGCGCCGAGGAAGTCAACCGGGTGCTGCGCGAGGCTGCCCTGGATGGCCCGCTGAAAGGCTTGCTGGCCTACACCGAGCTGCCCCACGCCAGCTGTGATTTCAACCATGACCCGCATTCGGCCATCGTCGATGCCAGCCAGACCCGCGTCTCAGGCCCTCGCCTGGTGAACCTGCTGGCCTGGTTCGACAACGAATGGGGGTTTGCCAACCGTATGCTCGACGTCGCCGAACACTATCTGCACGTCGTACACCCAACCCGCAGCAAACAGCCCTGAAGGACTGCATTCATGACCGTGTTGAAGATGACCGACCTCGACCTGCAAGGTAAGCGCGTACTGATTCGCGAAGACCTCAACGTCCCTGTGAAGGACGGTGTGGTAGCCAGCGACGCGCGTATCCTGGCAGCGCTGCCGACCATCAAGCTGGCCCTGGAGAAGGGCGCGGCGGTGATGGTCTGCTCGCACCTGGGCCGCCCGACCGAAGGTGAGTTCTCCGCCGAGAACAGCCTCAAGCCGGTTGCCGATTACCTGAGCAAGGCCCTGGGCCGCGACGTGCCGCTGGTCGCCGATTACCTCGACGGCGTTCAGGTGCAGGCCGGTGACCTGGTGCTGTTCGAAAACGTGCGCTTCAACAAGGGCGAGAAGAAGAACGCCGACGAGCTGGCGCAGAAATACGCCGCCCTGTGCGACGTGTTCGTGATGGACGCCTTCGGTACCGCCCACCGCGCCGAGGGTTCCACCCATGGCGTCGCCAAGTTCGCCAAGGTCGCCGCCGCAGGCCCCCTGCTGGCCGCCGAGCTGGATGCCCTGGGCAAGGCCCTGAAAGCTCCGGCCAAGCCGATGGCTGCCATCGTCGCCGGTTCCAAGGTGTCGACCAAGCTGGACGTGCTGAACAGCCTGAGCGCGGTCTGCGACCAGCTGATCGTCGGTGGCGGCATTGCCAACACCTTCCTTGCCGCCGCCGGTCACCCGGTCGGCAAGTCGCTGTACGAGCCTGACCTGGTCGAGACCGCCAAGGCCATCGCCGCCAAGGTCAGCGTACCGCTGCCAGTGGACGTGGTGGTCGCCAAGGAATTCGCCGAGAGCGCCGAAGCCACCGTCAAGGCGATCGCCGATGTGGCTGCCGACGACATGATCCTGGACATCGGTCCGAAGACCGCCGAGCAGTTCGCCGAATTGCTCAAGACCTCGAAGACTATCCTTTGGAACGGTCCGGTCGGTGTGTTCGAGTTCGACCAGTTCGGCAACGGCACCCAGGTCCTGGCCAAGGCCATCGCCGACAGCGCCGCGTTCTCCATCGCCGGTGGCGGTGACACCCTGGCGGCCATCGACAAGTATGGCGTGGGTGCCGATATCTCCTACATTTCCACCGGTGGCGGCGCGTTCCTCGAGTTCGTCGAGGGCAAGGTCCTGCCTGCCGTGGCAATCCTGGAAGAGCGGGCCAAGGCCTGAGCGTGAAGGCGCCTGGCAAAGGGAGCGACCTGATGGTCAAGCAATTGCCTGTGATGATCGTGGCCTTGTTGCTGGGCGCCTGTTCCAGCAACAAGGGCAGCGAGGCCGAACCGGCGCAGCCGCCCAAGGGTGGTTGCTACCAGTCCCAGTGGCAGGCGGAGACGGCACCGGTGATCAACAAGCGCTTGGGTCCGGACGGCCTGGAAAAGTACGACGACGAACACCAGCGCGGGGCCCCGGGCTGCCCTTGATCGGGTGGTTGGCAACCTGGCAAGGGTTTCGTGGTCTTGAATACCGGGGCTGCGGCGCAGCCCCCAGCGGAGTAGTTTGATGAAAGTGCTTCTGGCCGCACTGGCCTTGGCGATCCTGGCAGGCTGCTCGCTGCTGCAGCCGGCCCAAACGGCCCCGGCGGACAACTGGACCCGCTGGGTCTGCGACAGCCAGGCCGAAGTGCTGTGGCGCTTCGCCGACGCGCAGCAGGACACAGTCGATGTCCGTCTCGGCGGCGGCGACCAAGTCCATCGGCTCAAGGCCGAGCCGGGTGCCTCCGGCGCGCTGTACAGCGATGGCATGCTGGCCTTCCACACCAAAGGTGACGAAGGCCTGGTGTATTGGGTGGCGACCAACGATCTGATTGGGCGGGGCTGCAAGGCACCGTGACTGGCCGGGCCGTGTAGATGGCCCACACTACTTGAACAGCAACCGCCCCTGCGGCAGGCTTGCATGAAACAAACGACGCTTGTCGGGAGAGAGATACACAATGGCACTCATTAGCATGCGCCAGATGCTGGACCACGCCGCCGAGTTCGGCTACGGCGTTCCGGCTTTCAACGTCAACAACCTCGAGCAGATGCGCGCCATCATGGAAGCCGCAGACGCCACCGACTCTCCGGTCATCGTCCAGGCCTCGGCCGGCGCCCGCAAGTACGCGGGTGCCCCGTTCCTGCGTCACCTGATCCTGGCCGCCATCGAAGAGTTCCCGCACATCCCGGTGTGCATGCACCAGGATCACGGCACCAGCCCAGACGTGTGCCAGCGCTCGATCCAGCTGGGCTTCAGCTCGGTGATGATGGACGGCTCGCTGAAGGAAGACGGCAAGACCCCGTCCGACTACGACTACAACGTCCGCGTCACCCAGCAGACCGTGGCGTTCGCCCACGCCTGCGGTGTGTCGGTGGAAGGTGAGCTGGGCTGCCTGGGCAGCCTGGAAACCGGTCAGGCCGGCGAGGAAGACGGCGTCGGCGCAGAAGGCATTCTGGACCACAGCCAGATGCTGACCGACCCGGAAGAGGCCGCCGACTTCGTCAAGAAGACCCAGGTCGATGCCCTGGCCATCGCCATCGGTACCAGCCACGGCGCCTACAAGTTCACCAAGCCACCCACCGGTGACATCCTGGCGATCGACCGCATCAAGGAAATCCACAAGCGCATCCCCAACACCCACTTGGTGATGCACGGTTCCTCGTCGGTACCGCAGGAATGGCTGAAGATCATCAACGAGTTCGGTGGTGATATCAAAGAGACCTACGGCGTACCGGTCGAGGAAATCGTCGAAGGCATCAAGTACGGCGTGCGCAAGGTCAACATCGATACCGACCTGCGTCTGGCGTCCACCGGTGCCATCCGTCGCTACATGGCTGCGCACCCAAGCGAGTTCGACCCACGCAAGTTCTTCGCCGAGACCGTGAAGGCCATGCGTGACGTGTGCATCGCCCGCTACGAAGCCTTCGGCACCGCCGGCAATGCTTCGAAGATCAAGCCGATCACCCTCGAAGGCATGTTCCAGCGTTATGCCAAAGGTGAACTGGCGGCCAAGATCAACTGATCCGGCACCGTTCAACGAAGGAGCCCGCAGCGATGCGGGCTTTTTTGTGCCCGTATGTCGACTGCCCACCGCTTATACCGTTAGTCGGCTAACATCGGTTCAGATGGCTTACGGCCATCTGCCTGCATTGCGTCTTCGGGGGCCGAGTCTAGAGTAATAATCGGATCCAATCACAAGTCGCAGTTGGACTTACCAAGAGAAGCAGCATGGATGGCGCTTATTCACAATCACCGGAAAGCAGCTCGGTGCTGCTGGTCGTAGACGACTACCCGGAAAACCTCATCAGCATGCGGGCCTTGCTGTCCCGCCAGGATTGGCAGGTACTGACCGCCAGTTCAGGGATGGAAGCCCTGAGCACCCTGCTCGAACACGAAGTCGACCTGGTCCTGCTCGACGTGCAGATGCCCGAAATGGACGGCTTCGAGGTGGCCCGCCTGATGCGCGGCAGCCAACGCACGCGGCTAACCCCGATCATCTTCCTCACCGCCAATGAACAGTCCGAGGCGGCGGTGCTCAAAGGCTATGCCAGCGGTGCTGTGGACTACCTGTTCAAACCCTTCGACCCGCAGATTCTCAAGCCCAAGGTCCAGGCCCAGCTGGAGCAGCAGCGCAACCGGCGCATGCTGCAACGCCTGACCCGCGAACTGGAATCGGCGCGGGCCTTCAATGCCTCGATCCTGGAGAACGCCGCCGAGGGCATTCTGGTGGTGGACGAGTCGGGCTGCATCGGCTTCGCCAACCCGGCCGTCTCGCGCCTGCTCGATACCCCGGTGGACAAGTTGCAGGGCGCGCACATGCTGGACCTGATCCAGCTGCCCTGCGCCAACCTGTGGCACGAGTCGGACTTCTACCAGGCCTACCTGGGCCGGCAGATCTTCCGCGTGCACGACGCCCAGCTGCGTACACTCGCAGGCCAGTTGGTGCCGGTGGCGCTGTCCTGCGCGCCGCTGCCCGCCGAACAGAAGGCCATGGTGGTGACGGTGCTGGACATGTCCGTGGTGCGCAACCTGCACCAGCAGCTCGAATACCAGGCGGTCACCGACCCGCTGACCGGGCTGCTCAACCGCCGCGGGTTCTACCAGGCCGCCGAGAGCGCGCTGCTGCGCAACGAGCGCTCGGACAAGGCCAAGGCCTTGATGTACATGGACCTGGATGGCTTCAAGCGGATCAACGACCTGCTCGGCCATGAGGCCGGCGACAAGGTCCTGCGCTGGGTGGCCGATCAGCTCAAGGAGTGCCTGGGCAGCGAGGCGCTGTTGGCCAGGATGGGCGGTGACGAGTTCACCGCGTTGTTCGACGGACTGCCATACCCCGAGCAGGCCGGACGCTATGCCGAGAAGCTGCTGGAGCGGATGTCGAGCTTCCAGCAGGTGGATGGCCTGGAGGTCAACCTGGGGGTGAGCATCGGCATCGCCACCTACCCGGACTGCGGCGCCAACGTGGAAGGCCTGCTGCGGGCGGCCGATGCCGCAATGTATGCGGCCAAGCAGGCCGGGCGCCAGCAGTACCGTTTCTACGACCAGGAACTCAATGGTCGCGCCCGTTCACGACTGATGCTTGAGGACAGCGTGCGCACGGCCATCGAGCAGAACGACTTCAGCCTGGTCTACCAGCCCCAGGTGGCGTTCGCCGACGGTCGGCTGCGCGGCTTCGAGGCGCTGTTGCGTTGGAAGCACCCGAGTGTCGGTGATGTGCCCCCCGGGCTGTTCATTCCCTTGTTGGAAGAGGCGCGGCTGATCAACCGCCTGGCCAGCTGGATCTATCGCAAGGGCGCCGCGCAGCGCAATGCCTGGAGCGAGCGCTTCGGTTCGCAGCTGGTGCTGGGCATCAGCCTGAGCCGCGCCCAGTTCACCATGCCTGGATTGGTCGATGAACTGGCCCAGGTGATCGACAAGCACCAACTGCAGCCCGATCAGCTGGAGGTGGAGGTGGCCGAGACGTCGCTGATGTACAACATCGACGCGGCGGTGAAGCAGGTGCACCGCCTGCGCGAGCTGGGTATTCGCGTGGCACTGGACGACTTCGGTGCCGGCGATTGCTCGTTGCGCATGCTGCGCGACCTGCCCATCGACACCCTCAAACTTGACCGCCACCTGGTTGCGCGGCTACCGGACTCGGCGGCGGACATCGCGCTGGTGCGCAGCGTCATTGGCCTGTGCGCGGCCTACGACATCACGGTGATCGCCGAGGGCGTGGAGACCCAGACCCAGGCCGAATGGCTCAAGGATGCCGGCTGCGCCTACGTGCAGGGGTTCCTGGTCGCCCGTCCGCTGACCGCCAGCGATGCCGGCAACTTCCCGGTGGTTTTCCCATGGGCGTCGTGATTGGCTAAACTCGCGTCTTCCCGTTCCGAACGCCTGCCATGACCGCCTTACGCTACCTGCAAGCCTACCCGCCGCACCTGCAGGAACAGGTGCGCCAGATGATCGCCAGCGATCGCCTGGGCGACTACCTGCGCCAGCGCTACCCCGAGCGCCATGACGTGCAGAGTGACAAGGCACTGTACGGCTATGCCCAGGAAATCAAGCAGCAGTACCTGCGCAGTGCGCCGCCGCTGGACAAGGTGCTGTTCGACAACCGCCTGGACCTCACCCACCGGGCGCTGGGCCTGAACACGGCGGTGTCGAGGGTGCAGGGCGGCAAGCTCAAGGCGAAGAAGGAAATCCGCGTCGCCTCGCTGTTTCGCGAGGCGGCGCCGCAGTTTTTGCGCATGATTGTGGTGCATGAGCTGGCGCACCTGAGAGAACGCGACCACAACAAGGCCTTCTACCAGCTCTGCCAGCACATGGAGCCGGACTACCATCAATTGGAATTCGACCTGCGCGTCTACCTGACCTATCGGGAGCTGCCGGGCAACACCTGAGGGACAAGCACCCCATGACCACGGAAGTGAGCAAGACCCGCAGCAGCTTCTACCGCCGCCTCTACGTGGCCTGGCTGATCGACAGCCAGACCGCCACCAGCGTGCCGGCGCTGATGGAGGCCACCGGCATGCCACGGCGTACCGCCCAGGACACCATCGCCGCCCTGGCCGACCTGGATATCGTCTGCGAGTTCGAGCAGCAGGCCGGCGCGCGCAACCATGCCGGGCATTACCGCATCCGCGACTGGGGGGCGATCGACAAACAGTGGATCATCCAGCACCTGCGCCAGCTGCGCGAAGTGTTGGGTTATCCCTGAAAGGGCTCCCCGTGGGAGCGGGCTTGTCCCGCGATGGTGCGCGCAGAGCTCCCGGCAATCTCAGCCTTTACGCATGCCGATGTGCGGAATATCGTCCTCGAGGTATTCTTCGCCGACCGCTTCGAAACCATGGCGAGCGTAGAACCCCTGCAAATGCGCCTGGGCCGACAGATAGATCGATACGCCAGGCCAGCAATGGCCGGCAGCTTCCAGTCCCTTCAGCAGTAGTGGGTGGCCCAGCTTCATATCGCGCGCCTCGGGGGACGTCACCACCCGGCCAATGACGACTTCGCCGTCCTGCGATTGCGGATCGAGCAAGCGCAGGTACGCCACCAGCCGCTCACCGTCCCAGCCCATCAGGTGCAATGTGTCGCCACACAGGTCGAGCCCGTCGACTTCCTGGTAGGCACAACGCTGCTCGACCACGAACACTTCGGTGCGCAGTTGCAGGATGGCGTAGAGTTGTTCCTTGGCAAGGTCGCCATGGTGCTTGCAGATCCACTCGATGGACATGGATGGGTACTCCTTCGGTTGACCGTCGATCATCGCAAATCCTGCTGGGTTCGACGAGATCGAATGACGGTACCTGGCACTCGGCCAAAATAGAGGCTAAATGACACTATCGCCCGCTGTCGCCAGGATGCGGCTTGTGTAATCTGGACCTCTGTTGCTAGTTGAGACCGCCGTCACCAGCGTGAGCCCCCAACTGCGAAAGGAATTGAGCATGCGGCCACTGCTTTGCGTTCTTGGTTTACTCGGGCTGTTGTGCGCGGGGCCTGCCCTGGCCCAAGGCAAGCTGCGGCTGGTGGCCGACAGCTGGCCGCCGTTTACCGACACCAGCATGCCCGGTGGCGGCCTGGCCACCAGCATCGTCACCACGGCGCTGACCCGCGCCGGCTACGCCATCGAGTTCGAGGAGGTGCCTTGGGCCAGGGCGCTGATGGGCGTGGGCGAGGGGCGCTACGATGTGCTGATCAACGCTTGGTATAACGACGAGCGAACCCTGATCGGCCAGTTCTCGGGCGCCTACCTGGTCAACCGCATCCGCCTGCTCAAGCGTGAGGGCGAAGCGTTCTCCTATGCACGCCAGTCTGACCTTTATCCCTACACCATCGCCGTGGTGCGCGATTACGCCTACTCCCCAGAATTCGACAGCGACGAGCGCCTGAACAAGGTGCCGGTGCGCAGCTTCTCGTCCGCGGTGCGCATGCTGGCGGCCGGCCGGGTCAACCTGGCAGTGGAGGACGAGTACGTCGCGCGTTACAACCTGCAGCGCGAGCCGCAGCCGGTGCGGGAGGGGGTGGCGTTCGTCGACCCGCCGCTGAGCGAGAACAGTCTGCACATCCTGGTCAGCCTCAAGCACCCGGAGCATCAGAAGATTGTCGCCCGCTTCGAGAAGGCGATCGCCACGATGAAGGCCGACGGCAGCTACGACCGGCTGCTGCGCCAGCATGGGTTCTGATCGCGGGGCGATCAGGCGGGTTCGCCTTCCTTGATCAAATGCCCTGCGAGTGTCCGTAACGGTCCCAGTTGTCGGCAGATCAGCGCCAGTTGCGTCTGTACCAGCCGCTGATGCTCGTCCAGCTCCTCCGGCATCTGCTCCAGCGCGTTGGCCAGGGCTTCCTCGGCGTCGCTGTGGATTGCCACCGGCAACCGCGCCGCCAAGCCATTGGCGATTTCGTCGAGGCTGCTGGCCAGGCTCCGCCCGGCGCCATCGATCAACTGCTCGTGGACCTCGGTCGGCAGCACCGTGTCGCGGTGCGCGCCCAGCCCCGAGAGGTAGCTGAGCAAGGTGTGTGACAGCACCAGGAAGCGGAAGCCGACATCGGCTTCCTTACGGAAGTGCCCCGGCTCCATCAGCATGTTGGCCAAGGTGGTGGACAATGCCGCGTCGGCGTTGTGCGCGTTGCGCCGGGCCAGGCGGTAGGCCAGGTCGTCGCGCTTGCCATGGGCATACTGCTGCATGATCTGGCGCAGGTATTCGCTGGCGCAGGCCAGGGTGTTGGCCAGCACCTTGTTCAGCCGCCGGCCCTGCCAGTCAGGCAGGAACAGGAACACCGCGAGAATGGCGATCAGGCTGCCCACCAGGGTATCGAACAGGCGCGGCAGGAACAGGCCGTAGCCATCGCCGATCTGGTTGAAGCAGAACAGCACCATCAGGGTGATCGCCGCCGTGGCCAGGGTGTAGCGGGTGGTGCGGTTGACGAAGAAAACCACCCCGGCGACCACCGCGAACAGCGACTGGATGATCGGGTTGGGGAACAGGTCGAACAGCGCCCAGCCCACGGTCAGGCCGATGGCGGTGCCGAAGATCCGCTGCACCAGCTTGCGCCGGGTCGCGCCATAGTTGGGCTGGCAGACGAACAGGGTGGTGAGGATGATCCAGTAACCCTGGGTCGGGTGGATCAGGTGCACCATGCCATAGCCCACCGACAGCGCCAGCGACAGGCGCAGGGCGTGGCGGAACAGCAGCGAGGTCGGCGTCAGCTGGGTGCGCAAGCGTTTCCACACATCCTTGAGGTTGCGGGGCGAGCGGTCGAGCAGGCTGCTGTCGCTGGCGTCGGCCAGGCTGTCCGGGTTGCTCGCGGCGCTGAGCAGCCGATCCAGGGTGGCCAGGTTGGCGGCCAGTGCCCGCAGCGAGCGCAGCAGGCCGCGCCAGGCCGGGTTGCTCTGGATGCGCAGGTGCTCGAGCGAAGCATTGAGGTCTTCCAGGGCCTCGGGGTAGCCACTGGCGAGCACGAAGGGCTGGCGCAGGCGAATCGAGCGGGCCAGCTCCTGGCAGGAAGAACCCTGTTTGCGCAGCAGGCGCTGGCAGCGGAACATCACATCGCTGTGGAAGAAGGCGTCCGTCAACGCGTTGTAGGGGTAGTGCGAGGCACTGACCCGCTCATGGATGTCCTGGGCCAGGAAGTACAGCTTGAGGTAGCGGCTGACCTTGGAGTTCGGCTGGCTGTTGCCGACCCGGTGCAGGATGATTTCCTTGGCCGCGTTGAGCGCCGCCACAACCTTGCCATTCTGCTTGGCCAGCTCCAGGCGCGTGGCCTCGACGTCGAGTGTGCGCACCGGCTCGAACAGGCTGGCCTTGAGCTTGAGGTAGGTGCCCAGCTCGAAGAACAGCTTGGCCAGGCTCTGCTGCACCGGCTGGTTGGAGAACAGCGCCTGCCACAGCACCGACAGCAGGCCATACCAGGCCGCGCCCGCGACCAGCAGCAACGGCTCGTGCCAAAAGTCGCTGACTTCGCCGCCGCGCTGGTCGACGCCGATCATGGTGTAGACCGAAAGGATCAGCGTGGCCGAGGCGATCGCCCCGTAGCGTTCGCCCAAGGCCCCGAGCATGGTCAGGGAAAACGCCGCCAGGGCCAGGGCGACGGCGAAGATCCAGGGGTAGGGGAACAGCAGCTCGACCGACAGCGCGGCGATGGCGAAACAGCCAAGGGTCACCAGCAGGGCGCTGAGCCGGCCCTGCCAGCCATCGTCGGTTTCGGCCAGGGCACTGGCGATGATGCCGAGGAACAGCGGGATGAGCAGGCTCATCTCGTTCTGGTACCAGCACCAGGCCATGCTGCCGGTGAGTGCGATGGTCACGCGGATGGCGTAGCTGAACTTGTCTTGGCCCCACAGGCGACGCAATGAATGGCGGAACGAGCTCGATGACATGATGGCCCTGGGCTGAGATCGGTTGAGTAGCGTCGAGGCTGTCTTGGGGCCGCGCAGCAGCTCCCAAAAATGGCGCTCCAGCACAGACCAGCAAGAAGCGTTCCGTGCTGCTGAATGGATTCTACTCTACACGAACTGCGCCGCCGCGTTGGCCGAAGCCCAGGCCCACTGGAAGTTGAAACCACCCAGGTGCCCGCTCACGTCCAGCACCTCGCCGATGAAGTACAGCCCAGGGCTCTTCAGCGATTCCATGGTCTTGGACGACACCTCGCGGGTATCGACTCCGCCCAAGGTCACCTCGGCGGTGCGATAGCCCTCGGTGCCGGCCGGGATCACTTGCCAGGCCGACAGTTTCTCGGCGATCTGGGTCAATTCTGCCGGCGTGTACTGTTTCAAGGGTTTCGAAACGAACCACTGCTCGGCCAGCAGGTTGGCCAGCTTGCGGGTGAACACCTCGCCCAGCACTGTCTTCAGCTCGCTGTTGGAGCGCTCGACTTGCTGGCCCTGCAGCCACTCCAACGCGTCGCGATCAGGCAGCAGGTTGATCTGCACCGTGTCGCCGGCTTCCCAGAACGACGAGATCTGCAGGATCGCCGGGCCGCTCAGGCCGCGGTGAGTGAACAACAGATTCTCGCGGAAGCTCATGCCATTGCAGCTCGCGACGCAGTCCAGCGAGGTGCCCGACAACTCGGTGCATAGTGCCTTGAGCTGGGGCTCGGTGATGGTGAACGGCACCAGGCCGGCGCGGGTCGGCAACAATTCATGGCCGAACTGGCGGGCGACCTGGTAGCCAAAGCCGGTAGCGCCCAAGGTCGGGATCGACAGGCCGCCGGTGGCGATCACCAGCGACTGGCAGGCGAACGGACCGGCGCTGGTCTGCAGGGTGTAGCCGCCTTCGGTCTTGTCGATGCGCTCGATGCTGGTGTTCATGCGCAGTTCGGCGCCGGCCTCGTCACACTCGGCCAGGAGCATGTCGAGGATGTCGCTGGACTTGTTGTCGCAGAACAGCTGGCCGAGCTTCTTCTCGTGGTACGCCACGCCGTGCTTGCATACCAGCTCGATGAAGTCCCACTGGGTGTAGCGGGCCAGTGCCGACTTGCAGAAGTGCGGGTTGTGCGAGAGGAAGTTGGCGGGCTCGGTGTACATGTTGGTGAAGTTGCAACGCCCGCCGCCGGACATGAGGATCTTCTTGCCCGGCTTGTTGGCGTGGTCGAGCAGCAGCACCCGGCGCCCGCGGCGGGCGCTGAGCTGGGCGCACATCAGGCCGGCGGCGCCGGCGCCGAGGATGATCACGTCGGTGGAGTGCACGAAATTACCTCTTCAAGAACTGGGGCCGCAAAGCGGCCCCAAAAAGTCTTCAGACGATACGGACTTTCAGGGCGCGACCCTTGATCTTGCCGCTGTTCAGCCGCTGCATGGCCTGCTTGGCCACCGCCCGCTCCACCGCCACGAACGCCACGAAGTCGAAGATGGCGATCTTGCCCACCTGCTTGCCCGGCAACCCGGCATCGCCGGTCAGCGCGCCGAGGATGTCGCCCGGGCGCAGCTTGTCCTTGCGTCCGGCACCAATGCACAGGGTGGTCATCGCCGGCAGCAGCGGCTCGCCGCCCTTGCTCTTGAGGTTGTCCAGCTGTTCCCAGCGCAGCGGCTTGTTCTGCAGGTCCTCGATGGCCTGGGCGCGGTGGCCTTCGGCCGGGGCCACCAGGCTGATCGCCACGCCTTTCTCACCGGCGCGGCCGGTACGGCCGACGCGGTGCACGTGGATCTCGGCGTCACGGGCCAGCTCGACGTTGATCACCAGGTCCAGGCCGTCGATGTCCAGGCCGCGAGCGGCCACGTCGGTGGCCACCAGCACCGAGCTGCTGCGGTTGGCGAACATCGTCAGCACCTGGTCGCGGTCGCGCTGCTCCAGGTCGCCGTGCAGTGCTTGGGCGACGATACCCTTGGCGGTCAGGTGGGTGACCAGGTCCTCGCACTGCTGCTTGGTGAAGCAGAACGCCACGCAGGACTGCGGGCGGTAGTGGCCGAGCACGCGGGTGACCGCTTCCAGGCGCTGCTGTGGGTCGATCTCGATGAAGCGCTGTTCGATCTGGCTGTCGCTGTGCAGGGCCTCGACCTTGACCTGTTGCGGCTGGCGCATGAAGTCCTTGGCCAACTGCTCGATACCGGTCGGGTAGGTGGCGGAGAACAGCAGGGTCTGGCGGCGCGACGGGGTCTTGCGGATGATGCTGGCGATGGCGTCGAAGAAGCCCATGTCGAGCATGCGGTCGGCTTCGTCCAGGACCAGGGTGTTGAGGCCGTCGAGCACCAGGGTGCCTTTGTCCAGGTGCTGCTGGATGCGCCCCGGGGTGCCGACGATGATGTGCGCGCCGTGTTCCAGCGAGGCGATCTGCGGGCCGAGCGAGACGCCGCCGCACAGGGTGAGGATCTTGATGTTGTCCTCGGCGCGGGCCAGGCGGCGCAGTTCCTTGGCCACCTGGTCGGCCAGCTCCCGGGTCGGGCACAGCACCAGAGCCTGGCAGCCGAAGTAGCGCGGGTTGATCGGGTTGAGCAGGCCGATGCCGAAGGCGGCGGTCTTGCCGCTACCGGTCTTGGCCTGGGCGATCAGGTCCTGGCCCTTGAGGATGACCGGCAGGCTCTGGGCCTGGATTGGTGTCATCGAGGCGTAGCCCAGGGCATCCAGGTTGGCCAGCATGGCGGCGGACAGCGGTAGGGTGGCAAAAGCGGTGGTTTCAACGGTCACGAGGCGGGCCTGCGGCTGGAGCGAAAAATGTCGCACAGTCTACCAGCCTCATGGCCATTCGCCCTACGACTCGACGTGCTCTTCCGGACGACGAGCGCGCCTTCCGTCTGTCGGTGCCAGTTGCAGGAAGATTGCCGCCGCCAGCATGGCCATCACGCCGATGGTGACGAAGGTCAGCTGGAAGGCGCCCAAGGTGCTCTGCACGCCATCGCCGCTGCCGGCTGCGGTGAAGCCGCCGAGCAAGGCACCGGCGCAGGCCACGCCCAGGCTCAGCGACAGTTGCGCGACCACTGACAGCAGGCTGTTGCCGCTGCTGGCGCTGGCATCGTCGAGGTCGATCAGGGTCACCGTGTTCATCGCTGTGAACTGCATCGAGTTGACCGCCCCCAGCAGCGCCAGTTGCACCAGTAGCACGGCATAGGGTGTCTGCTCGTCGACCAGCCCCAGGCTGGCCAGGAGCAGGCCCAGCAGCAGGGTGTTGCCGGTCAGCACGATGCGGTAGCCCAGGCGCTCGATCAGCGGCCGGGCGATGGACTTGGCGAGCATCGCCGCCGCCGCCAGCGGGATCATGCTCATGCCGGCCTGGGCCGGCGAATAGCCCAGCGCCACTTGCAACAGCAAGGGCACGAGGAAGGGCAAGGCGCCGCTGCCCAGGCGGGCGAACAGGTTGCCGAGGATACCGATAGCGAAGGTCCGTACGCGGAACAGCGAGGGCGAGAACAGA